>JALEYW010000013.1:0-50089 GCA_022773145.1 Bacteroidales bacterium
TCTTTGCATAAGATAGGCGGCGGCTCGACAATCTAAGCAAGCTTATTGCACTCGCCTTGCACTATCTTTGCATAAGATAGGCGGCGGCTCGACAATCTAAGCAAGCTTATTGCACTCGCCTTGCACTATCTTTGCACCAACGAACCTACTTACTGTTTATCTTTATGAGATCTATCGCTTCGGCAACAGTTGCCATTCTCTCTGCTTTCCTAAGCCTGACGGCTTGTCAAGAAAGTTTTGACAAACGCCTGCAAAGAGAAGCACGGGATTTTACAGAAAACCATTGTCCGCAAGAACCGGAACCGGGCACACAATTAGACAGCACGACGTACGCACCGAACGAAAGGGTGTATACACTGTGGTACTCGCTGGCACCGGAAAACGAAACGGCCATACGCGAACGGACGGAACTGCTACACCAATTGTTGCTCCACGAACTCGTGGCAGACGTGAACTACATCAACCTGAAGAATGAAGGAATTACATTCCGCTATGTTTACCGTTCGCAGCAGACAGGCGCATTGATTTACGAAACGCAAATCAAAGCAAAGGAATACCGCGAACAGGCAAAATAAGCAGGATAAAGACGAACGAGCCTGCCGAACTGATAGCACAGGGCATTCGCTTTCGGCAGGCTCGTCAATCGTTTTGCCTTCAAACAGCCTTCCGAAGGATTAATCCTCGGCCGGCTTCATATTGGTGTAGACAGTTTGGACATCGTCGAACTCTTCCAAACGCTCTACCATCTTGTCAATGCTTTCACGCTCCTCGGGAGTAACATCCTTGAGGTCGTTGGGAATGTAGGTGAACTCGGCACCAATCACCTCGAAGCCGTTTTCCTCTAAGTGCTTCTGAATTTGTCCGAAACACTTGGGATCACCATACAGGGTGATGCTACCTTCTTCTTCGTCCTCATCATACTCGTCCTCTACCCCAAAATCAATGAGAACGAGAATCATCTCGTCCATATCCAAGCCGTCAGTCTTTTTGAAAGTAAACACGCACTTGTGGTCGAAGAGATAGGCCAAAGAACCCATGGTGCCCAAGTTACCATTGAACTTGTTGAACACGGAACGCACGTCGCCCACGGTACGGGTGGCGTTGTCGGTAAGGGTATCAACGAAGATGGCCACACCATGAGGGCCGTAACCTTCGTAAGTCATCGTTTTGTATTCACTCTGGTCCTTGCCCATGGCGTTTTTGATGGCACGCTCAATGTTGTCCTTGGGCATATTTTCGCGCTTGCAGGTGGCAATGATGGCACGCAGCGTGGGGTTGTTTTCAGGCTCAGGACCGCCGGCCTTAACAGCTACGGCAATCTGTTTTCCAAGTTTGGTAAAGGTGCGGGCCATGTGTCCCCACCGTTTCATCTTTGCTGCTTTTCTATATTCAAAAGCTCTTCCCATTGTATTATTGAGTTTTGTTGATGATTGATTTTCGTGAATGAAAACAATTAGCGCAACTTGGCGTCCAACTGCTTTTCAAGATTGGCTATGATTTTCTTCATGACGGCATCTGTCTGCTTGTCGTTCATGGTCTTGGCATCGTCCTGCAACACGAAGTTAACGGCGTAGCTCTTCTTGCCGGACTCCAGATTTTTGCCTTCGTAAACGTCGAACAACTCGACGCGCTTGAGCAATTTCTTCTCGGAAGCATAGGCTATCTGCTCTATTTGGGCAAACTCTACGCTCTTGTCGACCAAGAGGGCGAGGTCGCGGCTCACGGCGGGGAACTTGGAGATTTCCTTGAAGGAAACATGGTTTTTCTTCACCCGTTTCATGAGCAAAGTCCAGTTGATTTCTGCGTAGTAAACCTCTTGCTCAATGCCCTGTGCAACACACAAAGCTTTCGACACGAGGCCCAGCTCCACAAGCACCTTACCGTTGCGGTCGGCAATGCGGAGGCTCTTGGCAAAGATGTCGTTTTCGCCGGCTTCGATGAGCAAACCGCCCAACTCCATTCCTACACGTTTCAGTACATTGGCCACGTAGGCTTTGAGCTGGTAAACTGAAGTGGCCTCATCGGGATGGGCCCACGAACCTTCTACCTGTTTGCCGGTGAGCCACAAGCCCATGTACTGCGCCTCGGAATAGGCCGACAACGTGTGGTCGGGTGTGCGGCGGGAAGCATCGAAGAAATAGCAGTTGCCGCTCTCAAAGAAACGCAAATTGCCATTCTTACGGTTGGCATTGTGCGCAATGCTTTCCAAACCGCCAAAGAGCAAGGTTTGACGCATCACGTTGAGGTCGGAACTGAGGGGGTTGAGCACACGCACCAGACGGTCGGCTGAATAGGCGCGTAATGGTTGGTAGTAAGCTTCTTTGGTGAGCGAATTGTTCAGGATTTCCCGGAAACCTTCGCCAACCAACTGCTCTGCCACCAAGTTCTCCAACTTGTTGCTGCGGTCGACGTCGCCCTTGATTGTAAGGCTCGACTTGACAGCTGTGGGAATTTCCACATTATTATATCCATAGATGCGAAGGATGTCCTCCACGACATCGCAAGGACGCTGCACGTCTACACGATAAGCCGGAACCTGAAGCTTGAGGCCTTGGGGCGTTTCTTCCAAAACTTGCATTTCCAACGAAGAAACAATTTCCTTGATGACCTCAGCAGGCAATGCTTTGCCTATCAGATCATGTACATATTGGTAGTCCAGCTCAACTTCAAAATGCTTTTTGAGTGCTGCGGCCTCTATGTCTTTGATCTCCATGGAGATGGTGCCGCCGGCCAATTCCTTCACCAACAGTGCAGCCACCTTCAGCGCGTAAAGCTGTCCGTCGGGGTCGACGCCACGTTCAAAACGGAAGGAAGCATCGGTGCTCAAGCCATGGCGACGGGCACTCTTGCGAATCCACGTGGGATTGAAATACGCGCTCTCCAACAAAACGTTGCAAGTGGTGTCGTACGTACCGGAGCCGCGACCACCCAACACGCCGGCGATACACATGGGCTCGCGCGTGTTGCAGATGGCCAAATCACGGTCAGAAAGTTTGTGTTCCACTCCGTCGAGCGTAACAAAAGGCGTTCCTTCAGGCAATGTGCGCACCACGACTTTGCCGCCTTCAATCATGTCGGCATCAAAGCAGTGAAGCGGTTGGCCGTATGCCATCATGACATAATTGGTAATGTCTACGATGTTGTTGATGGGCCGTAAGCCTATCGTTTCAAGTTTTTCCTTCAGCCATTGGGGACTTTCCTTCACTTCACACCCCTTTACCGTGACGGCACAGTAACGCGGACAAGCCTCGGATGCCTGGACTTCGATATCGATGTCTAAATCGTGATTGTCCACCGCAAAGCCTGACACGTCCATCCGATGCAAAGCGGTTGTCTTTCCCTGACGTACAAGCCAGGCATAAAGATCGCGAGCCACACCGTAGTGCGAACAAGCATCGGCACGGTTGGGGGTAATATCCACTTCTATTACAAAATCGCTCTCCAAACCATAGTACTCGGCGGCCTTCATACCCGTTTGCGTGTCAGCGGGCAACACGATGATGCCATCGTGGCTGGTACCAACGCCAATCTCATCTTCAGCGCATATCATGCCCAAACTTTCCACACCACGCAACTTGGAACGCTTGATGGTAAAGCATTCATCGCCTTCACCATAAAGTTTGGTTCCCAACGTAGCCACAATGACCTTTTGGCCGGCAGCCACATTCGGAGCACCACACACAATCTGCGAAGGATCGCCCTGTCCCAAGTCGACGGTGCACACGTGCATGTGGTCGCTGTTAGGATGCGGCTCGCAAGTAAGCACATGACCAACAACCAAACCTTCCAGTCCGCCCTTGATGGCCTGCACCTCTTCCACACTGCCCACTTCAAGACCGATGCTGGTAAGTGCTTCGGCCACCTCGTTCGGCGTGAGGTCAAAGTCTACATATTCTTTGAGCCATTTGTATGAAATATTCATAAGTGTATTGAGTTAAATAATCTGTTCCATGCTACACCTGATACCGCCCGCTTCTGCGGAGTGATTGAAAGGTATACGGCGTAGCGGTCGCAAAATTAGCGTATTTTTTAGAAACGACCAATTTAGCAACATCCAATGTAGGACAGGCACAAACGAAACTTGCCGCGAAACGTTCGTGAAAGTCCGTTATTTACATCTGACAGACTTCGCGAAACGTTCCGCGGCAAGCTCTTCCCTACGCTGGAATATCAGTTTGAAGGTCGGGAGATTGGGAGGTTATGCGTTTATCATATTATTATTTCGGAAGTTACGAGGAATAAGGTTAAGCGGTTTAACGTTACTCGGTGCGGCTACCGTGACTACCTCAAACAGTATTCTCATTTTTCAATAGCTTCTTGAATGCTCTCCACAATGTAATGCACATCGGCATCCGACACATACGGACCGGCGGGCAGACAGAAGCCTACCTTGAACAACGCTTCCTCCACACCGTTGGTATAGACCGGCGCATCGGCATAGACCGGCTGCTTGTGCATCGGTTTCCACAAAGGACGACATTCTATCTTGCACAATCTGGCAAGGTTGGAAAGCACAGGTGAGTAAATCCGCTCTTGTGGTGTGGGCTGCTTAAACAAAAAGAGCTAATACCATTTCAACAAATCTTCCAGCTGCGTGATGACATGGGTTGGGATGGTTTCATCGCGTTCAGTCGGTTCCCACTCTTCGCCCTTGAACCATACGGTTTCACACCCTGCGGCGCGAGCCGGCAGAATATCCTTGGTGAAACTATCGCCCACTGCCACACAGCAGGCAGCAGGACAGCCAGCCGCTTCCACACCCATTTGCCAAATGGCCGGATCGGGTTTGCGCACACCAACCACCGCACTTTCTATCACTTCATCGAAATAGTTCTCCAATCCGTAAGCTTGCAACACGGCATGCAGGTTGCCGTAAAAATTGGAAACAAGGATGAGCTTGTAACGGCTACGCAACGTAGTCAACACGCGGGCTGAAAGCGCGGCATGGCGGGCTGCATAGGCATTGCAATAGTCGGTGATGGCATGCACGGCATCTTCCTGTGCAGCAGCTGTGGGGAATGACAATCCATCAGCCTCTACCAACTGGCGGACTTCGATGTTTATTTTTTTATATAACAAGGTGCGAAAATCATCTGACGGCCGGATGTGGGGCTCACGGGCCAACAGACGTTCGGCATAGACATAAGCCTGGCGAAATGCCTCTTCGCTGACTTTGTAGCCGGTAGATTGATAACCTTCGCGGAGGACATGTGCCCAATGACGGGCGGCGGTATCGAGGGTGCCGCCATAATCGAATAACAATGCTTGTGGCATGGAGGGATAACTATTGTGTTTAAACAATTTATTCCATTTAATTGATAATTTCGCTTGTAAGAATGCTTCGTTTCATACAAGCCCCAAAAGTCCCTACGTACTTTTTTTGTGCAAAATCACATTTTTCGTCTGCAGGCTATCCATCTTGCTTATGCCAAACAGACGTTCAGAGTACGTAACCTTCTCATCGTCTAAACTTTTTCTCAGGACCTCTTTACAAGAGAAGCCGGAAAACCGTTATGAGTCAGTTTTGCTTTGCATAATGTGCTTGTTGCCCACTTTGACTAAGCTGACACCAATAAATATCCACACTAATTCGCGTACACGGGTGTAAAGACTGGTAAAGATGCCTATACCCGGTGCGCTGAGTCCTAATATCCGTACAATCAAGGAAAGTCCTCCCTCGCGAGCTCCAAGTTGCATGGGAAGGAAGAAAAGGATGTTGCCGATGAGAGAAGAGAAGGCAAGCACAAGGATGGCATCCACAAAAGTGAGGTTTACGCCCAAGGAGAGAAGTATGAAATAATATTCAAAAGCATTGACCACACGAGCCACATATTCCCAAAGCAGAGATAGCCAAAAGGCACGGGGCTGGGAATGAAGATAGGCTACGCCGGCATCTACTTTCTGCATATCGGCAAGCCGCGCCGCATAAAACTTGCGGGCCCACCGCTTGATGTAGGGAAGATGGAGCAATGGCTGAAACAGGCGGACGATGACTCCACGCCGATAACACAGGCGAAAAAGAGCCAACACAAGAATGACCACAAAGACAAAAACACCGAACAAGCCCCAAAGGAAAGGGTTCATCTTCTCTGTATAAACCAGTGCAAAAAGCACTGCGGCAGAACTCCACAAACAAATGTGCGAAAGAATGTGCATCATGGAATAGAGCACCACTGACGACATGGCACGAGGTACACCGATATGGGCACTGAGCTCCATCACGCGATAAGGGCCGCCACCAAAGCCAAACGGAGTGGTGTAACTGAAGGCAAAACCCGACACGGTGAGTTTGTAAGCATGGCGAAAACTGAGATGCTTACTATGTATGCCGCTATTGACTATTAACTGAAATGCCCAAGCATTGAAGGCGTAAACGATTACCCAAACACCAACCACTGCGGGCAGGTACAGACCGGCTCGACCCAGATTTTGTACCAGCTGGGAATAGTCCACATCGAAGGTACACAGCATGACGATGATGGCCGCCACACCAAATAGCAAGAAAAGGTTGCGATAAAGAGGTTTCATGAGGAATGGGAGAAAAAAATAGGGATGATGAGGTGATGAGGGCCTTCCACAGGAATGAAAGTCGGAGGGTACACCCACCAACTGTAAGCGGTGAAGTTAACATCAACGGCTAACAGCCTCTTTCAGGCGGTTGCGGGGTGTCCACCTGGCGATTTCTAACCTCGTCACGTTCTGTTTCATGGCCTTTCGGAGGGTTCAAGCATTGAATTGCTTGCCCGTGAGCCGCCGACACAACTGTTCATGGCGATGGCGCATATATAGGAAAAGGATGTTCATCACCGTTACCTCGAACACAAGATAAAGCCAAGGCTCACCGACCAAAAGGGAGAGGTAAAGCACAATGGCACGGGTATTGAACGTGAGGATGTTGGCATACTTCATGAGGGGCAGACTGCCGGCACGAAACTCGCTACGCAAGGAGTCGGGAAGAACGCCCCCGGCATAGGTCTGTTTGAGCCAGGCACGAAACCGCTGGAACGAAGGGGTCATTTTCTCCTGCGAGTGGGTGTAGTTTCCATAGAAATAGAGAAAGACCATCCACATGCCGTCTTTTTTCCAACTCAGTGAGCGCAACTCCACCCGCAGTTTTTCATAGCTGTCGAGCTCGCTGCCTTGCCGGCCTTTCAGGAAAAAGAGGTGAATGTTGCGATAATAGTCGGCCAACTGACATTGCTTGCCATGACAGATAAAACCCGAGAATGCGGCCAACAACCAAATGTAAAGGCCCCACTCTACCCGGGTTCCGGGAATGTATTCCGACTGCAAACGCAAACAAATGGCAGCATAGATAAAGAAGAACCATACATCGCCGGCAAAACCGTCGAGAATGCGTCCCCAACGGGTTTTCTTACCGGTCATTCGAGCCAGCTGTCCGTCGGCACTGTCGTAGAGATTGGCCCAGACCAAGAGGAATATGCCCAAAAGGGTGTAACCCATCTCAGAGAAGTAGAAACAAACACCGGCTGCAGCACCCAAGAAGATGCTTATCACCGTTACAACATTGGGATGAACATTGAAATGATTGAAGAAACGTGCCCACAACAAACCGAGGGGACGGGTGAAATGAATATCAAGCCATTCTTCGGTGTCGGCTGACTTAAAGGTGGATTGAAGTTGGGGAGTTGAGTCGGACATGAATGAGGAGGAATAATACGTTTTGCTACTTGTTATCGGGAAAAACGGATTGGACGAGATGGGATGCAACGGCGCACGAACAGGCCGTTCAAGCCTGTTGCAGACACGCCGTCAGGCGGGCGGCAATGGCAGTTGCCGCCTGGCGGCGACAAGATGAGAAGCTGGGCCAATCATTAAAATCTATCAGCCAAATGCGTCCATCGGCACTGACTATGGCATCTCCACCATAGATGGTGAAACCGGACACTTCGGCTGCACAATCGGCCAAGGCTTTCAGCGCTTCCACAGAAACGGCATAATGGCTGGGACTACCGTTGTGTGCCTCCAGGCCAAATTTGCTGAAGTTATCTCCTTCCGTGGGGTAACTGTAATGAAAGAAATCGGTGCCTTGAACGCCATAGAATTTGATTAAATCGCCTGGCACATGGGAAACGGCAAGCACTTCGGCCACTCCTTGCGCACTCAGCTTTCCCACCACTTCACGAACGGCTTGTTCGTTGGGTGCATACTGCACATCGGCAGCCGACTGTGCACAAGCATCAGCCCGCTTGAGCCATACGGGATAAGTAATCGGAGGAGGAAGTGGAAGAAAATCCACGTCCTGATTGAGTAGCAGGCGAGCAAAAGCGGGCTGAGGCAGTCCGGCTTCCTGGAAGGCTTGCATCAGGTGCAAACGGTTTCCTTGAAGCAGGGCGGTGGGATTGTTCACTACACAAACCTTGCCTGAACGAGCGGCTTCTTCCAAGGCTTCCAGCACAAAAGTGCTGCGGGCCATGGAGAACACGAGGTCGAATTCTGACAGGTCGACAGTTATATAAAGGTCTTCCGTGATAACATACACTTCATGCCCTGCACGACGAAGCCGCGACGAAACGGCTGCAAAAATGGCAGCATCGCGATCAACAGAGTTGGGGCTGAATTGCGGAGAACGGCTTATGCCCAATATGGTCAGCATGTAAAACGTCTTTATTGAGCCGCAGCCAAAAAAGCATCAGCCTTGGCTATGTCGGCGGCATGGTCAACATCAAAAATTTTGGTGAACGGGCACGCCTCCAACTGCATGCCGCCGGCAACCAGGGCACGTTGGAAATTGCGCATCCTGCTCTGTCCTTCACTCAAGCAGCGATACAAGATGTCAAGAGCTGAAGGGCGTAAACAATAGATGCCACCGGAGATATACTTGCAGTGCTCAGCAGTATCATAAAAGCCTGTTATGCTCAAAGTATCATCTGTGGCCACATAGAGCGGACGTTCATCGTCTATATAATCCGTTACGGCCATACATCCATCTGCCCCACTTTCCTGGAAATGGCGGATATAGCGGGAAAACTCTTCTTCCCGGAAAATGGTATCGACCGTTGTAAGGCAGAAAGGCCCGTTTTCCAAATGGGGAGCCAACTCGGCAAAACTGTGCATGGAGCTGGGCGTGCTCTTTACCACAAGGCGCACATCGTCGGCCAAGCCTTGCTGTTGCAACTGCCGGAGATGTTGCTCCGTGAGCGGATTGAGTGTGTTGACTATAATCACTATTTCTTCGGCCCGATTGGATCGGAAAATGCGAATGAGGCGGTCAATCATGGCCTCACCCCCCACACGGACCAGGGGTTTGGGTAACGCTATACCCTCTTGTTGCAACCGTGAGCCTTCGCCGGCTGCAATGATGGCAAACTTCATGAATAATGATACTTAGGGTTGGTGCTGTAAGAAACAGACGGCCGGCACGAGGAAGCCCTGCATCTGTTGCAGTTTTTCTCTCTCCATGCCGGCTGCCTGCCTATTTTTCTTTTCTGTCCTGATAGATTTTGGGCAATGGATTGGCATGTGCCTCATCGTATGCCTGACGGTTGCGCCAAATGTCAATGGCCGAGAAGACGGCCTGACGAAACGACTGAGCATCGGCCAAATTCTTTCCTGCTATATCGTAGGCTGTACCATGGTCGGGCGACGTACGCACAAAGGGAAGTCCGGCGGTAAAATTCACTCCGTCATGGTTGGACAAGGCTTTAAAAGGTGCCAGTCCTTGGTCATGGTACATGGCGAGAACGGCATCGAAATGGCGGTACATGGCAGCATTGAAGAAACCATCAGCCGGGAAAGGTCCGTAACAGGGTAGTCCGGCATCAGCCAACGATTTGATGGCGGGCACCAACACTTCTTCTTCTTCATGGCCTATCACACCGCTGTCGCCGGCATGGGGATTTAAAGCCAAAATGGCTATGCGGGGAGAAGATATGTTGAAATCCCGGCAAAGAGAATCGTAGAGTATACGGGCTTTTTGCACCACTCTCTCCTCCGTAATGGCAAAGGCCACTTCTGAGATGGGCAAGTGGGTAGTTACCAATGCCACTCTCATCAGGGGATTGCACAATATCATCAAAGGTTCTCCACTCGTGCTTCCGAGCCGGTCCTGAAGATACTCCGTATGACCGGGGAAACGGAAATTGGCACTTTGAATACCGGCTTTTTGAATAGGAGCCGTAACCAAGACATCTATGTGTCCGGACTGAAGGTCCTGAACTGCTTGCTCCAAAGAGAGGAAGGCGGCATGACCGGCTTCCGCACTCTGTACGCCATACTCCACTTTAACTTCTGCATCGGAGCAGTTGACAAAATTAAACTGCCCCATGACAGCATCTTCTGCCGAAGCTATCAGACGTAAAGGAACATTCAGCCCCATGGTCTTGCTGTGATAGGCTGCCACTTTGGCATTGCCATAAACCACCGGCGTACAGAGTTCAAGCATCATGGAATCAGAAAAGGCTTTGAGTATGACTTCCAATCCCACTCCGTTGGTATCGCCTTGGGTTATACCCACTCGCACCGACCGGCCGTACACTTCGGCATTCGGGTTATTTTCTACTGTCGAATTGTTGGTTGACATGATAGGGAAATATCGTTAAACAGATGTGGCTCGCGCCTCCTGTTCAGCTGTACTGAGCAGGCCGCAAGCCGCAAAAATATCCTGTCCCCGCGAAGCTCGCAGGGTGGTAAAAAGGCCATGCGCCGTGAGATAATCACGAAACTCCCGCATCCGCTCTTCGTCGACTCCTCGCAACGGAGTGTCGGGTATATCATGAAAGCGGATAAGATTGACCCTGCAATCCAAAGGACGCAATAATTTCAACAACGCATCGGCATGTTGCTTCGTATCATTGATTCCGGCAAACACGATATATTCAAACGACAAGCGCCGCTGACGTGCTCCCTCTGTAGGTCGAGGTCCCGATGTGCGCCGCCGACAAAAATCGTACTGCTGCAACACGCGCACCACGTCTTCTATACCAAAGGCTCTTTCGGCCGGCATCAACCGGGCGCGCTCTGCCGGAATGGGATGGTGAAGACTGATGGCCAAATGGCATTGGCTTTCTTCCAAGAAGCGCGTCAAGCCTTTAGCCAGCCCCACACTCGACACCGTGATGCGCTTGGCACTCCAGCCCCGTCCCCACGTAGCGGTCAACACTTGGATTGCGCGCAACACGGCATCCAAGTTGTCGAACGGCTCCCCCTGCCCCATGAACACCACGTTGGTCAGCGTTTCCATCTCGGGCAAGGAGTAAATCTGATTTAAGATATCTGTTGCCGACAAGGAGGCTGCAAAGCCCTGACGCCCTGTCATACAGAAAGCGCACCCCATCTTACACCCCACTTGACTACTGACACACAAAGTGGCTCGCTCGCCATCGGGGATGTAAACGGTTTCTATGAAATGTCCGTCTGCCGTGGCGTATAAATATTTGGCCGTTCCATCAACGGACCGCTGTTCACGCACCGGACTACTGCACCCAACAACACAATGCTCCTGCAAAACCGCACGCGCTGCCTTGCTGATGTTCTTCATCTCATCAAAGTCGAAGACACGCTTACGGTATATCCAATCTGCCAATTGCTTTCCGACAAACTTTTGCAGCCCTATGCTCAGGCACATCTCGCCCAATTCATCAGGAGTTTGTCCTAAAAGAAAATTCTTCTGTTCCAAGGATGCAGTATATATAAGGAGTAAAAAAACAACAAGTTACGAGGTCTGTGGTTACAAGATTATAAACTTTCCACCTGAACGAACGAGTTTCAATCGGTCGGCAGCAACTTTATAACCTCACAACCAGAGACCTTGTAACCTAAGCCGCGGAGAAACTATTATTTTCTGTAGAGCAACCACGCAGCGGGATATGTCTGCTTCAAGGAGTTGCGCGACTGTACTGCCGAAGCCTTGTCGTCATACGACGAAGCCACCACGCGGTACCAACCTGTTTGTCCGTTAATCGTTTCGTTGGTCTTCACTACGCGGGCATCATATCCCTCACCCTGCAAGCGAGCCTTGAGACCTTCGGCATTGGCCTGGGTGATGAAGCTGCCCACCACCACGCTGTAAGTCTTCAGTGCCGAGCCGCTCACTACTGCCATCTCACCCTGGATTTCACGCACATCGCTATGGTCTTCCGTTACCACTGTCGTCGTGGTGGCCGGGGGAGTTGTTACAGGCGGCGTTACGGGAGTAACAGCCACATTCGTCTGTTCCTGCACCACTTGCTGTTCATTCTGTCGGGTATTATCCTGAGCCATTGCCTGCTCGTAAGCCTGGCGATATGCGCTCTCGCGCGATTTACAACCCGTAAACATCACAACGGCGCACAAGCCCAATGTCAAAACCAAATTCTTTTTCATGAGATAAAATATGATTTGAATAATGAATAATCAAGTTACACAAAAGGCTTTGCATCAACCGAACGACCACCCACAAGCGGACTTCGGGCAAAAACCGTTACAAAACTACAAAAGCATTGCACGCCTTAAACATATTTTCTTGTTAAACATGATTAAATGACAACTTTATATAGGTATAAAGGAAAAATAACGGTACATTTTTGCACCTGAATGAAGAAAAAACGTACTTTTGAAGCCTGAACAACATTATTAACCCCTAAATGATTACCACTATGAAAGGACTTAGCATCTTAGCTGCTTTCTTGGGCGGTGCTGCCGTAGGAGCAGCCTGTGGTATCCTTTTTGCTCCTGAAAAGGGTACGGACACGCGCGAAAGAATTGCCGAAGCTATCCGCAAACGCGGCATCAAGCTCAACCGCAAGGAAATGGAAAGCCTCGTTGACGACATCGCCGACGAACTCCAGCCCGCTGAATAATCAGCCTTCCCGGCAAACCGACAAGCCTGCCTCATGGTGATTTGTCGGTTTGCCTTTTTTGTTTTGCCCAGCCTGCTACCGGCGCGTCAGCTCCTTGCCGCCAGGGCAAAACATCCGTTTTTCTCACTCTAACAAACCATTACCGTGTTTTCGTCAGACAAGAACATTGAAACCATCGGGCAGTTGATTGCCGACCTTCACCAACACGTTGACCTGCGTTTGGAGTATTTCAAAGTGGATGCCGTAAGCAAGTTGTCAAAACTGCTGACGGCCGTTGCCCTGAGCATCATCATTTTCATGTTCGGCGCATTGGCCTTGTGGTTCGTATCGATGATGGCGGCAGCGGCTCTCGGCGAATGGCTGCACCACGAGGCGGCGGGCTACGCCATTGTGGTGGCGTGTTACCTGGCCATGGCCTGCCTGATATTTGTGCGTCGGAAACAATGGATTGAAGTCCCCATCACCCATTTCCTGGCTCAGCTGTTCCTGGGCGAGCCTTCGCAGCCCGAAGAGCCGGAGGCCCACGAAGAGGAGGACGCCGCCTTATAATATTAGGCATGGTTTTCGGAACCACAGCCACGTGCTTTCAAACCAAGCCCCGTTCTGTACAAGCTACATCCTCCTGCCCTACAAACCACATCCCGCTCTGTACAAACCCCATCTACGCTCCGTCATGAACTCGAACCAAACTTACACACCGGAAATGCTTCAGGCACGCCTGAACGTGTTGCACAAGAAATTAGACAAGAACCGAGCATCCATTGCCAAGAAATGGCAGTTGCTCTTCGCCCCGCCTTCCGAATCGGAAAGCAAGGTGCAGATGTGGGTCAACCAAGCCGAACGCGCTGTAGCCGTTTACGATGGCGTGATGATGGGCTACAAGCTCTTCCGCCGCTTCAACGGTTTCTTCCACCTTTGGGGACACAAAAAGAAAAACAAGCGCAGACCTTGAGCCGCGCTTGTTTTTTTATGGTTTAAACTGTTCTTGCAATATCTATAACTTCTCCAGCCATGCTTATGCTTTTTCCCGCAATGCTTATGGTTGTTCCGCCCACGCCTGCGGCTGTCATTGCAAACGGAACAGGCGGATACCGATGGACGAAGGGTGTTCGCGCAGATACTGCCGCAGCGTTTTCGGCTCTTCCACCACTTTGTGATGGATGGACGAGGCATTGAGCAAATGCAGCCGTCCGTCCTTTCCCCACACGGCAAATCCCAAGTGGGAATAGTCGAGCCCATCCTTCCGCGTAACGATGGCCACGAGGTCGCCGTCGTGTACAGCGGAGAGTTGCTCTTTTTTCAAATCCGTCAAGGCTGCCGGCAGGAACGTGCCGTCGATGCCGTTGGCCTGCCGCTCCATCCGGGCGATGCTGTCCACCCATTCGGGATGGGCCTTCAGGAAGGGATATTTGTCCGGGTGGGCCGACATATAATGGTTCTCCACATTCATCACTGCCGTGAAGTGTTCGTTGTCGCGCACCTCGCTCATCACGTTTTTCTGCAGATTGTCGTGCATCCACCAAGTGAAATAATGCAAGCGCGACAAGTAACCGTCCATCCGTCCGCCGCGATAGCGCAGCCTCATCAGGTTCCGGCAATAGTCGGCAAAGCTGTCGCCGCCCTGCCGCCGGGTCATGGCCAATGCCCACACCGTTTCGACCAACGTGGTGCAGTCCAACTGCCGCAAGTTCACCACCAACTGTTCTGGATCGGCCTTCTCCAACGTGCCGCCCACGTAGGGGATGCCCAGAAAGCGGCGGGCATAGAACAGCACATCGTTCGCCCCCGTTTCCGCCCGCAACAGTTCCACCACGCGCAGCGAATCCTTCGCCGTGTAGCGTGTCTGGCGCAGGATGCCGTCGTCGGGCGCAGGTTTCTCAGCTGCCGGGGCTGCCGGTGTTTCGATTGTCGGTTCCTGCTGCATGGCTTTGACCTGCCGGTTGTCGCACCCCATCCATGCCATGCCGGAAAGAAGGATGCAGACGAATAGATGTTTCATAAGCATACTGAGGAAGAAATAAGCGTTTGGGAATTGAAAAGTTTACAGTTCAACCGCTGCCGGCAGAGGCCGTGTTTACACAGACGGAATGACGTCAAAACTTATCAACTCCCAAACTTCGTTGTATAACTATAGGAAACTGTCTTCCATTACTTAATCAAATCCACCGAACGACGGATGAACTTGCTCAGTGCCTCGCCGCGCAGCAGGCCGTTCTGGAGCAGAGCCAAGTCGATGAGCTGTGCCACGACGGGGTTTTGCTTGCCATATTCGGCCCACACGCCACGACGCTGTTCCTGCTGTGCCTCGATGTCGTCCTCCACCTGCTTCAGCTGCGCCTTGTCATCGTCAGTCAGCTCCTCATACTTCTTGTCCTTCTGCGACTCCTCCACGGCCTGTTTGCGTGCCGCCAGTCCTTTGAGTTCGTTCTCGATGGGCTGGAGTTTTTCGGCCAATGCGCCCTTCATGTCGGCCACCACTTCCTTCACCAGCCGGTGATCGGCGTTAAGCACCAGGTTGTACATATCAGGCATTTCGCCGTAGAACGACATACCCTGTTGGTAACGGCTCATGTCCTTCATGCGCCGCATATACTCGCTTTGCGTGATCACCACGGGTGCGGCTTCCTCGCCCATCGAGGCGGCCTCCACGTGGAGTTCCGCCTTGTCGAGCTTGGGCAGTTCGGCCGTAAACACCCCGTTGAGCGAAAGCGTTTCCTCCTCCAAGAGTCCCGTGGCCTTGTCGTCCTCCTTGCGGATGAGGCGGTCCACCACGTCACCGTCCACGCGGCTGAAGCGGCACTTCTCTAATTTCTGTTCCAGTAGGCCCACCATGGCGGTGTCCAGTTCTCCGTCGAAGAGCAATACGCTGTAGCCCTTGGCGCGTGCGGCCTCGATGTAAGTGTACTGTTCCTCCTTGTTTGTGGCGTAGAGGTAAATCAGGTTACCGTCCTTGTCGGTCTGTCCGTCCTTGATGAGTTCGCGGTATTCTTCGTAGGTGAAGGCTTTTCCCTCCACGTCCTTGCAGAGTGCATAAGCCTTGGCTTTGTCATAGAAGTCCTCCTGCGACAGCATGCCGTAGTGAATAAAGAGTTTCAGGTCGTCCCACTTGGCCTCGAAGTCCTTGCGGTCTGTCTTGAAGATGGACTGCAGTCGGTCCGACACCTTCTTGGTGATGTACGAAGAAATCTTCTTCACGTTGGCATCGCTCTGCAGGTAGCTGCGGCTCACGTTCAGCGGAATGTCGGGCGAGTCGATCACGCCGTGGAGCAGGGTGAGGAAGTCGGGCACGATGTTCTCCACCTGGTCCGTCACGAACACCTGGTTACAGTAGAGCTGGATTTTATTGCGGTGGATGTCAATGTTGTTCTTGATGCGCGGGAAATAGAGCACACCCGTGAGGTGGAAGGGATAGTCCACGTTGAGGTGGATCCAGAAGAGGGGTTCGTCGGCCATGGGGTAGAGCTTGCGGTAGAACTCCTTGTAGTCCTCATCCTTGAGCGAGGCCGGCGTTTTGGTCCAAAGGGGTGTGGTGTCGTTCACCACGTTGTCCTCCTCCGTGTCCACCTGCTTGCCATCCTCCCACTTGGTTTTCTTGCCGAAGACGATTTCCACGGGCAGGAAGCGGCAGTATTTGTTGAGCAGTTCGCTGATTTTGCTCTTTTCCAAGAACTCCTTGCAGTCGTCGGAGATATGCAGCACGATGTCGGTACCGCGTTCGGCTTTCTCGCAAGCGTCAATTTCAAATGCGGGCGAACCGTCGCAGGTCCACTTCACGGCTTCGGCATCTTCGCGGTAGCTGCGGGTAACGATGTCCACGCGGTCGGCCACCATGAAGGAGGAATAAAATCCCAAGCCAAAATGTCCGATAATGGCAGAAGCGTCTTCTTTGTATTTCTCCAGGAAGTCGTTGGCACCGGAGAAGGCTATCTGGTTAATATACTTGTCAATTTCCTCGGCGGTCATACCGATACCGTTGTCGCTCACGGTCAGTGTTTTTGCCTCGGAGTCAATGCTTACGCGCACCTTGAGTTCGCCCAGCTCGCCCTTGAAGTCGCCCTTCATGGCCAGGGTCTTGAGCTTCTGTGTGGCATCAACGGCGTTGCTGACTATCTCGCGGAGAAAAATCTCGTGGTCGCTGTAAAGAAACTTCTTGATGACAGGGAAAATGTTCTCTGTGGTAATTCCGATATTTCCTTTTTGCATTTCTACGTTGTTTTGATGGTTATTTTTGTTCCGTCTCCGACACATGCAAAAGCCGTGCCACTCTTCTCCTTCCCCACTCAAAAATATGCAAGTCGCCACGCACGATTTTTCATCGGAGGAATGCAATATTGCACCGTTTTGTCCGTTTGTACTAATAAGAATAAAAGCACTCGGCGCTCCGCCTCCGGTTTCCGGAACGCCGTCTAAACCGCAAGGAATGAAGATAAGCATCATTACCACCACTTTCAATAGTGCCAAAACACTGCCTCATACCATTCAAAGCGTGTTGGCACAAACTTATCATGACATTGAGTATATCATCGTTGACGGTGCTTCGACCGATGGCACGGTAGACATCATCCAAGCCTACGAACCGCAGTTTCACGGGCGGTTGAAGTACATCAGCGAACGTGACAAGGGGATTTATGATGCCATGAACAAGGGGCTGCGCATGGCTACAGGCGATGTGGCGGGTTTTCTCAACTCTGACGATTTCCTGTCCGGGGCCAATGCCGTGGAGCGCCTGATGAATGCTTTGCAGAACGCCCCCGAGAAGCCGGATGCGGTCTATGCGGACGTACACTATGTGGACGACAACGACCTTTCGCGCTCCGTGCGCTACTACAGTTCCGCTGTGTTCCGCCCTTGGCTCATGCGGTTAGGCTTCATGCCGGCCCATCCCACATTCTACTGCCGCATGGAAGTGTACCGGAAATATGGCTTTTTTGACACGCAATATAAAATAGCGGCCGACTTTGAGCTGTTGCTCCGTTTGCTTTATGTTCACCGCATCCGCACGCGCTACGTCCATACCGACTGCGTAACGATGCGCACGGGCGGTGCTTCCAACGCTTCGTTCCACAGCCGCATGGCCATCATGCGCGACCACCTTCACGCACTCCGCCGCCACGGTGTGCGCTCTTGTTATGCCCTGCTGGTACTGCGCTATTTCTATAAAGCTTGGGAACTGGCCACTTCGCGCTTCCACCGGGCCACTCCCCGACCCGACTATATCGCATAAGAACCAGGGGGAACGCTTCCGGCAAAAGGAATACGGAACAATGAGGTGATAACTGAGGTGATAAGAAATGAGGTAATGAGGTCATTGCTAAGGTTATGAGATATAAGGTTATGAAGTTATAAAGTTACAGTTGTAACGCTTGAATATCATTCGCTCAAACTGTAATATGATATCCCCGAACCTGATAACCGAGTTACACAGTCACTTTATCACCTCATTCTCTTTGGCCACCGATTACGCAAGGAAAGTATTGCTACCGCATCAGACAATGGCGGAACATGTGCCACCGGTACTGCAACATACGCCAGACCGAGAGGCGGGATTTTTCAGAAGTGGAGGAAACGTTGCCGTGGTGGCGGCGATAACAGATTAAAGGCAAGGGATACATGCAGGTTTTGCCCACTTTTTCAGCCACCAAACCAAGCCAGATGTCGTGGGTGATGAGCTGTTTGGGAAAGGGAAGGGCATGCTGCAACAACTCTCGCCGGAACGCCATGCAACAGCCCACGTGGGAGTTGCGCAGCAGGTTGTGCCAAAAGCCACCCTTGGAACGGTGAAGCGAAAAGAAGTCCTGCCCCATATCCTTGCCCTCGCCGTCAATCAGCCGGGCGTTGTGGGTTACCAACAAACAGTTTTGCAACAGCTTCAGGCAGGTACTTACCTTCTGCGGCAGCCACAGGTCGTCCTGATCGGAAAGGAAGATGTACTCGCCCCGGGCCTGACAAAGCGCATTCTCAAAGTTGTGTACAAAACCGTGTCGCTCGTTGTGAAACAGGCGGATGCGGGAATCGCCCAAACCCGCCAGCAATGACAAAGTGGCATCTGTGGAACCGTCGTCGGACACTATCAACTCATCCTCCTCCCCCAGTTGCGAGAGGATGGACTCCAGCTGCGGCAGCAAGTAACGCTCGCCGTTGTATGTAGCCATGCAGACAGAAATCATGGGATATCGTTATTTTTCGGAGTGAAGTACATCACTTCAATTCATGGAACTTGGCAAATTTCACTAAGAGATTTTTCTCGCCGGCTTGGTCGAAGCTCACGCGCACCTTGGCACTGTCGCCCTCTCCCTCGGTTCCGACAATCGTACCCACCCCAAAACGTTCGTGTTCGATGCGCATGCCTATTTTCCATGCCGACTCGCTCTCGGCCTTCGCCTTCCCCGCTACGGGTTTGGCGCTGACGCCGGCGCGTTTGTAGCCGGCAGGCGGTGTGGGGGGCACAACGCGCCGGGGAATGGGTGTTCCGTCGTTCCATCCGCCTTGGCGGCGACTGTAACCGGAAGCCGGCGACGGGTGGCGCAACGCATCGTCGCTCGGACTGCCAAAGAAATCGTCGAAATTATTCGCCCGTTCCGAACCGCCCCAAGCATGGGTGTCGCTCCAACCCAGACGGCTGCCGCCACTCACTCTTCGGGCTTGTTCATCGTTGCGTTTCAAATACTGGTCGTCTATCTCTTCCAAGAAAGGACTGGTTTCGGACACTTGCAATGCCCCGTAGCGAAAACGGCTCATGGCATAGCTGAGAAAGCAGTGCCGACGGGCCCGCGTAACCGCCACATAGAACAGCCGGCGCTCCTCCTCCATCTCGCGGGGGAAGAGCTTGGCATTGGCGTTGGGAAAGAGGTCGTCCTCCATGCCCGTAACGAACACAGCGTCGAACTCCAAGCCTTTCGCCGCGTGGATGGTCATGAGCGAAACGCGGTCTTCGTCATCTTCATCGCCTTCAGTGTCGGTAAGCAACGACACTGTGCTCAAAAAGTCGGTCAACCCTGCGGAAACAGTTCCTTCGTTCCGCAACATTTCGTCCTCAAAATTTTTGATGGCTCCTAAGAGTGCATCGATATTCTCCTGCCTTGCTTTCCCCTCCGTGCTACGATCTGCCGCCAGTTCGCGCCCCATGCCCGACTGTTCCAGGATGGTGACGGCCAACTGCAACACGCTCTGCTGCCGGGCCGCCTCGCGGAACGACTCCACCAGGCTGCAAAATGCCGCCAACTTGCCCGCTGCTGCCGCACCCAGCTCCACGCCGTAACGTTCCGGATGGCAGGCCGCGCTCCACATGCTCACACCGGCCAACGCCGCAGCGTTGTTCACCTTCTGCAGCGTTACCTGCCCGATGCCCCGCGCCGGGTAATTGATGATACGGCGAAAAGCCTCCTCATCGTCCGTATTGGCCACCAGTCGGAAGTAGGCCAGCAGGTCCTTCACCTCCTTGCGTTGGTAGAACGACAGTCCGCCATAGACGCGATAAGGTATGCTCGACGAGCGAAGCATCTCCTCGAACGAACGGCTTTGAGCGTTGGTACGATAGAGGATGGCCATTTCGTTGAACGGCACCCCATGACGGGCATGCAGGTTGACAATTCGCCGCGCCACCTGTGCCGCTTCCCGTCGGTCGCTGTCGGCAGAGAACACCTCGATGCGCTCACCCTTTTCACCGGCTGCATACACCTTCTTGGGTATCTGCCCCTCGTTGTGACGGATGATGCTGTTAGCAGCCTCCACAATGCACTGCGTGGAACGGTAGTTACACTCCAACTTCACGACTTTCGTGCCGGGATATTGCTGTTGGAAATGCAGGATATTGTCAATATCGGCCCCTCGGAAACCGTAAATGCTCTGAGCGTCATCGCCCACCACGCAAATGTTCGATTGGGGAGTGGTGAGCAGGGAAAGAATGCGGTGTTGCGCTTTGTTCGTGTCCTGATACTCGTCCACGAGAATATACCGGAAGCGTTCGCAATAGCGACGGCGCACCTCCTCGTGGTCGTGAAGCAGGAGATAGGTGTGGAGCAGGATGTCGTCGAAGTCCAAGGCAGCAGCCGCCTGCAACCGTTGCTGATACAGGTGATACAGCCGGTACATTTCGGGCATGCCGTCGTGATGGTCACGCTGCTGCACGCTTCGGTCGGCGGCATAGCGGTCGGGGAGCACCAGTTGGTTCTTGGCTTCGGAAATGCGACCGAGCACGCGCGAAGGCTTGTAGATTTTATCGTCCAAATCCAGCTCCTTGATCAGCGTTTTCACCAATGAGCGGGCGTCGGAGGCATCGTAAATAGTATAATTGGCGGGAAGACCCGCATACGCGCTCTCCATGCGCAACATACGGGCAAAAATACTGTGAAACGTGCCGCTCCACATACCGCGCACCGCCTCCTCGCTACAAATGCGGGCAATGCGCTCGTTCATCTCGCGGGCAGCCTTGTTGGTAAACGTCAATGCCATGATGCGCCAGGGCTCACAGCCTTCGCGGAGCAGGTAGGCAATTTTATAGGTCAACACGCGCGTCTTGCCGGAGCCTGCGCCCGCCACCACGAGGAGCGGACCTCCCAAATAAGTAATGGCTTCCAGCTGAGCGTCGTTGAAGGATGTTTGGAATACTTCGTTGTTCATTTCCACGGTGTAGGACTTTTTTGCTGGTTATAAGTTTAGGGTCGCTTCGCTCCCGGGGGACATGGTTATAAAGTTACAGTTGTAACGCTTGAACATCGCTCGCTCAAATAGGAATCTTTTAACCTTATAACCTAAAATCTCATAAACTCAAGAACAACCTCATAACCTTTTTCACTTATGCAAAACTTGTCCCGCTCGCCGTCATTGGCGGCTGCGGTCGTGCTGTATTTTGCGTTCGTAGAACTGCACCTTGCGGCACGCCTCGTCGAAGTCGGCCTGTTCCACGGTGTCGCAGCCCACACGAAGCAGGCTGTCCGTAAGTGCCAGGTCCACCCGCGCCTGTTGCAGGTCGATGCTGTCCATCAGCAGGATGCCCTCCCCTCGGGCATCAAGCGCCAAGTAGCAATCCTTCCGCATTTGCTCCACCACGACCTTGGCCTCACCTTGCCGGCCCGCCGCCAACAAACTGCGAGCCTGCGCCAGGCGCACCTGCGCTTCTTTTTCCATACGCGAACGGTTCTCACTGTAAGCTTCGGTCTTCGCGTCTTCTTTCGAAGCGCAGCGTGAACAAGCACCGCAAAGACACAGCGCGGCGATAAGCGGTAGTAAAGTCTTCATGCTAAGGATGGGAATTTTGGAGAAATAATTAAAAAGAACGAACAGCAGGCACTGAATCATCTTGCTTCAGAACACGCGCCCCGAAACAATGCGGCAGAACGTGAGCCACAGGATTTTCAAATCGAACCACAGCGAGCGGTGTTCCAGATAGTAAAGGTCGAGTTCCAACCGGCGGAGCAGCTTCTCCATCGTGTCGGCATAACCATTATAAAGCGTGGCATACGACGTCACGCCCGGCCTCACTTGATACAATAAGGTGTAGCGCGCATCGTGTTGCAATATTTGCTCGATATAAAACGGGCGCTCGGGCCTCGGCCCTACGAACGCCATGTCGCCAATGAATACGTTCCATAGCTGAGGCAGCTCGTCCAAATGATGGTCGCGCAGAAACGCGCCCGACTTGAGCAATCGCGGGTCCTTCCGCCCCATTCCGCTCAGCTGCGGTCCGTCTGCTTCGGCATCCATCCGCATGGTGCGAAATTTATAGATGCGAAAGGGCTTCCCCCCCAGCCCGATGCGCTCTTGGGAATAGATGGCGGGGCCATGGTCCTCACGCCTGATGCACCACCAGCATAAGGCAAAAAGCGGTGAAAAGACAATCAGGCACAAACCCGAAATCACCACGTCGAGCGTTCGGCTCACCGCGTTGCGACCCACAGACCGGCCTGACTTGGACGAAGAAGACATAAGCGATTGTTTATCTTATTGCAAAGAGATGAAACAGTAGGGTTTACAAAAAAGGCGGAGGCTATTTCGCTTCCCTCCGCGCTATCATCCCATCCAAAATCAGATGGAAGGATATAAAGACAGCTATATCGACCACCAGCACCAGGCTGGCGGAAAAGTCGGCGAGCACCAACAACCAGTTTAGTCCGCCGAAAGCCGCCTGCAACGCCAGGATAATCATCAGCGTCTGGTGCATCGAAAAGCCTGCTGCCAAACATTTGTGGTGGATGTGCGTCTTGTCGGGGCTGAAAATGGGAACCCGCCGCCACAGCCGCATGAGCGAAACGCGCACCAAGTCGAAACAAGGCACGAGTATCAGCGTATAAGGCACCAACAGCGCCGTAGCGTGCATCTGATGGGGCGACGTAGCCGTACAAGTCATCATGTAACGAATGGAGAGGAACGTCAGGGCGTAACCCAACGTCAGACTGCCCGTATCGCCCATGAATGTTTTCGTACTTTTGTTCACATCGCCAAACATATTGTACAAAAAGAAGGCAGCAACCGTACCCACCAACGCCGCACAATAGAGCGCATAGTAATACATCTCGTGCGAGAAGAACAGCACCCCGAAAGCCACCACCGCCACCATGGAAAGCCCCGAGGCCAACCCGTCGATGCCGTCTATCAGGTTGATGGCGTTGACGATGAGCAGCGAAACGAACACCGTGAGCGGATAGCACGCCCAACCGGGCAACTCATACAGACCAAAAAGCCCGTAGAGATTGTGCATATACAGACCGCAAAACGGGAGAAAAAGCGAAACGAACAGCTGGATGAGAAATTTCAAACTGGCCTTCAGTCCGAAAAGGTCATCGAGCAACCCTATCAGATAGATGAGAAACATCCCCACGAACACTACACAAACCGATACGGACAACATCGGGAAGCCCCGATAGTCGGCCAGCATCTGCACCACGATAGTCCCCGCGGCGCCAATCAGCATGGCGGGCATGAACAACACGCCTCCCAATCGGGGGATGCCCCGATGGTGCACCTTTCGCTCATCCGGCAAATCGTACATGCCCCTCCGTTTACACAACCGCAACAAAGGACGCATCAGGACGGCCGTCAGCCCGAAACTGATGGTCCACGCGATGAGGAGATAGATTATCCATTTTAATTCCATGACCTGTGTTTTCGTTAGGCAATCCCATTTCCGTTACCGTTCCTTGCTCCGTTTTCCATACATACTTATATATACGGCGGAATATGAAAGCTGCGCTCCCGGATGCGGTTTACTTATTCAAACGCGGAGAAAGCCGTTTTATTGCACAAAGCAACGCACCGTTTTCCGCATCGCTTCCCATTCGTTCACGCAAAAGCAGTCCGTGGATTGACCCATGAGCTGGCAAAATTACGATAAAAATCCTAAGAAATCGTACACTTGCGCCTATTTTACCCCTTCCCTACCCATCCACCGGGGATAAAAAATGCGCACATGGCACATCTGCCGGCAGAAAGGCCGGCTCCGTTCCCACCGGTCGCCACCCCCTAAAGAAGAACCTCCCGCACCTTGCCGAGAAAAACGGCATCCACGTTTACAACTGTCAAAATGACGCTGAAGGCTGTTCCTTTTTCAGAAAAATAAAAAATACTCGTCATTTTTTTAGGCTTAAACGGATAAACCGCTTACATTTGCGCACGTATCGCAGTAAAGAGATGCGATACAACCACAAACCTTATTTGTTTTACCTTCCGAAAAACTCACCCTTATCATGAAAACCGAGCAAATCATGCAGGCCTTAGAGGCCAAGCACCCCGGCGAAGCTGAATTTTTGCAGGCCGTGCGCGAAGTTCTCCTCTCCATCGAAGACGTGTACAACGAACACCCCGAATTTGAACGCGCCAAGCTCATCGAACGCCTTGTAGAACCCGACCGCATCCTCACCTTCCGTGTGCCCTGGGTCGACGACCAAGGCGAAGTTCACGTCAACCTGGGCTACCGCGTACAGTTCAACAACGCCATCGGCCCGTACAAGGGCGGCATCCGTTTCCATCCCTCCGTCAACCTCAGCATCCTGAAATTCCTGGGCTTTGAGCAAACTTTCAAAAACGCCCTCACCACCCTGCCCATGGGCGGTGCGAAAGGCGGTTCCGACTTTGCTCCCCGCGGTCGCAGCGATGCAGAAATCATGCGCTTCTGCCAGAGCTTCATGCTCGAACTGTGGCGCAACCTCGGCCCCGACCAGGACGTTCCCGCCGGCGACATCGGCGTGGGAGGCCGTGAAGTGGGTTACCTCTACGGCATGTACAAGAAACTCGCCCGCGAACACACCGGCACCCTCACCGGCAAGGGCATGGAGTTCGGCGGTTCCATTCTCCGTCCCGAAGCCACGGGCTACGGTGCGCTCTACTTCGTGAAGCAGATGCTGGCCGACTACAATATGGACATAGCCGGTAAGACCGTAGCCGTCTCCGGATTTGGCAATGTGGCCTGGGGAGCAGTAAAAAAAGCTACCGAGATGGGTGCCAAAGTCGTCACGCTGAGCGGACCCGACGGCTACATCTTCGACCCCGAAGGTGTGAGCGGCGAAAAGATTGACTACATGCTCGAACTCCGCCTCTCGGGCAACGACATCGTAGCTCCCTACGCCGAACGTTACCCCGAAGCTACCTTCTTTGCCGGCAAGAAACCTTGGGAACAGCCCGTCGACATCGCACTCCCCTGTGCCACGCAGAACGAGCTCAACCTGCAAGATGCCCAACAGCTTTGCGCCAACGGCGTTTCCCTCGTGGCCGAAGTGAGCAACATGGGCTGCACGGCCGAAGCCGTTGACTACTTCATTGAGCATAAGATGCCCTTCGCACCCGGCAAGGCTGTTAACTCGGGCGGCGTAGCCACTTCCGGATTGGAAATGACGCAAAACGCCATGCACATTTCCTGGTCTGCTGAAGAGGTGGACGAACGCTTGCACCGCATCATGTCCGACGTTCACGACCAGTGCGTGCGCTATGGCCGCCAGCCGGACGGCAGCATCAACTTTGTGCGCGGTGCCAACGTAGCCGGCTTTATGAAAGTGGCACACGCCATGATGGCACAAGGCATTGTGTAAACAAGTAGCGTGGAGAGCCTAAATTCCGGAAGTCTATGTTCCAACGACCAAGGCTCTCTATAAACACGCACACTCCGATTGATATAAAAATCCCCGCAGCGTAACCGTTCGCTGCGGGGATTTTGTGTTGGCTGAATCAGACTTTGCGACCACCAGACGCTACTTCACTTGCACCTTACATACCATCGTGCCCAGCTTAGTCTGCACCTGCACGAAATAAATGCCGGCAGTCAGTCCGGTCAGGCTGACGGTATCGTCGGCAATCACTTCCGCCGGCACTTGGCGTCCGTCGGCGGCATACACCCTGCAAGTCAGCAAACGGCCGCCCACGAGGCGGAAACGGTTCTCGCCGCATCCCACCAGTGAAACAACCGGTGCCGTGCCCGCTTCGGACACGCCTTCTGCACCCATGGGTTCCACGATAAGATAGATGTCGGGCAACATGGACGAACCGTTGACCTCCGTCAGCACCACCTCACCGTTGTCATTCTGGGCGAAAGCCGTACGCACCTCTCCGGGGTAGTCGGTAGCGTCGAAGTGAACCTCCTGGAACGTGGCATCGCGCAGCTTCGACAGCTGGATACAAAGATTTCCGCCCGTGTAGGCAAAAGGTTCATCAAAAGGCAGTCGCAACGTATGACTGCCCACACCGAATGTGGCCTTGCCCTGATACGTTTTCTGCATGAACTCCGCATCCATCCAGCCGTCGGCCGGCGTACTATGTCCCGTATTGGATAGGGCCAGCTCCAACTGACAGTTTTCGATGGGTGCTGATGCCTTGCTGTGATAGCGATAGCCTATTTCCTTAATTCGAGCTGCACCGCAACCGAGTTCTTCCTTGCGATATATGGCTTGGGAGAAGCTGTAATAAAACCCTTCAAAAGCGATGGGGAAGAGGAAAGGCGAAGCGGTACGGCTGCCTATGCGCACAATTTGCTCCGTGGCAGGACGCACTTCAAGCTCGAAAGCCGGGGAAACATCATTGCTTGCATTGCCATCGCCGGATGCCGCCACCTCTGTATGGAGGAACAGGTTGCCGGCCTCCCGGGGCGTAAGGGTGAACTCGACGGTCCGTTCCTCGCCGGGGAGCAAAGTTTCTGCCACGGTCTGCGTTTGCCACAAACGGCCCTCACTGTCCATCAGCCGGACTTCAAAGTTTTCCATCGGCTCCTCGCCCACATTCTGCACTTTGGCAGAACAGGTGTAATCCATGTCGGCCACAGTGAGGAATTCGCCTTCCGGCTCACTGACAGCCAAGTCGCGGGGAGCATAAGCCGAGAGTTGGATGTCGAAAAGCTGAATTTGGAACTGGTCGGGCGCAGATAAGGCGTGGAAGCCCAACACGAGATTGGCCGTCTGTTCAGGCCTGAAGGCCACCATGCGTTCCTGCGGCTCCGAAGTAGTGAAATTTTCCAGCTTCTCAAGGATTTGCGTGTGTGTCAGCGGATCGTCCGAGGTGCCCAGCGTGATTTGCAAATTTTCTGACGAACCCAAGATGGAAGGGCAATGCAGCTTGTAACGAAGGCGGTACTCCTGACCTTGCTCCAAACGGAAGGGTACGGACACGAGCCAGTCATCAGCCTGTTTGAATAAGGAGCCGAAGTACTGGAAGTTGTCGGCGTTGACACGCCAAAGCGTCTGGTCGGAGTTGGCGTCGACCACGCGCCATTGAGCCACGGCCAAAGGATTGGAAAAGTCCATGGCATAAGGCATCTCTAAAGCTCGGCCGGCCAGGACGGGATTTGTTTTCAATTCATTGCTATTTCCCGCATCGTTGTAGGCCACTACGCCGTAGGTGAAATAGCAGGCTTGCATGGCCGTGGTGTCACGGAATGATTTTTCGGCGATGTCGTCGAACACCTTGCCATCGGGATAGCGCGTCACGCGGTAACGGGTACCCACGGGGTTGTTGTCGGTCCATTGCACGTGGGCTGCCACGCCTTCATTGCCGACCGTAACGGTGAGGATGTCTTCGGGCGCGCTCGGTTCTTCGCCTCCCCCACCCTGCACGGTGAAGGGAATGTACAGACCTCCAAGCAGCGTATTGTCCTCCACGGACTGCCAGTTGAGGATCTCAGCCGTCTGCGTGTCAAGTTCCATCAGGAATGTATTATACCCATTGTCAACCCCCGTCCAGTAGAGTTTTCCGTTGTCGCGGTCGAACTCCATTGACTGCACTTGGTCCGTCAGCGTGACAATGCCCGGCGTGCCGATGAGGGTCAGCTCACCGTTCTGCTTGTTCACGCGGTAAAGGTCGGAAGCCGAGGACATGGCGTAAAGCCGGCCGTCAGCATCGGCCGCAATCGCCATGATTTTGTCGGAAAGCTCGGCCACCTGCGTCCGCAGGCCGGTTTCAAGGTCAATGGTTACGAGTTGGGAAGCCGTTTTCGACCCTTTTTCCCGACATACCACGCCATACATCTGCTGCGTGCTGAGATCGTAGGTCAAGTCGGAACAGCCGTAATCTATTCCGGTGGAACGGAAAGCAAAGTCGCCTTTCTCAAAATCGTAAACGGCCAATCCGGCCATTTGATTGCCCTCATAGTCGCTGCTGACCAGGCAGAAATAGTTTTTGCCATCGCCGGCCCCGCCCCAAAGTCCGTACATGGCGGCCTTCATGGGCGTGAGCTGTTGTCCGTCCGTCACGTTTACGCTGTACAGTCCCGGTTCGAGCGTACTGCTGTTGGTTCCTGTAAGGAAACCATAGGCAGTTTGTGCGCCGACACCGACGGCACTCCAGAACATCATCCAAACGAGTCCGAGAGATAATAGTAGTTTTTGCATAAAGTTTGAATATAAAATAGAATTGTGTAAGAGAAAACTATTTCCATCCGCCCGGCATGAGCCTTGCACTCTCCCTGCCGGGCTCCAAGCCTGACGGGGAGACCGACAGCCGCCGACCGGGACGAAAGCCCCCGCAAGCTGTCGTTTCTTAGCAGCCAATGGACGGTCAAACGGGGCGATGGGACAGAACCCACTCCCGCGACAGCAATACCTATGGGCGGACAAAAAACGGTGCAAAGGTAGGGATTAAGCTGAGCCTAAACAACTGTTTGCAGCAGTTTTGGACAAGGATACTGAAGTTCGGGGTAATGAGGTATGAGATGATAATATGCCCTTCCCAAGTCCAGGAGTTGTTTTGCCAACTCGCCGAGCCCGTAGAAATAGTCGGCGACTTGTGAAAAGAACTTCACGCTGTGACCGGATGAGTTAACGAGGCGGGTAAACCATGTCGGGAAAAGCCGTAATCTGCTTAGTGAATGCTCCTTTCGCGCGCGCGTATATACGTCTTTTATTTCCCGAAAAAAGCATTCACTCCTTCACAAAGCGCATGTTTTCCTCTGATTTCCATAGGTTTCGAGTGTGAAGGCTTTGTATTTCAAAGCCTTCACAGCGGCGGAACGCTTGTGAAGGGTTAACAGCAAAGCCTTCACATGGGCGGTGAATGCTTGTGAAGGGTTGAAACAACAAGCCTTCACACCGGAAAAGTATTGGAAATCAGGAGGTTAGCGATATTTTCGCCCTATATGCTGTGAATACTTGAATATCCAAGCCTTCACACTTGAAACCTCTGAAAATCAGGGATAAAAAGCCTTCATGTGAAGGGGTGAATGCTTTTTTGCGGATTAAAAAACGTATAGGTGAATGTACGAGCGTTGGGAGGCTTGGTTAAATACGATTGACAAAATGGAAACTACCAGACTTATTTTCCGCGCTTGGCGCGACGAGGATGCCGAAGTGCTTTTCCGCTTGGCTTCCGACCCCGAGGTGGGGCCGAGGGCGGGATGGCCGCCCCACCGTTCGGCGGACGAGAGCTTGCACATTATCCGCACCGTGTTCCATAACGAAACGACGTGGGCCATCGTGCTGAAGGAAACGGGACTGCCCATCGGTGCCATCGGCTATGGCCCTTCGTGCGACTGTGCATTGCCGGCGCGGCCCGGCGAACCCACCGTGGGTTACTGGGTGGGACGGCCTTATTGGAACCGGGGCTTCTGCACGGAGGCGTTGGCGTGGATGGTGGACCGCGTGAGGCGGCACACGCTGCTGCCTTCGCTCATCAGCGGACATTTCACGGACAACCCGGCTTCGGGGCGCGTGATGGAGAAATGCGGCTTCAGTCCCACGGGCGACAAGGCCTTCGACGACAAGCTGGAAGGCGGCAAGGACAGACCCATCCGTGTGTTGAGGTTGGAGATAGCGCGCTGAGGCCGGAGATGGTGCGCTGGAGTTTGTGCATTGATGTAGAAAAAAGGTTATGGCAACACCTCGCGGCAGCCAAGTGGCTGCACGGGGCGATGCCATAACCTTTTGTCGTGGGCAGAGCCGACCTGTGGGGTATTAGGCCCGGATGATGGTGGCTTCGCGGTCGGGACCTACCGACACGATGCGGATGGGGGTGCCGGTGGCCTGCTCGATGTAGGCGATGTAGTCGGCAAAGGCACGGGGGAACTGGGCTTCGGTGCGCACCTCGGTGAGGGGCGTGTGCCAGCCGGGCACTTCTTCGTAAACGGGTTCCCAGCCTGCCGTATCGTAGGGCATATCGGTGACGGTTACGCCGTCTTTCGTGTAGGCGGTGCATACCTTGATGGTCTCGAAACCGTCGAGCACGTCGCCCTTCATCATCACGAGGTCCGTCACGCCGTTGATCATGATGGCGTATTTGAGGGCTACGAGGTCGAGCCAGCCGCAGCGGCGGTTGCGCCCCGTAACGGCACCGTATTCATTGCCGATGTGGCGGATGGTGTCGCCGGTCTCGTCGAACAGCTCCACGGGGAAGGGGCCGCCTCCGACACGTGTGCTGTATGCCTTGAAGATGCCGAAGATGTGGCCGATGGTGTTGGGAGCGACACCCAGACCGGTGCATACGCCGCCGCTGGTGGTGGAGGACGATGACACGTAGGGATAGGTGCCGTGGTCAATGTCGAGCAACGATCCCTGGGCTCCTTCGGCCAGTACGTTCTTGCCTTCGGCCAGGGCGCGGTTGATTTCAAACTCGGTGTCGGTGAGCTGGAACTTGCGCATATATTCCACTCCCTGCATCCACTTCTCCTCTTCCTCGCGGATGTCGTAGTCGGTGAAGTGGAGGTCGCGCAGGATTTGCTCGTGGCGTGCCTTGAGTGCCTGGTATTTCTCTTCAAAATTTTCCAGGATGTCGCCCACGCGGAGACCTACGCGCTGTGCCTTGTCGCTGTAGGTGGGGCCTATGCCCTTGCCGGTGGTGCCCACCTTGTTCTTTCCCTTGGCGGCCTCGTAGGCGCGGTCGAGCACACGGTGGGTGGGCAGGATGAGATGGGCGCGGCGGCTGATGTGCAGGCGGTCGGTCAGCGAATAACCGGCGGTTTCGAGTTCTTTGGCCTCGGCCATGAAGAGGTCGGGGGCAATGACGCAGCCGTTGCCGATGATGTTGACTTTCCCTTCGTCGAAGATGCCCGAAGGAATGGAGCGCAACACGAATTTCTTTCCTTCAAAGATAATGGTGTGTCCGGCGTTGGGACCGCCCGCAAAACGGGCCACCACATCGTAGCGCGGAGTAAAGTAGTCGACTACCTTACCTTTGCCTTCATCGCCAAATACGATGCCCAGCAGGGCATCAACTTTTCCTTTTGTCATTATCGTAATGGGTACTGATTGTCGGTGAGAATGATGAAATGGGGGAGGGGAGCACCCTGCCGGTGCATCGGTTCCTCCTTATCCGTAGATTTCCTTTTTGCCGGCTGCGAGCGTGTTCATCATGAGCATGCAGATGGTCATGGGGCCTACGCCGCCGGGCACGGGGGTAATGTGGGAACAAAGGGGAGCCACGCTGTCGAAATCGACATCGCCTTGCAGGCGGTAGCCCTTGGGACGAGTGGCATCGGGAACGCGGGTGGTGCCGACGTCAATGACCACCGCGCCGGGCTTGACCATGTCGGCCGTGACGAAAGCGGGGCTGCCGATGGCGGCAATGAGAATGTCGGCTTCGCGGGCTTCCTTCCGGAGCTGCGGACTTTGGCTGTGGCACACGGTGACGGTGGCGTTGCCGTATGCTTTCTGCATCATGAGCTGTGCCATGGGTTTTCCCACAATGTTGGAGCGGCCCAGGATGACGCATTTGCGTCCGGCTGTCTCAATGTGGTAACGGCAGAGCAGTTCGAGGATGCCCTTGGGAGTGGCGGACACGAAGCAGGGCAGGCCGATGGCCATGCGTCCCACGTTGACGGGGTGGAAGCCGTCGACATCCTTGCGATAGTCAATGGCCTCGATGATTTTCTGTTCGGAGATGTGGCGGGGCAGGGGGAGCTGCACGATGAAGCCGTCGACATCGGCATCGCGGTTGAGCCTGTCGACGCAGGCCAGGAGCTCTTCCTCAGTCACGTCGTCTTCATACCTGATGAGCGACGACCGGAAGCCGCAGGCTTCGCAGGCCAGCACTTTGTTGCGCACGTAGGTTTCGCTGCCTCCGTCGTGGCCCACGAGTACGGCTGCCAGATGTGGCCTCTTGCCGCCCGAAGCCACGATGCGTTCCACCTCTTCGGCAATTTCCTTCTTGATGGCCGCAGCTGTGGCCTTTCCGTCTATCAGTTGCATGTTCAGGAGTTTTTAGGTGTTATGAGGTTATTGCTGAGGTTATAAGTTTTTGGGTTATGAGGTTATTGCTGAGGTTATAAGTTTTTGGGTTATGAGGTTATAATGTTACTATTTGAGAGGATGGTATTCAGGCGTTACAGCAGTAACTTTATAACCTCATAACCTAATCCCTCATAACCTAATCCCTCATGACCTAATCCCTCATAACCTATGAAGATAGCCTCATAACCTTGAATGTTTATCGCATCTTCGGCATTCTTGCCATCATCTTGCCCATCTTCGAACCGGTGACCATGCGCATCATCTTGCGGGTTTGGTCAAACTGCTTGACGAGGCGGTTCACTTCCTGAATGGTCGTGCCCGAACCCTTGGCAATGCGGTTCTTGCGGCTCTGGTTCAGTACTTCGGGGTGTTGCCGTTCGTGGGGGGTCATGGAGAGGATGATGGCTTCAATGCCCTTGAAGGCGTTGTCGTCAATCTCGACATCCTTGAGCGCCTTGCCCACACCGGGTATCATGGAAGCCAGTTCCTTGAGGTTGCCCATGCGCTTGATTTGCTGGATTTGCGCCAGGAAGTCGTTGAAGTCGAACTGGTTCTTCTGGATTTTGCGTTGCAGCTTGAGCGCCTCCTTCTCGTCGAACTGTTCTTGGGCACGTTCCACGAGGCTCACGATGTCGCCCATGCCGAGGATGCGGTCCGCCATTCGTTCGGGGTGGAACACGTCGAGTGCCTCCATCTTCTCGCCCGTACCCACGAACATGATGGGCTTGTCCACCACGGTGCGGATGGAGAGTGCGGCACCGCCTCGGGTATCACCGTCGAGCTTGGTGAGCACCACGCCTTCGTAGTCCAGGCGGTCGTTGAACTCTTTCGCCGTGTTCACCGCGTCCTGTCCCGTCATGGCATCCACCACGAAAAGCGTGTCGTCGGGTTGTGCCGCCTCCTTGATGGCGGCGATTTCCTGCATCAGCTCTTCGTCGACAGCCAGACGGCCGGCGGTATCGATAATCACCGTGTCGTAACCTTTGGCCTTGGCCTCCTGGATGCCCTCGCGTGCAATCTTCACGGGGTCCTTCTCTTCGAGGTTCATGTAGATGGGCACCTCAATCTGCTCGGCCAGCACACGCAGCTGTTCCACGGCGGCGGGGCGGTAGACGTCGCAGGCCACGAGCAGCGGCTTGCGGTTTTTCTTGCTCTTGAGCAACAGGGCCAGCTTGCCCGACAGCGTAGTTTTACCGGCACCGTTCAAACCGGCCATGAGGATGACGGAAGGACGGCCCGTGAGCTTCAGTTCTGCGGCCTGTCCGCCCATGAGCTGGGCCAGTTCGTCGTGAACGATTTTCACCATGAGCTGTCCCGGCTTCACGCTGGTCAGCACGTTTTGGCCGAGTGCCTTCTGTTTCACCGTGTCGGTAAAGTTCTTGGCGACCTTGTAGTTCACGTCGGCATCAAGGAGTGCACGGCGCACATCCTTGAGGGTTTCGGCCACGTTGATCTCGGTGATGCTGCCTTCACCTTTCAGTATTTTGAAAGACCGTTCCAGTCTTTCGCTAAGGTTTTCAAACATTTCTTGGAGTGATGAGGTGTTTGTAAGGATTATGAGGCGGAAAACGTAAATGGATTGATTTGGGGGGAGTTTGTAGTTAGGCTATCTGACGGACAGAATGCGTCATTTAGCAACGCTGCAGACTTGTATCATCTTGCACTTCTATACTCCTGAACAGGTTCTCAGCCTCATAATCCCAATCTATGGTTTATAAAATTCCTTTGCCGTGGCAGTTTTTGAATTTCTTTCCGCTGCCGCATGGGCAGGGGTCGTTCCGGCCGGGCAGGTTCTCCTTCACGATGGGTTGCTGAGGCCGCTCGCGGGTGTCGCGCTGTGCAGCGGCACGTGCTGCGGGGTCGCCGCTTTCGTCGAGCGATTCGTGTTGCGTCTGGAGCTTCTGCTGCGGTTGTTGCGGTTCCGGAGCGGCCTCTTTCACCTCCTGCGGATCCTGCACGGGAATCTGTCCGCGCATCAGGGTCGACACTGTTTCGTTGTTGATGCGGTTCACCATCTTGTCGAAGAGCTGCACGCTTTCGAGCTTGAACACGAGGAGCGGGTCCTTCTGCTCGTAGGAAGCGTTCTGCACCGACTTCTTCAGGTCGTCGAGTTCGCGGAGATTCTCCTTCCATGCATCGTCAATGTTGTGCAGGAGGATGGCCTTCTCAAAGTCGCTGACCACCTCGCGCGACTCCGTGTCGTAAGCCTTCTTGAGGTTCGTTCGGATATTGTAAACCAGTTTGCCGTCCGTGATGGGCACGAGGATGTTTTCGTACATCTGTCCCTGGTTCTCATATACCTGCTTGATTACCGGCATGGCCACTTCCGCCAAGCGGTCCGTTTTGCGCTTGAAGCCCGCCATGGCAGCCTGGAAAGCCTTTTCGTAGAGGTCCTCGCGCTTCATGCTGTCGAACTCCTCCTCCGTGAAAGGCACTTCGATGGCAAAGATTTCGATGAAACCCTCGCGGCAGCCTTGGTAGTCGTTCTTGTCAATGATGTTGATGACGCGGTCCCAAATCATGTTCGCGATGTCCATCCCGACACGCTCGCCCATGAGTGCATGGCGGCGTTTTTCGTAGATGACGGTGCGCTGCTTGTTCATCACGTCGTCGTATTCCAGCAAGCGTTTGCGGATGCCGAAGTTGTTCTCCTCCACCTTGCGCTGAGCGCGCTCGATGCTGCTGTTGATCATGGGCGATTCAATCATCTCGCCGTCCTTGAAGCCCAGTTTGTCCATCACGCGGGCAATGCGTTCCGAGGCAAAGAGGCGCATCAGGTTGTCTTCGAGCGAAACGAAGAACACCGAGGAGCCCGGGTCGCCCTGACGGCCGGCACGTCCGCGCAGCTGGCGGTCCACACGGCGGCTCTCGTGGCGTTCCGTACCGATGATGGCCAATCCGCCCGCAGCTTTCACCTCATCCGTCAGCTTGATGTCCGTACCACGTCCGGCCATGTTGGTCGCGATGGTAACGGCACCGAGCATCCGTTCCTCTTCGTGCTTGTTGCCGTCAGCGTCTGTGATGACCACCTTTCCTTTGGTGCTCTGTCCTGCCAGGGCCACGATGTCAGCTTCGCGCTGGTGGAGCTTGGCGTTCAGCACCTGGTGCGGGATGTGGCGGAGCTGGAGCATACGGCTCAGCAGTTCGCTCACGTCCACACTTGTCGTACCTACCAGCACGGGGCGGCCGGCCAAGCGCATCTTTTCTATTTCTTCAATGACGGCGCCATATTTCTCGCGCTTCGTTTTGTAAACGCGGTCGTTCATGTCCACGCGCTGCACCGGGCGGTTGGTGGGGATTTCCACCACGTCGAGCTTGTAGATATTCCAGAACTCGCCGGCTTCCGTGATGGCCGTACCCGTCATGCCCGCCAGTTTGTGGTACATACGGAAATAGTTTTGCAGCGTGATGGTGGCAAAAGTCTGCGTGGCGGCTTCCACCTTCACGTGTTCCTTTGCCTCCACGGCCTGGTGCAGTCCGTCGCTCCAGCGGCGGCCCTCCATGATACGGCCTGTCTGCTCGTCCACAATCTTCACCTGTCCGTCCATCACCACATATTCCTCGTTGATGCGGAACATCGTGTAAGCCTTGAGTAGCTGGAGAATGGTGTGGACACGTTCCGACTTCACGGCATAATCCTGCAAGAGTTCGTCCTTGCGCATCACGCGTTCCTCGTCAGAGAGCCCCTTCTGCGCTTCGAGCGCCGAGAGTTCCGAGGTAATGTCCGGGAGGATGAAGAGCTGGTCGTCCTGTACCTGGTCCGCCAGCCACTTGTTACCCTTATCCGTGAGGTCCACGCTGTGCAGTTTCTCGTCCACCACGAAGTAGAGCGGCTCCACGGCCTCTGGCATACGGCGGTTGTTGTTCTCCATATAGATTTCCTCCGTCTTGAGCATTCCCGCCTTGATGCCCGTTTCAGAGAGGAACTTGATGAGCGGATTGTTCTTGGGCAACGCCTTGTGGCTGCGGAAAAGTTGCAGGAAACCCTCTTCCTCCTTCTTCTTGTCACCCGAGCCGATGAGCTGCTTGGCCTCCGCCAAGTACTGCGTGGCCAATTTGCGCTGCACGTCGACGAGTCGCTCCACGAGCGGCTGGTACTGCTCAAAGAGCTGGTCGTCGCCCTTGGGCACGGGGCCGGAGATGATGAGCGGCGTACGGGCATCGTCGATGAGCACGGAGTCCACCTCGTCGACAATCGCGTAGTTGTGGCGGCGTTGAACCAAGTCCTTGGGGCTCATCGCCATGTTGTCGCGCAGGTAGTCGAAGCCGAACTCATTGTTCGTGCCGAACGTGATGTCCGCCTGGTAAGCGCGGCGGCGCGCTTCCGAGTTGGGCTGGTGCTTGTCGATGCAGTCCACCGAGAGCCCGTGGAACATATAGAGCGGTCCCATCCATTCGGCGTCACGCTTGGCCAAGTAGTCGTTCACCGTCACCACGTGTACACCGTTGCCCGTGAGTGCGTTGAGGAAAACGGGGAGCGTGGCCACCAGCGTCTTACCTTCACCCGTGGCCATTTCCGCAATCTTTCCTTGCGTCAGCACCACGCCGCCGAACAGCTGCACATCGTAGTGGATCATGTTCCACTTCAGGTCGTTGCCGCCGGCCACCCAATGGTTCTGGTAGATAGCCTTGTCGCCTTCGATATGTACAAAGTCGTGCGATGTGGCCAGTTCGCGGTCGAAGTCGGAAGCCGTCACTTCGAGGAAATCGTTTTCGGCCAAGCGTCGAGCCGTTTCCTTCACGATGGCGAAAGCGTCGGGCAGTGCGTCCGTCAGCGCCTCCTCCATGCGGTCGAGCACCTGCGTGTCGAGTTTGTCAATTTGGTTGAAAATCACCTCGCGGTCCTCGATGGGCGTTTCTTCGATTTTGGCTTTCAGCGCCTCGATTTTCTCTTTCAGGTCGTCGGCCGAATGCTGTATGGTGTGTTGCAGCTCCTTCGTTTTGGCGCGGAGCGCATCGTTGTCCAGAGCGTGGATAGCGGGTTCGGCCGCTTTGATTTTTTCCACCCACGGCTGTATCAGCTTCATGTCGCGGGTAGATTTGTTACCGAATAATTTGCTTAAGAATTTATTGATATCCATGATAGGGATGCGGTTTTATCAACGATTTCGTTAAGCCAAATGAGCAAAGCCACACTTGTTTGAGCTTTGCCATGGCGAGAAATTGCACTTTTAAGAACGATTTCGTTAAGCCAAATGAGCAAAGCCAAACTTGTTTGAACTTTGCCATGGCGAGAAATTGCACTATTAAGATATAATGTAAAAAAGTATAATGTATAATGAAGGCTACGCCGTTCATCATTATTAAAATATCGGTGCCACATTGCAGGCATTGGGTGCCCTGATGCGCATGGCATCCGTCAGTGTCGGTGCAATGCAGTCGACCGACACCGGCGTGGTCAGGCTGTCAGTCTTGCAGCCCATGCCATAGAAAATGATGGGGAAAGCGATATAAGATTCGCGCACCAGCTGGTGCTCGTTCATTGACGTGTTCACGGCGTGCCATCCCGGAGCCACTTCAATGAGAATGTCGCCGGAGTAGCGCGGGTTGTAACCTCCGCGAATGCGGCTGATGCCCGGTGTCCAGGCTCCCTGCATCAGGCGCGACGAAGTGTAAACATCCTTCACGCCCGAAAGTTGCAGCAGGAAATCCTGCACCCGCTCCAGCATTTCCGCCAGGTTGATTTGCTTCTGCTCCACCAGTTTGTGGTCCAGATAAAGCTGCGTGCCGAGGCAAGCCTCCACGTATTTCCCCTGACCGTAGACGGCCACCAGGTACATGTTGAGCAAGGCGGCAGCCCGCTCCACGTCGAAGGTGCCCGTGGGGATGCGGTATTTGGATAAGTCTGGTGTCTCTTCATCCACATAGCCTGTGGAAGTCAATACAAAAAGCGCGTTGCCGGCCCCCACCTTTTTCTCCACCGAGTTAATCAGTCGGGCCAGGGCGTTGTCCAGCCGTACGTACGTGTCCTGCAGCTCCATCGGAGCATCGCTCACCGCTTTGTGCTCCAGGTTGCCGGCGTAGAACGTCACGGAGAGATAGTCCGTGATGTCGTCGTTTCCCATCATCGCCCCGTTGAAACACTGCAGGGCGGCGCGTGCCACTTCCTCGTTGACCAGTCCGCTCGTCTTGAACGACGCGAAGCGTTTCTCCCCCTTGTTGAACTTATGGGCAAAAGGCTTTTTCATCCCCCCCGAAAGGAAGTAGGAGAAATTGCCCACGAGTTCGTTCGACGGTTCCCACACCCACGTTTTCAAGCGTTCTTCCAGCGGTTTGCTGTTCAGCATCGTGGCCCATGCCGGCAGCGCGGGGCCATAGTAAGAAGAGGAGCACCACCGTCCCGTGCGGTCGTCAATCCACAAAGCTCCGTCGGCAGCGTGTCCCGCGCCGAGGATGGCCGCATCGCGGTAAGGGGCCACGGCATACACCACCGCCTTGCCCTCCGTGGCCACTTTCAGTTCGTCGCCGATGGTCGACACGCCCAGAAACGTGGGAGCCGAAGCGTCGCTGGTCTGAATGCCGGCATATTCCTTGTTGTCCACGCAGATAACCGGGCGCAACGTTTCGCGGTCCAGCCATCGCATCCCCACGATGCCGTGGTTGTAAGGCGTGGTGCCCGTGGCCAGCGTGGCTGCCGCCGAAGCGCGATCCGGGCGGTATTGCGGATATTCCGCCTTGGCGTAAACCCGTCCCTCGTTCAACAAACGCACAAAGCCCTCTTGCCCATAGAGGGGCATGAAGGCATTCATGTAGTCAGAGCGGAGCTGGTCCACCAATATGTTCACCACGACCCGTGGCACCCCGTTCGCCGCGCCGTAAGCGTCGCTTGCCGGGAGCGCGGCCATGGCCGCCAGCAGCGAAAGCAGCAGCGGCAGGCGCAGGGTGGTTTTAGGAACGTGTGGAGGGATGTCTTTTCGCATCGATAGGATGGGTTTGAAATAGGTATTTTTAGTTGAAAGTCCAAAAGTCAAAAGTCAAAAGCCATATTGAAGAGTTAAAGGTTTGATGTTTATAGTTTATCAAAAGTTGAAGATTATAAGGTTATATGAATACTGTTTGACGCAGTCAAAGTAGCCCACCAAGTAACTTTATAACCTCATAACCTTATATCTCATAACCTCCGAAACTATGAACTATTAACTTTTCACTTTATGACTCCGGTTCAGCCCGTGGATGCAGCGCACGGCCAGCGTGCCCCAAATCAGGAACAGTTCCGGCGGAAATTGCTGCAAGCCGAATGCGCTCACAATGCCCGTGGCGGCCAACATGAGCGCCTGTACATACAGCCCCCTCACGGGACGGCGGAGCGAAGCCTGTTTCATGTACCAAGGCAAATAGAGCAACGGCAGCGGATTGAAGAGCACCACCAGCCAGTTGCTACCCACCGTGGGATGGGTGGAAAAGCAGAAGAGGAAGGCCACACCGAGGCCGGCCAAACCCTGCGCCAGCAGGAGCAGGGCATCGAAAGCCCAATAGTAACGGCCTTTGCGGTGTTCGTACACCGTGATGGCGATGGTGATTGCAAAAAGAATGCCAAACGCCCACATCGGTGTCAATCCCTTCTCCGTGCTCTCCATTTGAGCCGGCAGCAGCACCCGTTTGGGCAGGGCCAACCGATCCTCAGAGCCGTCAGGGCGCACTATGACTGCGCCCTCCACGAACCGTTCTGCATACAGTGGCGCGAAACTTTGTGCTTCCCGGTCGGCCGGAGCATCGGCTTCGGCTCCTAAGAGCAAATCCTGCCCCAGTTTGTTCCATGGGCTTACTTCGGAGTATTGGTCCACGATGTTCCGGAGCGTCATGTCGGCTTCAGCCTTCGGCCATACGATTTTTCCTTCAATGGCGTTGGCAATCATATCGATGGCCCGTGTCGTGCAGTTGTCGTAGAAGAAATTGTAGCGGTATGTGGCGTTTTCCGGCAGCAGGTTCCGGCTGAGTGCATCCACCAGTCGCCTGCTTTCTGCCGGCGAGAGGTTGAGCGGCAGTTCGTCAATGCCACGCCCCTCCTTCACGTACGTGTCGTAGAACAGGGCATAGGGCACCACGCCCAGCTCATAGTCCGTTTCACCCTTGACAAATCGCCACACGAAATGCGGCTGTGCAAAAGAGAACGTGCCGTAGTTGAACACCCAGTCGCTGAGCCGTCCCGGCATCACCTCGCGCACCCTGATGGCCGTGTGTCCGTAGAGTTCATACACCATTTTCCCGGGCGTTACGGTGAGCAGGCTCACGCATACGGAATCCTGCTGCCCGTCGTCAGTAAGCCGTTGGCGGTCCTGCTCCGCCCGCAGGGCAGTGGGGAGCATAGCCATCAGGAAGGAGAGTATATAAACGAGTTTTCGCATGATTTTCTTGTCAAAGACGGCGGCAAAGGTACGAAGAGTTAATGAATAATGAATGATGAATGCGGAATAATGTACAATGAATGATGGATGATGAGGGCTACGCCAGTAACATCGGCGTAGCCCTCATTATACATTATCAATTCTAAATTGACACAGCGTCGTTACAGTTTCCAGCTCACGCCGAGGGAGAAGGTGCGGCCGGGGAGGTAGCGGCGGGTGATTTCTTCCACCTTCTTGTGCTCGCCAGTGGGGAGCTGCACGTCGTTGAACTGTTTGAACAAGACGTGTTCGCCGAGGATGTCCTTGCAGCCCACTTTGAACGTGAAGGATTTCAGTGTGTAGGAAAAACCGAGGTCGAGGGAGTTGCGCGGCATTTCATAGCTGTCGGGGATGTTCACCGTCTGGTCGCCCGTGCTGCCCAGGCTGCGGCCCACTCCGATGAGGCGTTTGCCGATGCGGTTGTAGAGCGCGGTGGCGTTCCATGCCTTGTGAGAGTAGAAGAGGCCGAGGTTGATGAGGTAAGGCGACTGTCCCTGCATGGGGCGGTTCTTTTGCAGCCGGCGGTCAGCAAACTGCACACGGCTCTTGATGAGCGAACCGTTGCAGACGAGGGTGAAGTCAGGCAGGCCGATGAGGTCAAGCCGCTTGCGCACGTCCAGCTCCAGGCCGTAGCTGTAAGCTCCTTTCGCGTTTTGGAAACTGTACACCAGGTCCGTGCCTCCTGCCACGGTGTAGGTCCATTCGATGGGGTTGTCGAAATGTTTGTAGAATGCTGCCACGGAAATCTGCTCGCCTTCTGTGGGGTAAAATTCATAGCGCAGGTCCACGTTGTCCGTGTAGCAGGGACGGAGGTCAGGGTTGCCCTGTACTGCGCTGGCCAAGTCGAAATCGTAGAACACGCTGGCACTCACCTCGCGGAATTCCGCCCGGTTGATGGAGCGTCCGTAGCACGCCCGCAGTTGCTGCTTCCGGGGCAGGTGGAGCGTGAAGTTCACCGAGGGGAAGAGTCCGTCGGCATCGTAGAAGTGGGAGAGGGGGCTCCGCTCGTAGTCGCGCGTGTTGCTGATGAGTTCCATGCGGTTACGTTCGTAGCGCAGACCGGCGTACATGCCCAAGGGGCCGAGGTTGAGGTTGGCCGAGGCATAGGCGGCGGCAGTGAACTGGTTGCCCTCGTAGTCGTCCGTCATGTGCGTGTCGTCCAGCAGGTAGAGGCCGCTTTCGCCGAAGTTGTCGGAGTTGGAGAGGAGGGAGGTGATTTCCTGCGTCTGGAAGTCAGCCGGCAGCGTGTTGTGAGCCGGGTCCCAGGCGTAGATGAAACTCCGCGTCTGGTACTTGCGTGTGCGGTATTCGCCAAATGCACCGCCGAAGAGGGTGGGGCGCAGTGCGGCATCCTCAAAGCGGTGTTGGTAGTTCACCGATGCTGAGCCGATGTGTTCGTCGAGGCGCGTATATTCGCGGTTCACCTCGTTGCCCGTGGTGAGCTGGATGCCGCTCCCCAGCGCGTCGTCGAGGGTGTAGCGGTGGCGATCCGGCAGGTTGCGGTTGGCATAGGCGTAACCCGCGTTCCAGTCGAAGCGGCTGTCCGACCACACATATTTGCCCGTCAGCTGCGTGTTGTAAGTGGAGCGGCTGCTATAGTAATACTCGCTCTCGACTTCGTTGTCGCTCTGTGCGTTGACGCCGGTGCGGGAGGTGAAGCGTTCTTTGCCGAGCTGGTTGAAAATGTTTTTCCACTCGTAGCGTCCCGTGCCGCGTGAGGGCAGGAAGGTGAGGTTGAGCAACGCGCCGAGGCGCACGTCGTGGTTGTACTGCTGGTCGGTGCTGTGGCGCAGGTAGTTGCTGCGGTCGTGCGCCAGGTCGTAGGCACCGAAGAGGGAGTTTTCCATATCGGTATACGTTTTGTAGGCATTGCTGTAGTTCAGAGCGGCGAGTACGGAGAGGAGTGCGCCGTCTCCGAGTTCGATGCTGCGGTTCAGGTCAAGGGCGAAGGAGCAGTCGGCTGCAGGATGTACCGTGCGCATGCGCCAGTCGTTGTCGAACGCTCCCCCAGTCAGACTCACCCCACCGCCCGGCAGCTGTGTGACGGGTGCCTTGATGCCGCCGGGGATGCCGCGACCGGAGCCGGGAAATCCGAGCCAGCTCATGTCGCTGCTCTTGCCGAATTGGGCTGCCTGCCAGTGCGTCTGGTCGTTGACACCCATTTGGAGGGAGAGAGTGGTGGAGTTCTGGCCGGGTATCTCCTTGGTGTCGATGAGGATGAAGCCGCCGGAGAAATCGGCGGGATATTCCGGAGCCGGCGACTTGATGATTTGCAAGTTGTCAATCTGGCTGCTGGGAATGATGTCGAAGCTGAAGGCGCGGGTGTCTGGCTCGGAGCTGGGCACTGCCGAACCGTTGATCCACACGTTGTTATAGCGTTGCGAGAGTCCGCGGACCATGACAAACTTCTGGTCAATCAGCGAGATGCCCGGCACGCGGCGGATGACCTCGCCGGCATCCTTGTCCTGCGTGCGCCGGATTTGTTGTCCCGCAATGCCGCTCTGCACCACCATGCTGTGTTGCTGTATAGTGACTGCCGCCGTTTCGGTGCTCTTCTGGCGCGTGGCCGTGACCACAGCCGTGCCGAGTTCGTCGGTAGCCGACTCCATATATATAAGGAGCAGGGTGTCGGTGCGAGCGGGGTTGACGGTGAGTGTCTGCTTGCGGTAGCCCAGATAGGACACCGTGAGCGTATAATTGCGCTGGCTGGGCAGTTCGAAGCGGAACAGGCCTTCATTGTCTGTGAGCGTGGTGCGTCCGATTTGTGGCAGCGTGAGGGTTGCGCCGATGAGCGCGTCACCCGTTTCCCGGTCAATGACTTTTCCTTTCAAGCTGAAAGCGGTTGCACACAGAGGCAGTGCAACGAGCAGGAGGGACAGCAGTCCCCGTAACGTGAGTTGAAACATTGAAAGTTGAATAAATAGTAGGGTTTGTTTTCAGGTTGGCAAAGGTCGTACTTGCGGGTTACAGGACTGTTGCGCTTGTGTAAAGTAATGGTGATAGGCAGTTTTCGGCGGCATGGGACGTATAAAAAAACTGCGCCTCATATTGAAGCGCAGCTTTTATGCAAATTATTCCATGAATTTACGGCATGGCAATTTTATGTGTAGAAACTTGGCCGTTTGTGGTGGTTACTTCTACAATAAGTGCTTGACCTGTAGCCTGTTCCAGACTGAACTGTGTCTTAGATGTGCTTTTAACCGTGCGGCCCTGCATATCTATAACCCGTACATTTTGCACATCCTTACCACTGATACTAACGCGGTTCCCTTGAATGTTAACATCAGTGTTTTGCTTGGGAGTGATGGCCTCAATACCTGTGGGCTTGTGAGAACCGTCAAAATCAAACACATAGATAGTTCCAGGTTCACCAGAAAGAACCGCTACGCCCTTTTCATCGACAGAGACAGGTTCTTGAACGTTTCCAATGACATAGATGTTTGCATCCTTGAGATTTTTGTAGAGAACCGGAATCGTTTGACCCTGATTGTTGGTAATGGTAATGCAGGTCGCACTTCCATTCTCCCATGTAACATCAACCGTAAAGTCTTTAACAGCCTTCAGGCCAGTCATGTGTCCACTATTCCATGCAGAAGGTAATGCAGGCAAGATACGGATTGTATCGGATACGCTTTGCATAATCATTTCTGCCATACCAGCACAAGCACCAAAATTACCGTCAATCTGGAATGGAGCATGTGAATCGAAGAGATTGTAGAACACACCAGCACCTCCATTGGAATGGGTGAGGGCGTTATTCAGAATTACACGTGCATGGTCGCCATCAAGTGCGCGAGCCCACAGGTTGATTTTCCAGCCCATAGACCAGCCAGTAGCTCCATCGCCGCGAAGCAGCATAGAGTTGACTGCTGCTTGGAACAGCTCTGTACCAGGAGTAACCTGTGCATAGGGGTACATACACATAAGATGTGACATGTGCCGATGACCATTTTGCCCGCTTTTGAAAGTAGAGTACTTCCATTCGCGAAGGATAGATGTACCAGAGGATATTTGGCTTGTACCCCATTCTCCATCATAGACTTCAGTGGCGAGACCTTTGTCCAGCTTGTTGAATTTCTCCTGCAGGTCAGCCAAGTCTGCCTCTGACACATTGGCATCATTACCCAGAACTTCAATAGCATCTAACGTGTTGCTGAACAACTCATAAACCAGTTGCTGGGCATGAGCCACAGCATTTTCCGACGGGCCATGCTCAGGAGAGTATTCATTGGGAGTTTCATAAGTGCCATCGTCAGCAAGAATCAAACGGTCCATCCAGAACTGGCTTGCAGAAAGCATGGCGGGGAAAACTTTGGCCAAATAGCTCTTGTCAAGTGTGTAGCGATAGTGCTGCCACAGGTGCGTTGCATACCAGGCATTCGCAATCACATAATTGTGCATAAATGAACCAACGCCACCAAAGATGTTGTTTTCAGTGTAGCAAGTCCAACCGCGATTCTGTCCAGCTGCACTGGCATAACCTTTCCATTCATTGTGATTTTCTGCCATATTCCAAATATAATTGAGGAAAGGCAAATGCATCTCACTGAGGTTGGTAGGCTCGGCCGGCCAATAGTTCATTTGGACATTGATGTTAGAATGTATGTCAGCATTCCATGCCGGTTCACTCATATTATTCCATATGCCTTGGAGATTCGAAGGCAGGTCAACGCCGCGAGAAGAACCGATTTCAAGATACCTGCCATAAGCAAAGTAGAGCTGTTCGAGCATTAAGGCATCAGCTCCCGTGCCTTTCGCATAGCTATCTATCAATTCGTTAGTCGGAATCTCGTTCTTTGTGCCGTCAAGCTCAAAATCGACACGTGCAAAATACTTCTGGAAGTCGGCTACGTGTTCATCATATAATTCATTCCAGCTCTTATTGGCAGCATCGTTAACTCGACTCTGAACCAATGTAGACAAGCCTGCTGTGTTAGATATATATGAAGAAGAATAGGGGTCGAAGTCAGTTGCACCCGCTAAAACGAGCACTACTTCGTCGGCATCGCGCACTTCTACACCTTCATCAGTGGTGGTCAGCGTACCACCATTGTTGATAACTTTGAAGCGGGCGTTGTAGCTAACTGTTTGCAGTTTGCCGCTAAAAGTTCCTTCACCATTTGCATAGGTTGTAGTGGCAACCACACCAGGCTTGCCACTTTCCATGGTAAAGCGAAGGCTTACCTTACCTGCTTCGGAGGCAGTGTAGCGGGCAATAATTGCTTCTGCGGGATTAGATGCAATATATTCACGATTAAAGGTGATGCTTCCGTCGGCTGTGCTGAAGGAAGTCTTGCCAGTAGCTGTTGTAAGGTCAAGTTGGCGATAATAGTTTGCGGCACCACCTGTAGATGAGTAGTTGAACAAGCCGCTCAAATCTTCGGCATAAACCGAACCAAAGTTCTCGTAATCGCCATACTCTGCACTGTTGTCTGTGTTTTTGCCGCTCCAGAGTGTCTTCTCATTGAATTGTATTTCGTCTTTGGCTATACCGCCAAACAAGCTGCCGCCAAATTGTCCATTGCCGATAGGCAAGGAGTACTCCATCCAATTGGAATAACCCTGGCCACCGCTGTAGAGCGGTGCTGTTGTTGCCGGCAACGTATACCAAAGAGTTAGTTTGTGCTCAGGAACATAGCCAGAGATGCCTGCTGACTTGTAGTCGGCGTATGTCATGTCTTCGGGCTTGACAAAGTACATTACATTATTCACGTCGTTGGTCTGCCAGAAACCGATGGTCGTTCCTTCATAGTCTCCACCCCACATATTGGCTACGTTATTACCAGATTTTGCGTTGGCCACCAGTTCAAATCCAGTGCCATTGGTGACATTGGGAGCTTCTTGCAAAGAAAAACCACCTTCTTGCTGAGTGTTTCCCGCAGCTAAAGGAGTCGGGTTTTCTCCTCCAGACGTAACTTGGGTAGGAACATCACTCACGTAGATATACTGACCCGCTTGGTTGACAAGCTGGAAGTTATCTGATGAACCGACGAGTTTCCACAGCTGAGTATCTACCGGGTCAGCTGCATAAGTGCGAATATAGCTGTCTTCTCCATTGGTGCTTGTACCAAGGCAGCGATTGCCACGCCGCATACGTATGAAGTAATATTGTTCCTGCGATTCGTTAGAAAATTCGGGCCATTTGACACTTATCTCATTGAAGGAAAGTTGGTTATTGGCATCGCCGGTAGTCCATTCGCCAAGCTCTTTGCCAACGCCTGTTCCGCCCCATTGGTTCATAGCTGAGCCGGAATTGCTCTTGCGCTGAATTTCAAAATAGCCTTCTGCAGAACCATTGATGATAGCCAGCTCGGCGGCATTACTTTCTGTTTGGGTTGAGGAAAAGCGGCTGTTTGTCACGTAAACCCAGTAGCCAGCCTTACTTTTCATCTTAAATGAAGACTGATTGCCAATGAACTGGAATTGTTCATTGGGTGAACTCGCTGAGGCAACGGTGGTCATCTTGCTTCCAGCACCGTCAGAGAGATAGGCATTACCTGTTTTGAATTGCACGCTGTACCATACAGGGTTTTCAGCTGTGGAAAACTCAGGTAAAACCCCTTGCGCATTTGCCAGCATCGTGGCAAATAGTGCAAAAAAGAAAAGTGATAATTTTCTCATTACATTAGGTTTTAGATTGTGAGTAGAAATGATATTAGATTTTGGGGCAAATGTACCACATAATTTCTTTGATGCAAAATCTTTCACCATGTAATGGTTAGACTGGCTGTGCGGTTGAATCGAATGTAGGCATTACAACTAAGAGGTTTAAGTCATAGCTACCTTAATCGCACTCAAAGTTTTTGTCATTTACAGTGGGTAGGCCCTTCACATTTGCCGACGGAATGTGCAGAACACACGGTTTTTCTTCTGCACTCCGAAAAAAATGTCAGCAAAAGTTTGGCCGATTCGCCCTTATGTTTGATATTTGCTCGACAAACCAGACAGAGAATCAACCTACAACAAACTATTTATCCACTCTAAATTTGCTTATGAGAAAAAAGAGCGCATTTCTGCTGACCTTGGCTTTGGCGGGAACGGCAACCTCGGCTTCGGCACAGGCTTCGCTGGTCCTGAACCCCAAGCAGGGCAGCTCGGAAAAGAAAGAGTTCTTGCTCGACGGCATCCGTACGTTGACATTCGGCGATGATGGCTTGACCGTCAACCTGAAGGACGGACAAACGTATGCTGCCGCTTTCGACAATTTGGCTACGCTTACTTTCCGTGACGAGTCTACTGCCATCGAGACGGTAACGGCCGAGTATGCCGCCAATTTGGACTTGTTCCTGACTGACGGACGCTTGGGCGTAAACAACCTGCCTGCCAATGTCGCCACCGAAGCAGCGCTCTACGATGCTGCCGGACGTGCGGTGCTGATGCGTCGCCAATGGAACGGCGAACCTATCGCTATCGGACATTTGCCGAAAGGTGTCTACATTTTCAAAGTTAATAACCAAACACTTAAATTTACCCGTTAATGAAAAAGTTCTACTCCTTATTGATAATGGCCTTTGTGGGATTGGTCGCTTTGGCTCAAAACAACCCTAACCGTGTGCTGGTGCATGAAACTTCCGGCAATGTGAAAGGCTTCTTGGCCGAACGCGTGGACAGCATCTCCTTTGCCAAGGTCGAAGGCCGCGTGGCTGCCGATGTGACGTACAATGACTTCGCTGCCGGCACGGAGAGCGATACGCTATGGATTTCCATTACGCGCACTGCCGACTGTGTGGCTTACAAAATCGCCTGCATCCCCGCCAATGTGATGGCCTATTTGCCCACTGAGGCTGCTTTGGCCAACTATGTTGACCAAATGGGCGAAAATTATTATTCTGAAGATTTTACCAATGCCCAGATGACGGGTATTGACCTCGCTGACGATGCGGATTATGTGTTCGCAACGGTGGGCTACGACAGATATGCCATCCCTTGTGCCACTTCCAAGGCTGAATTCCATACCCCTCGCCCCGCAGTGGTCGGCAATCCGGTGGTGGAATGTACGGTAGCAGAAGTGGGTACGGAGACGATTACCTTTAACTTCAAGCCCAATGCTGATGTGGCCGGATACGCTTTCTGTATCTATCCGGCTGGTGAGGCGGAAAACCAGCTGGCTCAGTGGGGAGCTTACTACGGCTTTGCCAATATCGGTGAAATGGTACGCGGATGGGGCATTAAGGTTTCCGGCGATTATGTCTACACTTACACAGGTCAGAATCCGGGTACGGAATACGAACTCTACATCCAGCCCTGGGATGTTAATGGCAATAATGCCGATGTTACGGTTGTACCGGTAAAGACGGAAGCACTCGGCGGCGAAGGCGTGGCAGAGGTTGCCATTACCGTGGGTGACTTCAAAGGCGATATGCTGAATGGCTTCCATCAGATTGTCACCTATACACCTAACGACCAAGCTTCGTTCCATCGCGATATGATCATCACCAAAGAAGCTTACGAGACAGCAAAATGGGGCGAAGAGGGTGTGAAGAATTACCTCATGCAGGATAATCCCTACGATCCTTATTGGAACCAGTATGGTGTGGACGAAGCTTGGTGGCAGGCTGACCCCAACACGGAATACGTGGCTTGCTCTATCGCTCAGAATATCAATGGCGAATGGGGACCCTTGGCTACGGTTCCCTTCACTACTCCGGCCAAGGCTGTAGCCGCTCCGGCTCTGGCTCGCGTGGCAAAGGCCCCGTCGGCACTCCCCACACGCATTCAGCACGGTTCTTCTGCCGTGCAGACCGTTGCGCCTTTCCTCAAAGCTCCTAAGACAGTAGTACCTGTGCTCAAACAGGCAAAATAAATTCTCGCTTTTGAACTTTCTGAGACTTAGTCAAAAGCAATTTTGTATGATTATTGGCGGATTGCTCTCACCTCGTGAGCTTTCCGCCAATATTCGTTCTATCACCCTTCCCTTTCCATCGCTGTTTCTTTGGCTTTCTATATTTCTTTAGTCTGCTATAGTCTTCTATAGCTCTCTATTGCTCCCTAAAGTCCAAGTTAACGCCCGTTTCTGCCATCTATTCCTTTCAAAATTTTCTCTTGTTAATTTTTTTTGAAAAAATATGGTGTAAAGTCTTTGCTGTTTCAAAACCCTGCCGTACTTTTGCACTCGCTAAACGAAACAAGGCATACCGCCGAGTAAGTTGAGCAACGTTCTTTGAAAGATTTTCATAAACCGAAATTGTAGAGAAGTACAAGATAGATCAGAGCAGTATTCTTTTTTATGAAGAATATGCTTGGGTAATCAAATTGCTTGTCAATTCCACAAACC
>JALEYW010000019.1:0-28028 GCA_022773145.1 Bacteroidales bacterium
AAAACATCTCGTCGGATAGCTGTTACAAGTCCTGGAGTAGGTTTTACAAATCCAGGAGTAGGTTTTACAAATCCAGGAGTTGGTTTTACAACTCGGTGATTAGAAAAAACAAATCGGCGATTAAGAAAAACTACTCGGCGACTTGTGAAGGCAACCTCCCCAACCATGCCCATGACATGGATTTGCCCCTTTTTGCGCGCGTGTATACGCATTTGATTTCCCGAAAAAAGTATTCACCCCTTCACACGGCGCGTATTTTCTGCTGATTTTCATAGTTTTTGCGGGTGAATGCTTGCTTTTCCGAGTGTTCACACGGGCCGCAAAATGACTGTGAAGGGTTGATTTCGCAAGCCTTCACACAGCAAAACTGTTGAAATTCAGGAGGGAAGCAACATTCACGCCCCTCACGCTGTGAACACTTGAAAATCCAACCCTTCACACCTGAAATGTCTGAAAATCAGGAGAAAAGAGCCATTATGTGAAAGGGTGAATGCTTTTTTGAGGGTAAATTTTTTGGTTTAAACAATGGAGGCTGCATGGTAACAAGCGTTAATCATGCAGCCTCCAAATTATGAAATACGGTTCAAGCCGTAAGGGAACGATTTCGTTAAGCCAAATGAGCAGAGTTCAAGCTCGCTTGAATACTCTGCCATGGCGAGAATTTTCGTGCAAGCGAGCGCAATAGAGCTTGCTCATATTGCCGAGCGCAGCCGAAAATGTCAAAAGAAAATCGCACTTTTAAGAAAGAAATATTCATGATTACTTTCGCCCCTTGCTTCGTGTTTCCCGGGGCAAGGGAACAGTTTGGTCCGTTTCCGTTGGCTTCTTAGTCGGGGTTCCAGTTGATGCCCTTGTTTTCTTTGTCGCTCGTCGAGCCGCCCCAAATGAGGGAGGAGCCCGAACCGCCCGAAGTGGTGCCGGTCATGTTAGGGGAAGGCGTGCCACCACTTTCGGCTAACAGGGTGGCGGGAGTGAACTGTACAGCTGTCGAAGCTGGTTGTATATACTGCTTTCTCATGATTTCGTTTATTTGATGATTTTCTTGTTTCCTATGATGTAAACGCCCTTTGCGCCGGGATGTGCGAGTCGGCGGCCCTGCAGGTCGTAGACGGCGGCAGGCTTCTCGGCCGATGGTGCGAGGGGTTCGGGCTTGATGCGGGTGGTGGTGCCGTCGCCGTACTGGATGATAAACTCTTGTACCGGCGCTGCGGACGAAGAGTCCCAACCCAGCAGGCTGACTGGGAAGTTGAAGTAGCCGCGGAAGCCGAGCATGGGCACCATTTCGGACAGGGGGATGAAGTAGATGTGGTCGCCCTGGATGAAGTAGGTGTATCTGTCTTCAGTACTCCGCAGTTCGGTGGGAGCGAAGGTTCCCCGCAAGTAGCTTTCATCTGGGTGTCTTTCATGAAAATTCTTATTGAGCGAAGTGGAAATCGTGACTTCTCCAAAGTCGTAGATTCCGTTCTCCTGTACCTTCTCGGGCTTGATGAGGTAGGGGCAGCCGATATGGCTTTCTTTTAAATAGTGTGTATCACCCCACTCAACGCGGCCAAAGTCGAAATTCTTAAACTCAATCGTCATCGTGCCGTCCTGGTGATTGCAATAATAATAGTAGTAGTTCACCACGGTGTTCTCGCCAAACATGGTTTTGATTTGTTCACCCTTGACCTTGAAAGGCAGGCAGAGGGTGTTCCACTGTCCGGCCTTGAGCTTGCGCAGCAGCTTCACGCGCACCGTCTTTCCGTCGTTGCTGGTGATGAGGTCGTTTAACCTCGGGTCGTTTTCGTCGAGGAGCAGGTAGTCGGCGAGTTCCACGTTAGCGGTGTAGTTGATGTAGGCGGCAAAGGGCTTCACCTCGGCCGAGGAGGAAAAGACAGCGGTGCGCGTGGGGTTTTCGCCGTCGGTCTTCTCGTTCAGGGTGTTGCACACGTTATTCAGCGTTTTGCCCTTGAAGTTGCCTGTGCCCGAGAGCGCACTGTTTTCTGCAGAGCGCGAGGTGGCAGTGACGAACTCCCCCTCCATGATGAGGGGCACGTTCTCCACCGTCTGCTCCGTGGTGGTCGTCTTGCCGTTCGAGTCGGTTTTTGACACGGTGACCTTTTCGGGCAGATAGAGAAGGAAGGGCACACCGGCGGGAATGGTTTTCACCTCCACCATGTTTGCCACATGGGCCGATTCGTTCACCGCGCCCAGCACGTAGACTTTGCTTCCTGTGGGCAGGTCGCTGAGATACACTTCGCCGGGCAGGCAGAGCCAGAACCAGCCGTTTCCGTTGTTGCTCTCGCTGCGGTGGAGCGTCAGGGACGCGCGGCCTTTCACCGTTGCGTCCTTGGTGGGCACGTATTGCCAGTCGGCCTCGGGGTCGATGTTCCAGTTGAGCAGGTAGTCGGAGTTTTGCGAGGAGGAGTAGAAGGCCACGCCCTGGAACTTCTCCAGGAAGTCGCTGTTGAAGTCCGACGGGCTGAGGTTCACCTTGAGGAAATAGTTGGGCTGCGTGGGCTTGGTGGGGATGGCGTCGAGATAGGTCTCGTTGCCTTCGGGCGTGGTGGCAGCGTAGATTTTCGTTCCTTCGAGCACAGGGCGATAGTAGCCACGCTTCCACGGAGCGGCATTAAAGTATTTGGCGAGTTCGGCTTCCGATGCCACGCTGGTGGCTGTGGAGAGGTCGGTGCCGTTCTCGTTAAACTTGACAGGCTGGCTCACTTTGGGATTGTAGTAGCGGCAGTTGTCGATGGTTGTGGTGCCCGAGTGTAAATAGTAAACCAAGCCGACGGTTCTGATGTAGTCAGAATTAGGGTTTTTCCAGACGTCTACCTCGCCGTCTACCTCGTGATTGGTCACCGCATAGCAGTTGCGAATGGTTCCGCCGAAGCTATAATGCACTATGCCTCCCAAATCTGCATATACAGAGTGGTGAGAAGTTATACCCGGCTCTTGTCCGTCCACGGTTCGCCCCTCGAAGATGAAATTGCCCACTACGTAGCAGTTCTCTATCGTGCCGGAGCTATTCAATCTGAGGCAGATTCCGGCTGCCCTCAAAGTTTCGATGCTGGAATTTATTTCTTCGCGATAAAGATGTACGTCAGCACCCACGTAGCAGTTGGAAACCAAACCCTTGTTGCCTTTGGTGTTGTCGCCCAACTCAAAGACGATACCGGCGAACTCGTTGCCGCCGATGCTTCCTTTGCAGTCCACGAGCGAAAGGTTCTTCACCGTGCCGTAAAGGAAGCGGAACATATAGCCATCCTCCGTGATGAGGTTGCTGATGTAGTGGCCTGCTCCGTCGAATGTGCCGCAGAAGGGTTTATCGCTCAATCCGATGGCGCGGAGGGCGGTGCTGCCCATGAGGATGTCGGCTTCCAGCTTGTAGTAGGCATGGTCATAGGTGCCGCCCCCGTCGTTGATCAAGTCAGCCGCCTTGTTGAGTTCGGCCGCGTTGGCGATGAGGAAGGGAGCTTCTTCTGTGCCCGCTCCGCGCAAGCCCGTCACTTCGCCGCCTACGGCGATGGGGAGCGGACACTGGGCATATTCGCTATCGTCGGAGGTGGGCCAGGTGCCCCAAACGCCCGTGTTGTTGAAAGGATTCTGCGATTGCACGTCGCTGAGCTTCGGGTAGCTTGTCACGGCTTTCACCTCTTCGTCGAGCAGGGTCTTGTTGTTTTTCGTGTTGTAGGCGTAGCAATTTTCGATGGTGAGATAGCCATCTGGCGCGGCGATGGCAGCATATCGGAACATGTTTTTCCATCCGTATTTGTTCCCGTACTTATCTAAATTGCCATCGTCCATGTGGTTGCAGACACTGATGCAACGGCGGATAGCGGCATTTTCTTTGCTGTCGCCCTCCCAGTTTCTCTGGCCAATGCCCGCGAAGGTGGATTGATCGCTGAAAGTTTCGTCCACGGTCAAGTTGGTGAAGTTGGCACAGTCCTCGATGACACCGCCTCGGGCTAAGTTGGCAATGCCGCTGATGAAGAGATGTGCACTTGGGTATCCGGTACCATGGGTTCCATTACCCCAACAGTATCCAACGGAAAATTGGCCCTTGGCGACGCATTCTTGAATCGTGCCTTCGTTGATTCCGGCCACCCCTCCTATACGGAAATTAGACCCAGTCGTGGTCAGCCTGTCATACTCCTCTGTGTAATCCTTGTTGTTCTTGAATAATTTGTATGTCAGATTGCTGCTACATGCTTTGACGAGGCCCTTGTTCAATCCGCAGATACCGCCTAATTCTATGGTGAAGGAACCGCTGGCAAAGGCAACGGTGTTGAAGGCTACAGTGCCTATGGCATGGCAGTTTTCCACGAGACCGCTTTTTACCTCACCCACAATGGCACCATAGTGGATGTTCCCCCAATAGTCATTTTCGTCAAAGTGCTGTCCGCCTACTTGATTTATTAGCGTTGCGTTGAAGGTGCAGTTAGTGATGGAGCCGCTCTCTAAATAGCCTACCAAGCCGCCCATTCTGAGGTCGCATATGGTCTCGTAGAGCGATTTTTCGACGTGGCAGTTCTCGATGGTGCAGGTGCCTGCAGCGTAGCCCACCAATGCACCGTAGTGGGTGGCCTGAGGACGTCTTCCGTTCGAGTTGCCCATGTAGCATTCGCGCAGGGTGAGGTTCTTGATGGTCGCATTCTTGATTTTGCCGAAGAGACCTATGTATCGCGCCATGTCCGTATCGTCGTTGGGCTCGTATCCGTTGTCGAGAAAGAGCCCGGTGATGGTGTGTCCGTCACCGTCGAAACAGCCTGCAAAGTAGTCATCGATAAAGGTGCCGTAGCGGCCGATAGGCCACCAGTTTGTCAGAGTAGGGAGATATGGCCGGTCAGCGTCGGTTTTTTTGCCCAACCCGTCTTCGGTGAGCAAATCTTTGTTGATTACAAGATCTTTCGTCAGCTTGAAGTGAACTCCCTTGTAGGTTTTGCCTCTGTAATTGACGTTGTAGACAAGGTTCATCAGGCTTGTTTCCGAGTCAATGATGATGGGATTATATGACTTGCCGTAAGAGTCATTTTCGCCAAAATCCCATGCATACTTCCCGTACTTGTCTTCATTTTCAAATTCATAATACTTCGGCCGGGGGGTGTCAGTAATTGGACTGTCGCCCTGTGCCCAAGCGAGGGCGGGCACCAGCTGTAGGCAGCACAGAGCCAGAATACAGCGGAAAAGGTTTTGGATTGTAGTCATGATTTATGGGTTTTGTAATTTATTGTCTTGAGCCTTGGTCACTTGTTTGGGACAGATTCTATTCGACCTGCCCGCCTCATTTCACAGAAGCAGGTTTCAACAAATTTAGTCTGTTTGCGCCAATAGGCTTTGGTCAGTCCTTTAAAATGTGGTGTTGGACAAAGAAAATCGTGTTTTATTGCACAATTGTTGTATTTCTGCACATTCTAAGGCCTCCAGAACCCATAAAGGGACACTTGGTGCAGGCGATGGCTACCCATAAACTAACCACTCGGCACGCCGGACTTTCAAAGCCTGGGATTGACAAATTAAATCCAGGCTTTGAAAGTCCGGCGTGCCGAGTAGTTAGAGCAAAGTAAGGGAGAACAGGAAAGAAGAAAAAGTCCCGCGGGCTTAGCCTTGCTGCATGCGGAGCTGGCGGAAATAGCTCAGCGGTGTCACCCCGCGGAGCTTGCTGAAATAGCGGTTGAAGGAGGTGACGGAGTTAAATCCGCTTTGCTTCGACACCGTGGCCATGGCGATGGTCTCTCCCTGCGCCAGCGCTTCGTTCATGAGGCGGCAGGCTTCTGCCACGCGGTAGCTGTTTACAAAGTCGTAAAAGGAACTGTCCAGTTCTTGATGCAGGCAACGGGAAAGGGTGGTGCGGTTGGTGCAGAGGCGGTCCGAGAGGTCGTTCAGCGTGAGTGAAGGGTCGAGAAAGAGTTGCTGCTCCACCATCATCTCTTGGAGCTGGGCAACCAGCACAGAGGGCGAATCTAAAAGGCTGTCCCCGCCTTTCCCCGTCTGTGGAGTCGGCCTGAGGGGCTCCTCGGCAGATTCAGGAGGTACAGTTGCTTCCTCCTGGGGTAGGGCATCGAAAGCCACTGCCTCGTCTGCTGCTGAGAAGTAGCTGACACGGTGGCGGCAGGAATAATGGTAGAGATAGCTCCACACTATACACATCAGCACGCTAAAGATGCTCTCGCTGAGCCACGAGGTGGTCTCGAAGGCCACAAAGTAGGCCACATACAGGCCGAAATAGCCGAGAGCGAACTGCACAATCCAAACCACGTCGCGCTGCTCGATGGAGGAATAGTTGTCGCGCAAGAGACGTCGGTAACGCCCGGCGTACACAATGACCAAACCGACCGTGACGGCTACCTGAAGAAAGGCTATGACAAAGGCCGAAAAGAACACCACGCGTCCGGGCCACACCGCGTAGGACAGCACGCAGAGCACGTGGAATAACAGAAAGGGAGCAATGCGCCGGTTGGTGGAGGTGCCGGGACGGACCGCCTCGATGCAGAAGCTGCAGGCCATGGGCACGCAGATGAGGTCGGACAGGCTCACAAGGTCGTCCCAAAAGGGAACATCTTGGAACTGGGGGAAGAGAAACAGGGAGTCCTTCAGATACGAGAAGCCGAGCACGAGGCTGCCCCAGTAAATGAGCTGCATCAGGCGGCTCCGCCGGCGAAACCGGTAGAGGGCTGTGGCCCACGCAAAGAAGAAGATGGTGGTGCCGCCGCGCAGCGTATGGGCTATGGATTCTAAGGCTTCCATGGGTCTGAATAATTGGGCTGAGGAATAGAATAAAGGGGAATGGGGGCTGTTCTACCCAAGGGCAAACCGACTGCACCCTCCTGTGGCGCGCACGGGTGGGGCAGTCGGGTGTATCTTTTCTTGTACTTTGTGTTCCGCAGAAGCGGACGCGTCCGGGACTGCGGAGCTGCGGTGACCCACCGCAGGGGAGGCGGATCAGTGGCGTTGGCGGCGCACGCTGAGTCCGCCGGTCTTGCTTCCGCCCGAACTTTTGGGCTTGGTAGCCTTGGCTGTTTTCGTCTTGGTAGTTTTTGGGGTGCTGCCGGATGACGATTTAGAGGAAGAAGCACGGCGAACCGAAGCGCCGGAGCGGCGGGTGGTTGCTGTGCGTGTGGTGCGCACCTTCTTGCCTTGTGCAGCCAAGGAGTCGGCAGCTACCTGTGCGAGTGAGTCGGCACGGAGCTTGGCGTAGTAGGCACTGTCGCGGCCATAGACGTGCTCCTGTACGTCGGCGAGCTGTTTCTCTATGCGCTTTTGCTCTTTGCTGAGGGTAGAGTCATCGGGGCAGTAGTTGGCCAGCAGGCGGTCCTGCAGATTGACGGCCTTGTAGATGTCGCCTTTGTAGCAGCCGAGAGTGAAGAAATCATCGGCCGACATCATGGCGGCGTTGTTGAGCGACGAACCCATGAGCATGAGTTTGCCGAGATAGGGAGCCACGTCCTGCATCTTCACCCAGAACATAGGGTACTGGGCCAGTTCGCCGCCAAAGTCGGCATCGCCGCGTTTCAGCACGGGGCAGAGAGCCGTTACCTGGGTGCGGAAGGAGGCAGTGTGCTGGTCGTAGTAGGTGCTCTCCTTGATGAAGTACACCTTCACTTCTTCCGAGGGTAGGTCGGCATCGTTCACGCGCACTTTACCGTCCTTCTCTTCGTAGAAAATGTTGTAGCGATCCATGAGTTCCTTGGCCGTCACTTCGTTTTTGGCGGAGAAGTCCTCGTTACCGTCGAGCTTGTAGTCGTAAACCTTGATTTGCTTGCGCAGGAGGAGTTTGAAGAGGTAGGTGAAAAGGTTTTGCTGTCCGTTCTGCGGTGTGACGGGATAGTAGAGTATGGCGTTGGCTTCCTTGGTGAGGTCGAGCGAACGGTAAAGGTCGCGGCGCCAGGCAGCATCGGAGGGCATGGTCTGCGCGGTGGGAAACTCGCGGTAGGCCGTGCCTTTGGGGGCATTCTGTGCCTGCTCGGTTTTTTGCTGCTGCTCGGCACGCCGGCGTGGAGGCTGAGCCACCAGCGACAGGACGAAACTGAAGCCTAAGGCGAGGGTAGCAATGCGGAGAAGGTTCATATAGCGTGGTGTTTGCTTGTTGACAGTTGGGGGGGATATTAGTTGACGATGACCTCCACCGAACCGTTGAGGGTACGGGTGATGCCGTCGGGGCCTACGGCCTGCACCTTGGAGATGTAGAAGCGCTGGCCGCGTCGCAGTTCGCGCATCAGGTTGCGCTGGTTTTCGGTGAAGTTGCTGCCGGAGGAAGGCTCGGGACGGAAGTTGCCCATGCGGTCGGCAAAGACGGTTTCAAAGCTCAGCACTTTGAAGGGGATATTCAGCAATCCGTCGTCGATGGCCGCGCCGAGACCGGCTGCACCCAGGATGGTGCCCTTGGCGATGCGTCCGCCACGGAAGCGGTCCGTGCCCACCTGGATGTAGGCGGTGGGATCAGGCAGCTTGCGCACTTGGAAGGTGAACTGCCCCATCTGCTGGTGTTTGCCGTTCACCGTGCCGCTCACGTTGAAAGTCACATTGCTACCCACCTGTGAGGGTCGCGCGGTGTATTTGCCGGGTCCCGTGGAGGTGAGTGTGCCGCCTGTCATGCTGAGCTGTACCTGCGAGGCCGGGATGCCGGCGGCGGTGACGCTGATGGGGTTGTTGAAGCCGGCGTAGAGCACGTTCATGAGGTCCGCTGCCACGGTGGCTCCCTGCGGCGGAGCGATAACATTGTATTTCTGGGTAAAGGGACGGCGAATGATTTCGCCGGCGGCGTTGGGCATGAGGATGTAGCCCGAGAAGCTGTACTGGCCGGGCTGGCCTACGGTGAAGCTGTAGTTGCCGTCGGGGCTGATGCGCCTTCCGTTCACGTATATCTCGGGGCGTTGCGTGGTATCAACGGCTGCCATGAAGATGTTGGAGCGGAAGGTTTCGCCGGGATAGAGCGTAGTGGCCTCAGCCGACACGTAGGCATTCAATTCATTGACGCGGATGTCCTTCAGGTCAATGTTGGAGATGAGCGTGTGGATGACTTCGTTCTCGGCCTTGCGCACATCGCTCTGCAACTTGGCGAGCATGGTCACGGCAGCGATGGAGGGCATTTGCTCGAACATATAGTGCGGCCAGTCTTTGCCCACATTGTCCTCGCCGGGAGGCACGTCGGTCGACAGGTTGGAAGCCGTGATGGCTTGTTGTCGTGGGTCGGTGATGAATTGTAGGATGCGTTGTCTGAACGACACGATGGATTGAAGCAGGTGACCACCCTGTCCCTTGGCAGGGGCGAGCATGATGCGGCTGGCGGCTTCAAGGTCTTCCTTGTTCTGCAGGTTGTCGGGGTCGCCCTGTTTGCCGTCGCATTCGCGGGCAATGGCAAGACGCAGGGAGCCGGCGAGGTTGTAGAGCGAGTCGCTCATGTTTTTCACCTGCATGGCTTTGTCGTACCAGGGCTTGACTTTGGTGGGGTTGGCTTTGAGCTGCTCGGCAAAGTCGGCGTATAAGGCTTGGTTCTCCTTCATGGCGTTGTCGGTGGTGCGCTTGAGACTGTCGCCGATGAGGGTGAAGCCTTTCAGCACGTCGCTCGATACGTTCAGGGCCAGCAAAGCCATCAACACGATGTACATCAGGTTGATCATTTTCTGGCGTGGAGAGACGGGACGTTTCTTTACTGAGGACATGGGCTTGGGTTCTCGGGGGAATTTTTAGCTTGCTATAGCTTTCTATAGTAATCTTTAGCTGCCTATAGCTATCTATAAGCTTTCAATAGCTTTCTATTATTGTGCGTTAGTGCCGGGTTCGGGTTGCTGCATGCGCATATTGACAGTAAGCGCCTGAATCATGCGGCCATAAACGCCGTTGAGCTCTTCGATTTGCTTGGCCAGCATTCGGGTTTGCTCGTTGATTTGTTCGATAGTGCCCACCTGCTGGCTGATGCTGCGGAAGTGGAGATCGTAGGTTTTGTTGATGGCCGTGAGGGTGCGGTTGAGCTGGGCCATCTCTTCGCTGTCGTGGGCCAGGCGGGCACTCTGCTCGTCCACCTTTTGGAACGTGTCGGCCAAGGTGCGGAGTTTGCCGATGTAGTCTTCGGTGGCCTGTTCCATCTCGGGCGAGAGTGCAGCCTGAGCGCGGCGTAGGAGTTCGTCGTTGGCCAAGCGGATAATCTCTGCCAAGCGTTGAGCCTCGTTTTCAAAAGGTTCGCTGCCTTCCGGCGTACGTGCGGCGATGGCTTCGGCGGCAGCCTGGACGGCATCGGGGCGTGCCGTGGTAGTGGCAGCAGGATTGGCGGCAACAGTTCCGCCGGTGGGTTGGTTCATGGCAGCCGTCATGTCGGCGGCGGTGCCTCCCACGATGACCACTCCGCCCGTAGCGATACCGCCTGCGGGGTTCGTGTTGCCGGTGGCAGGGATGCCGTGTCCGGCGGGCGTTTCGTTGGTTTCTTCTTCGCCCTCCGTTTCGTCCTCTTCGTCTTCGTCGAGTCCTAACCGGGCGGCGATTTCTTCGTCCGTTTCGTAGTCATGGGGCAGTTCCTTGCCAATTTCGTTCTTGTCGAAAGGCCGGTCGAAGGCGGCGAGGAAGAACACCACTACCTCCGTGCCCATACCGATGAAGAGCATGAAGTTACCTCCCGGCAGGTGGGTGAGTTTGAACAACGTACCGAGGATAACGATGGAGGCACCCCATGAGTAGGCATAGTTAAGGAATGTCTGTCCGGGCACACTGTCCATCCAATGTTGCAGGCGGACTACGAAATTTATTTTTCTGGCCATGGTGTATGGTTGTAATATGAGTCAGTTGGAATAGTTGCTTGAAAGTTTCGGCAGTGGGTCATATCCTGGACGGTTACTTCTTCTTTCCCGCCGAGGTCGTGCTGGTGTTGTTCGCTTTAGAGCGCACACAGCGGAAGCCGATGAAGGAGCGGGGTTGGTTCTGGTATTCCCAGCTGCGCCAGGCGGAGCGGATGTACGACATCGGGTCCTTCCACGAGCCTCCGCGCACACTCTTGCGCTTCAGCACGTAGGGGTCTTCCTTGGCCGCCTTGTAAGAGAGTTCGGGGTTGAGGTCAGCCATGGCATCCACGCCGGCTTCGGTGTAGACCGTGCTGGTCCATTCCGCCACGTTGCCCGCCATGTCGAACAGGCCGTTGGAATTGGCACCGTAGATGCCTACGCGGGAGGTGATGAGGTTGCCGTCGTCCGTATAGTTGCCCCGGTCAGGCTTGAAGTTGGCATAGAAACACCCCTCCTGGCTCTTGGCTTCGATGCCCTCCCACGGATAGGGGTTGCCCTCCTTGCCGCGTGCGGCATACTCCCACTCAATCTCCGTTGGCAGGCGGTAACGCTGGATATAGCGGGCCTGCGGTCCCATGCCCGCCATCAGGTAATTGGTGCGCCAGGCGCAGAAAGCCTCGGCCTGTTCCCAGGTCACACCCACAACGGGATAGTCATTGTACGTGGCGGAGGAGAAATAGAGCTTCATGTACTGCTCGTTGCGCGCATTGGGGAAGTCGTTCACCCAGCAGGTAGTGTCGGGATATACCTGCACGATGTACGTGTTGAGGAAATCGTAAAGGCTGCTGAGAGGCCTTTCGATGGTTTGCCGCACGATTTCGCCGTTTTCGTTCACGTAAGCCGTGTCTTTGGAAATCATTACCACTTCGTCCGGGTCGGTGGGATGGTCCGTGTTGAGCGACCGCTCTTTGGGGTCGAGGCGGTACTTGCGCAGGGCCGCCTTCTCGTAGTCGAATATTTCGTAGCGGTAAATCAGCTGCTTGGCGTCAATCATGCGCGTGCCGTCGATGGGGTGCGTATAGTACACACTGTTGATGGCACGCTCCTGCTCTTCTGTGGGCTTGCGCCAGGGGATGGGTTTGGCCCAGTTTAGGTGGGGCGTGACGGGTTCGCCGTTGCGGTCCACTTCTATTTTGAAAGTTTCATCGCCCCCGTACTGCGGGTCGGCCAGGCGTTCGCGGATGATGCTGTCGCGCACCCACTCCACAAACTGGCGGTACATGGCATTGGTCACCTCTGATTGGTCCATCCAGAAGCCGTCCACCGATATTTCCTTGCTTGGCGTAACCGTTCCCCAGAGCGAATCGTTCTTCTCCAGTCCGGTTTTCAGAAAGCCGCGCTTCACCTCCACCATGCCGTAGGGCACAGGTTCGTTGAAGGTGGCTCCGCGAGATCCGGTAACCTCGCCGCCGTTCATCATGGCGCGTCCGCTCCCCATGCAGGAGGAGAGGAGGCCGCAGGCAGCCAGGAAAGTGAGCGTTGCTAAGAGAGTATATTTCATTGTCAGTCTGTTATGGTCGTTATGTCAGAAAGTCTGTGTCCGTATGGGTCGGTGTTGGGTGCAGGGTCAGAGCCAGCGCACGCTGCGGTGCAGGTTTTTGCCCCGTTTCCCCAAGTTGAGTTCTAAGGAGTAACCGATGGACACCTCGTGTTGCCCGGCTCCGATGCCCATGCCCGAGGTGTTGGCCTCGTAGGAATAACTCAGGTCGACACCATGGAAAGTGCCGCCCACAAATCCCGTGACGGAATGCTGCGGACTGTAACTCAGACCGCCGTAAAGCCGTTTCTTTTCACGGGCATATTGCACTCGTGCCGTGAGGTCGGCGCGAAATGACTGGCCGTCGAAGCGGCAAATGGCTGAGGGTGCTATGGAAATAAACGGAATGCGGAGCCGAATATTGTATCCGCCCATTAAATTATATAAAGATTTTACTTTTATCTCGTTTGTTTCGCCCAGGAGCACAGTGGGGGCAGTGAGGTGTTGCGCCGCAAGCCCCACGTACCATGCTTTGCGGGCGTAGAAGAGTCCGGTCGAAACGTCGAATTTGGAACCGGAGATGTCGGTGGTGGGAAAGGCCGGGTCGTTGGCATCCCCCAGGTCGGCCTTGGAACCGTTCACCGACTCGTTGAGCATGTCCGCCTCGGCACCGATGCTGAGCGTGCCGCCCCAGAGTTTGAGGTGGTAGGCATATTGTACGGCAAAGTGTTTGTGTGAGAAAAGTCCTATTTCGTCGTTGAGGAAGAAGGCTCCCACGCCGTGGCGCGTGCGTCCCAGCTGGAAAGCCATGTCCGCCCCGGCATAGAGGCTGCTGCCTCCGTCTTCAAAGCCCGAGGCATGGTTTTGCAGAACAGCCGTGATGTTCAGCTCCGGCGTGCGTCCCACGGCGGCAGGGTTCAGGGCGGCTTCCATCTGCCAGTAATGGGCAAAGGCCGGCGTCTGCTGCGCACGGCAGGGAAGGGCCGCCAGCAGCCAGGTCAATGCCGCAGCAAGTAACAGGAAGGGATATGCACGCATGAGTATTTATTATTGTAAAGTTCAACTTTCGATACTTGCGAAAGTTGAAGGTTATGTTTAGGGTCGCTGCGCTCTTGAGATTAAAAGGATTAAAGTTTATCTTTTAGTGCAGAACATGCTGCTATGCGAAATATTCTGAGAGTAACTTTATAACCTTATAACCTGTGCGAAGCGCAACATCTTATAACCTCCGAATTTAAATTATGGAAGCTGTATGTATGGAAAATCAGCACAAAAGTAGACATTTATTGCAAAAGCACCCTCCCCTACCCTGCGGATTGTGCGTAAACAGCCCATTTTGACGGACAAAGAGCAATACATTCTGTGGCAGTGGGGTTACCGGCAGCGTCTGATACGGTCCACAATGAGTGCCAGCGCACCGTCGCCCGTCACATTGCAGGCTGTGCCGAAACTGTCCATGGCTATGTAGAGGGCAATCATCAGTGCCTGGTCATTTTCCGAAAATCCGAGCATCGACGAGAGCACGCCGAGGGCGGCCATGATGGCACCGCCCGGCACGCCCGGAGCCGCCACCATCGTGACACCGAGCATACAGATGAAGCCGGCCACCTGCTGGAAACTGTAATCCATGCCCTGCATGGTCATCAGGGCGAGGGCGCAGGCCACTATCTTCAGCGTGCTGCCGGAGAGGTGGATGGTGGCGCACAGGGGGACGACAAAACCGGCCACGTCGGCATCGACCCCGTTCTTCACCGTTTGGCGCAGCGTGACGGGGATGGTGGCGGCGGACGACTGCGTGCCGAGGGCGGTGAAGTAGGCCGGCAACATATTGGCCAGCAGGCGCAGCGGGTTCTTCCGGCTCACGATGCCGGCCACAGCATACTGCGCCAGGAGCAGCACGATGTGCATCACGAAGATGATGCCGATGATTTTGGCAAACACCAGCAGCACCTGGAACACCTGTCCCGAGTGAGCCATGTTGAAGAATATGCCGAAGATGTAGATGGGCAGCAGTGGCAGGATGACGGCCTGGATGGTGTGGACAATAATGTCCTTGAAGTCCGTCGCCACGCGGCGCAGGGCATCGGATTGTAGCCGGGTAATGCCGAGCCCCACGGTGAAGGCCAGCACGAGGGCGGTCATCACGTTGAGGGGTTCGGGTATGGCGATGGTGAAGAAGGGTTCGGTGGTCGTGTTCTGGCTGATGCGCTCCAAGGCTATGCCGGGTTGGATGATCCGGGGGAAGAGCCATTGGCACACGCCGAAGGAAAAGAATCCGGACAGTAATGTGGCGCCGTAGGCCAGCACGACGGTGAGGAGGAGCATCCTGCCGGCACTCCTGCCGCCCCCTTTGTCCACATCGGCGATGGTCGGCGTTACCAGTCCCACGATGATGAGGGGCACAAGGAAGCCCAGAAACTGGCTGAACAGGCCGTTGAAGGTGACGAACAGGCGGACGGGAAAGTCGGGCGAAACGATGCCGAGCGCAATGCCGAGGATAATGGCTATCAGGATGCGCGGTAGGAGGCCGATGCGGGGTATTTTCATGTTGTGGAGTTATGAAGGGGGATTATGTTTGGGTGTGCAACAGCCTTACTGTATCATCCGGCTGCCTATGGTTACTCGAACCGTATAATCACAAAACTACCCCCGATTTGGGCATCGTAGAGAGGCTGGGGGCAGGTGTTGCAAAAGTATGGCATTTAGTTGGATTGTGTATGTGTTTTGAAGAGAAATGCGTGTGTTTTAGGGAATATGTCAATCCGATAAGTTATTCCCTTTCAATCCGCTGCCTCCTACTGTTCCGTTGCCCCTATTCCATTGAATGCTTTCCCTGCCATTATAAGCTTGCTACGCGCGCGTATATACGCAATTTATTTCCTAAAAAAAGCCTTCACCCTTTCACTTAGGCTATCAAAACAGCTGAATTTCATAGCTTTTCGGTGTGAAGGCTTGCGGTTTCCAACCCTTCACACCTGCCCCTCAGGTGAAGGCTTGGGGAGGCTGAAAATATAAATGGCTGATGAGCCGCTGAACGGCTTTGAATGGGTCGGTGTCAACAAATGAGGGGGCGACAAAAGGGGGACAAGAATGTTATTTTATATAAAACGGTGTTTCACCGTGTGTGAAGGCTTTGTGAATGCTGTGTGAACGCTGTGAATGCTTAAATGGTGCAACCTTTCACACCTGAAAGCTCTGAAAATCAAAGGAAAACTGGCTGTTTGTGAAGGGGTGAATACTTTTTTGGGGATGAAAAACACGTATAGATACGTGCGGAGAGGCGGATGGGTTGGTATGGTCGGAATGATTCGTGAACTATTTTTCACAATTCGACGATTTGTCTTATCAACTCAGGGCTTAGAAAAAACAACTCAAGGCTTAGAAATATCAAGTCCAGGCTTAGAAATTACAAGTCGCCGAGTTGTAAAAACTAATCCGGGACTTGTGCGGGTCGGAGGTAGGGTTGCGGATGAAAATTATAGGTGTCCGATAAAAGTTCAAGGCCGTTAGGCTTTTTGCCCCTTAGGGGCGCAGCCTGACGGCCTTGGGGGCTTAACTTGTTGTAGTTTCAAGGGTTATTGGTTTTCTTAAACCTTTACCGGATAGTAATAAAAAAATCCCTCGCCGACACTTCAGCATCGGAGAGGGATAATCTTTATGGTTCAGCGCGGATTAGTCAGCGAGCTTGGCCTTGATAAATTCGCGGTTGAGGCGGGCGATGTTGGCGATAGACTCGTTCTTCGGGCAGACAGCCTCGCAAGCGCGGGTGTTGGTGCAGTTACCGAAGCCGAGCTCGTCCATCTTGGCCACCATGGCCTTGGCACGCTTGGCTGCCTCGGGACGTCCCTGGGGCAGGAGGGCGAACTGGCTCACCTTGGAGCTCACGAAGAGCATGGCGGAGCCGTTCTTGCAAGCTGCTACGCAGGCACCGCAACCAATGCAGGTGGCGCAGTCCATAGCCTCGTCAGCGTCCTGCTTGGGGATGAGGATGGCGTTGGCATCCTGGGGAGCACCGGTGCGCACAGTTACGTAACCGCCGGCAGCCTGTATCTTGTCGAAAGCGGAGCGGTCAACCATGCAGTCCTTGATAACGGGGAAGGCAGCCGAACGCCAGGGTTCTACGGTGATGACGTCGCCGTCGTTGAAGCGGCGCATGTAGAGCTGGCAGGTGGTGGCACCTGTTTCAGTTTTGCCGTGGGGTGTGCCGTTGATGTAGAGCGAGCACATACCGCAGATACCTTCGCGGCAGTCGTGGTCGAAGACGAAAGGTTCTTTGCCCTCTTCAATGAGTTCCTCGTTGAGGATGTCGAGCATTTCGAGGAAGGAAGTGTCGTCGGGGATGTCGTGCATTTCGCGCGTATCGAAGTGGCCCGCATCCTGAGGTCCGTTCTGCTTCCAGTATTTGATGGTGAATGATATATTCTTAGCCATGGCTTAATTAGTTCTTATAGTTACGGGTTTTAACTTCAATAGCTTCGTACTTGAGGGGCTCCTGATACTTCACGGGATCCTTGTCCTCGCCCTGGTATTCCCAGCAGCTAACGTAGAAGCAGTTCTTGTCGTCGCGCTTGGCTTCGCCTTCTTCCGTCTGGTGCTCTTCGCGGAAGTGGCCGCCGCAGGATTCTTCACGGTTGAGGGCGTCGATGGCGATGAGCTGGCCCATGGTGATGAAGTCGTTGAGGCGGAGGGCCTTGTCGAGCTCGATGTTTACACCTTCCAGTTCGGGGATGAAGAGGTTGGTCTCGAATTCCTTGCGGATTTCCTTGAGCTTGCCGAGAGCGGTCTGGAGACCTTCCTTCGTGCGGGCCATGCCGACGTATTCCCACATGACGTGGCCGAGTTCCTTGTGGATGCTGTCCACGGACTTCTTGCCCTTGATGCCCATGAGGTGCTTGATGCGGTCCTGAACGGCCTTTTCGGTGGCCTTGAATTCGGGCAGGTCGGTAGAGAAGCGGGGAACGGTGATCTGGTCGCTGAGGTAGTTCTGGATGGTGTAGGGGAGCACGAAGTAACCGTCGGCCAGACCCTGCATGAGGGCGGAGGCACCGAGGCGGTTGGCACCGTGGTCGGAGAAGTTGCACTCACCGATGGCGAAGAGGCCGGGGATGTTGGTGGAGAGTTCGTAGTCTACCCAGAGGCCGCCCATGGTGTAGTGGATGGCGGGGTAGATCATCATCGGGTTGTAGTACTTCACGCCGTTCACCTCGCGGGCGAGTTCGCCGGGGTTCACGTCGGTGATTTCTTCATACATGTCGAAGAGGTTGCCGTAGCGCTGGAGCACCTGGTCGATGCCGAGGCGGTTGATGGCTTCGGAGAAGTCGAGGAATACGGCGAGGCCGGTGTTGTTCACGCCGAAGCCGGCATCGCAGCGTTCTTTGGCGGCGCGGCTGGCCACGTCGCGGGGCACGAGGTTACCGAAGGCGGGATAACGACGCTCCAAGTAGTAGTCGCGGTCTTCTTCGGGGATGTCGCTGCCCTTGATTTCGCCCTTCTGGAGCTTCACGGCATCTTCTTTCTTCTTGGGCACCCAGATGCGGCCGTCGTTGCGAAGCGACTCGGACATGAGTGTGAGCTTCGACTGCTTGTCGCCGTGAACGGGGATGCAGGTGGGGTGAATCTGTACGTAGGCGGGGTTGGCGAAGTAGGCTCCCTTGCGGTAGGCTGCGATGGCTGCGGAGCAGTTGCAACCCATGGCGTTGGTGGAGAGGAAGTAGGTGTTGCCGTAACCACCGGTGGCGAGTACGACAGCATGGGCAGCGAAGCGTTCGAGCTTGCCGTTCACGAGGTTGCGGGCAATGATACCGCGAGCGCGGCCGTCGACGATGACTACATCCTGCATTTCATAGCGGCAGAAGAGCTTCACGGTGCCGGCGTTTACCTGGCACATGAGGGCGGAGTAGGCACCGAGGAGGAGCTGCTGGCCCGTCTGGCCTTTGGCATAGAAGGTACGGCTCACTTGCACACCACCGAAGGAACGGTTGGCCAGGAGGCCGCCGTATTCACGGGCGAAGGGAACGCCCTGGGCAACGCACTGGTCGATGATGTTGGCGCTGACTTCGGCGAGGCGGTATACGTTGGCTTCGCGGGCACGGTAGTCGCCACCCTTCACGGTGTCGTAGAAGAGGCGGTAAACGGAGTCGCCGTCGTTCTGGTAGTTCTTAGCAGCATTGATACCGCCCTGTGCGGCAATGGAGTGGGCGCGGCGGGGAGAGTCTTGGATGCAGAAGTTGAGCACCTTGAAGCCCATTTCGCCGAGCGAAGCGGCTGCGGAAGCACCAGCCAAACCGGTACCCACAACGATGATGTCGAGCTTACGCTTGTTGGCGGGGTTCACCAGCTTCTGGTGAGCTTTATAGTTGGTCCACTTTTCGGAAATAGGACCTTCGGGGATTTTGGAATCTATATTAGCCATAATTTTTCTTGATTATTAGTTGTGTGGAGTAAAGGGGCGGTGTGTAGGCGGTGCGGGCGTTGGGTTTGCCGTTCCGTCGTTTCCGTCCGTAGGCTTAGCAGGCAGAGCAGGCAGCTGCGCAGCATCCGCCGCAGAGAGCGAACTTGAGGGCTACTACTGCAAAGAGGAGCATCAGCACGGTTACGTATACGTTGCCGATGACGCGCCAGCGGTTGAACCAGATCTTACCGCTCCAGCCCAGAGTCTGCAGTGCGCTCCAGAAACCGTGGGTCATGTGGAACCAGATGGCGGCAAACCATACGAGGTAGAGCACCGTGAAGACGGGGCAGCTGAAGGTGTAGGCGATGAGGGCGTAGCCATCGCTTGCGCTGGACACTTCGTTCACGAAGGGCATGCCGTCGTTTACGAGTTCGGCAAACATCATGTTGTACCAGAAGTTGTAGAGGTGCAGCAGCAGGCCGAGCACTACGATAATGCCGAGCACGAACATGTTCTGCGAAGCCCATTCTACCTTTTCAGGCTTGTTGGTAACAGCATAGCGGTTGTTGCCGCGCGCCTTACGGTTTTGCAGCGTAAGGATGATGGCATAGATGAAGTGCAGGGCAACCAGCACAGCCAAGCCGCCCGTAGCAGCCACAGCATACCAGTTGGCACCGAGCATTTCGCACACCATGTTGTAACCTTCTTCGGAGAAGAGAGCCACCAGGTTCATGCAACCATGAAACGTGAGGAACAGAATGAGCGCAATGCCGGTTACCGACATGATTACCTTCCGTCCGATGGATGAATTAGTTAACCACATAAAGTTGATTTTGAATTAAGTTGATATTGTAGATTGTTAGAAGTGTAAAAGATAGGTTAGGAGGTCGTTTTTCCCCATAAATGAGGAAAAGGGCTTTGTCCCTGCAAAAGTAGAAGAATTTATTTGCTTTTGCTAATGTTTGTTGGCGAAAAAACTTGGCTTCTCGTCGCTTTCGGGGGAGAAAATCTCTTTTCTTTTCAACTTTTTTGTATTTCCCGGTGAGGAAGCGGTGCGCCGCGGTCATAGCCGAAGCTATCGATCCGCCTTTTTACCGGTGGCGTCGGGCGGTCCGGAAAGGGCAGAAACGGCATTGTCATCGCATCCCGCCCTTTCGTCCGAAGAAGTAGCCACGTCGGGGTTGTACCTCCTCCTCCATCGGTTTTTTGTTCAGTTCGGGGTAAGCGATGCGCGTGTGGTAGATGGTTTTGAGGCTCTCCACGAGCACACGTTTGGCCTCGGCGATGTCGCGGAAGGTGATGGGACATTCGCGGAAGTAGCCTGCCTGCACCTGTCCGTCGACGATGCGGTTTACCAGTTCCTTCAGATTTTCCTCCGTCACCTCTTTGAGCGAGCGTGAGCTGGCCTCTACGGCGTCGCACATCATCAGGATGGCCTGTTCGCGGGTGAAGGGGTTGGGACCCGGGTAGGTGAAGAGCGCGCTGTCGGGTTCCTGTCCCTCATGCTTGTTTTTCCATTGGATGTAGAAATACTTGGCCATCGAAGTCCCGTGGTGCGTGGAGATGAAGTCGCGTATCACCTTCGGCAAATGGTATTTCTCGGCCAGTCGCAGCCCTTCGCGCACGTGGCTGATGATAATTTCCGCCGACCGCTCCTCTGTGAGCTCGTCGTGCGGGTTCACGCCCGTTTGGTTCTCCGTGAAGAAAGCCGGGTTGAGCATCTTGCCGATGTCGTGGTAGAGTGCGCCCGTTCTGACGAGCTGCGGCTTCGCGCCAATCTTGTCAGCCACTTCCGCTGCCAGGTTGGACACCTGCAAGGAGTGGACAAATGTGCCCTGTGCCACCTTCGACATGCGCCGGAGGATGGTATTGTTCGTGTTCGACAGCTCTACGAGCGTCACGCTGCTGGTAAAGCCGAACAGTTTCTCAATCATGTACATCAGAGGGTAGGCAAAGAGCAGGAGTACGCCGTTGACGCCTATATATATATATAAGGAGCGGTCTAAGTGTTCCAGGTCGATGCCCTGTGCCAGATCGTAGCCCAGCATGACCACCATGCCGGCCAGCGAAATCTCCAGCACGACGCGCAGCAGCTGCGACCGTTCCGTCAGGTCCTTCAGTGCGCTGATGGCCGTCATGCCTGCCACGAACTGCACCACGAGAAACTCGTAGTTGCTGTGCAGGGCGAACGACGAGAGTATTGTGGAGCACACCATGGCCATGAAGGCCGTGCGGGAGTCCATGAAGATGCGGATGAAGATGGGCACCATGGCATAGGGCACCATGTAGACGTTGAAGAACTTGTGGTCCACCATCAGGTAAGTGATGATGGGGAAGATGGCGATGAGCGATGTGAGCAGCAGAATGCTGTGGGGTGAGCGCAGGTAATCGCGGCGGAACAACCGGAGGTAAAGGGCGAAGGCCGCCAGGACGCACGAAACGAAGATGATCTGCCCTGCCATAATCCACCAGAAGCCTTCTGAGGGGTCGTTGCGGCGCAGGGTTTCGTGTTCAAAGGATTTGAGGATTTGGTACTGTTCTGCCGAAACAATCTCACCCCGGTCGATGATGCGTTGCCCACTCTGCACCATGCCTGAGGCGGGCGATACCGACGCGAGCACATCCTCGCGGGCAGCGGTTGTTTTCATGCTGTCGACGAGCAGGTTCGGTTCCAAGTATTTGTTGAGGTTGCAACGCGCCATCACCTCGCGCGGAAATGCCACTGTGTCGGCGTGCATAATCAGCTCGTAGGCCGAGCGCGTGGAGTAGAGTTCGCCGAGTGGGCGGCTGATGGCTTCCGTGCCCTGTACGAGGCGGATGCCCGGGGTCAGCTCCTGCGCCATTTTCGACAGCTGTTCTGCTGCCACGATGCCCGCGCTGTACACCTCGGAGAGTTTCTGCTCGATGTGGGGCAGGTAGCGTGCGGGCACGTCCTTGAATTCGCCATGCATGAAGTCGGAGCGGAAGGCATTGATTTGCCGTTGACCTATCGTTTTGTCCTCTGAGAAAAACGGCATGAACTGGCGCAACGCGCTATCCTGCTCCTCTTCCACCTCGGCGCGGGTCTTGTAGATGGGAAAGTCGAAGGTGGCGATGAGCGAGTTGTAACGCCAGGGGCGGCCCTGCTCGTATTCGTAGCCGGACTTCGTTTCGCGCGGTAGGAAGTAGACGAGCAACGCCACTACGACGATGAGTGAGCCGGCCAGTGTGATGCGGCCTTCGAGTTTTGACTTTTTGTGGTTGCTTTCGGTGGTCATGGCTGTAGGCTTATTTTAATGAGATAATGTACAATGTATAATGTATAATGAGGAGCTGCGCCTTGATTTAATTATAATGGTGGCAGAGCCGATGTCATGGCCGTAGGCTTCATTATACATTATACATAGTACATTATACATTCAAAATTATTCATTTTTCTCTGCGCAGCGGATAGTTGCCGCGCAGACTTTCAAAAAGTTCGGGATGCGCTTTCAGCGCAAGGAAGTCGCGTGTGGGGTCGTAGCGGTGCAGGGCCTCGCAGCTCGTATTTGCTGCTGCCCCTTCGGGGAAGTAGCGGTAACCGGCCGGCAGGGCTGGCGGAACCACCCGTTCGTAGCAACGGCTGTCGAGTTCGAAGTGGCGCACGATGTGTTCTAAGGCCATGCGTGTGCCGGTTGCCTTGCCGTCGGCACTGTAGCCCGCAATGTGCGGCGTGCCGAGGAACACGAGGCTGAGCAGTTCGCGGTCAATGTTCGGCTCGTTCTCCCACGTGTCGATGACCGCCGTGCGCAGTCTTCCCTCGCGGAGGGCGGCTTTCAGGGCCTGCGTGTCGGCCACCTCGCCCCGGCTCGTATTGAAAAGCACCGCTCCCGGTTTCAGCAGGGACAGCAGGCGGGCATCGGCCAGGTGGTATGTGGGGTGCGGCGTCGGTGCATGCGTCAGCGGCGTGTGGAAACTGATGATGTCGCACTGCGGTGCCATCTCCTCCAAAGGGAGAAAAACTTCGTGCGGCTCCCTTTCGGCGCGCGGAGGGTCGCAGCGCAGGATGCGGCCGAAGCCCAGGCGTCGCGCCATCCGCTCCACGGCAGTGCCCACATGGCCTGCGCCCACGATGCCCAGCGTCAGACGGCTGAACACCGTCTTGTCCGGTTCGCCGGCTACCTCTTCGGCTCGCGTGAGCGGTTCTTCACTCCAGCAACCGTGTGCGCTGAGCAGCAGCAGGGCACATTCCACATACTGCGCCACGCTCCCGGCATTGCACCCCGGGCAGTTGGCCCAGTCTATGCCCTTTGCCGCCAAATAGTCTGTGTCTATGTGGTCGAAGCCTATCGTTGCGGTGGCTATAAACTGAACGCGCGAACCCTCTAAGAGTTCGCGGTTGCAGTGGGTGCGTGTGCGCACAATCAGCGCGTCGGCCTCGCGCACGTCATCGGGCCCGATGGCTGCGCCGTCTAAGTATGTCACGGTGCCCAGCTCTTCGGCGAGGCCGCGCATATAGGGTATTTTGGAGTCAATCAGCAGGTGCATGTGTGGAAGTATATAAGTTGAGAGTTTATAGTTTATACGGTCACCATGCAGTGCATATTCAGTCGCTCAGTGACTATCCTTATAAGCTTTAACTATAAACTTTCAACTATAAGCTTGCGACTCATTCTATTATCTCAATTTCGCATCCTGCGGGTTGCGCAGTCCGCGTGCTCCGGTGAGGAATGCTTTCGCCGTGCCGAAGTTCAGGTTCATGTCCAGGCGAACGGGCAGGTGGTTCTTGTCGTCCGTGATGTAGAACGTAACGATGTCCTTCTCCTTTCCCTCCTTATTCTTCTCCACGAAGGAAAACACGAGGCAGCGGTAGGTGGTGTTGGAGTTTTCCATCTTGAAATTCTTCTTGCCCCGGTAGATGATGGCTTTCCACTCGCAGTCGTGTCCGTCGGCCATGAGGAAGTTGATGCGGTGGCCCACCTTCATGCCCTCGGCCGAGAAAGAGCGCGCCCGCATGAGCATACTAATCATGTCGAAGGCGCAGTATTTGCTGCTGTGGCTGCTGAATTTCGGCTCGTTGTTGTTGCGTTGGTAACGCATCTTTACGGCACACTTGCCCGAGGGATAGGAATACCACACCTCGTTCTTGCGGTACGTGTCGCCCTCGAATGCCTTTTTCACATAGTATTTCGGCACGAGGTCGAGGCCCGTGTAAGCCATCAGCGTGTCGCGCATGACGAAGATGCGGTCCGCCTTTTTCGAGCCGCGCGTGATGAGATACGAGCGGTAGGCCGGCTCGCCGCCATAGGTGGTTTGCGTGGTATTCATTGAGGCGGTTCCCACTTTTATCCAGACAAATTTCCAGTTGAAGTAAAGGTCGTAAATCAGGGTCTCGCCGCTTTTGAACGCAAAGTTCTTGGAGGAACATTGGGCTTGGGCTTCCGCTCCGCCAAGAAGCAGGAAGCAGAGCAGCATGAGGGTTTTCAGTGTTTTCATTGTTGTGGTATGTTGTAGCAAGTGGGTTGATGAGGATTATTTTGTCGAGTGGCGTGGCGAACAGCCGGAACGGCTATCCCCGTTTCTGCCTTTCGCGTTCCGCATTGCGGTTCTTGGGCGTTTTTTTGGCATCGGCTTTCTGCTTCACCAGCTCCTGCGGCTTCTGTCGGAAGCGCGGCGTGTCGCCGAGCCGCCACGTTTGTTCGATGTCCCAGTTGGCGCGGATGGTCAGCTTCTGTGGAAAATAGTACACCTCTTCCGCCTGCCGGTCCTCGGCGTAGCATCCTTCGTCCCAGCGACCGTTTTGGTTGCGGTCGTTGAACAGGCGCACGTACACCTCGCCCGGGTCGAGATAGAAGAAGTCGGCGCGTCCGTTCGGGGCGGCCAGTTGCCGCTTCACCTTGTCGCTCGCTCCGATGAGCTGCACCACGGCGGTGGAGTCGGCGTCGGGGATGATGAGGAAGAGCGAGCCGTAGTTTTCCGGGCCGGAAATGCTGAATTTCGTGTCGTAGGGATTGTTCACCTTGTCCGACAGGCTCGTGATGCAAGCCGAGTCCACGTTGAGCACATAGTTCTGCCCGGGTCGCCACGCCCCGCGCAGCGTGTAGTTCAGCAGCGAGAGCGTGTCGCGCTCCACGCGGCAGGCCACCTCCTTGTAAGTGCTGTCCACTTGCAGGAAGAGGTGGAAGGCGGCGGTGTCCATGCGCAGGGCCGGCTCCGCCAGGCGAAAATGTATGTTCTGGTCCGGCGCCAGGGTAGCGGTTCGGTCAAAATCCACCTTCAGCGGTGTGGCCGGAGGCGTTTCCTGAGTGAAGTCCCCCCGTTTGTGGCGTTTCTCCAGCTTCTTCTGCCATTTCTCCAATTCCTCCTCGCGGAGTTTCTTCCGTTTATCCGCGTTCAGTCGCGGAATGAGTTCCAGCGTGTCCGTCTGCAGGTACGGAATGCTCACCGAGTCGTTCGTGGCATCGTACGTTAGCTCCAACCGCAGCGTGTCCTGTTCGATGAGGAGCGAGTCGCGCAGCCAGTAAGTCAGCGTGTCGCAGCCCGCGTTGTGCTCCATGAGGAAAGCGTCGTTGCTGTCGAAGTTTAGTCCGCGCAGCGTAGGCAGCTGGGTGGAGGGTGCTGTGAAGAAAAGTTTGAACCATTCCGGTTCGCGTTGCGTTTTCAGCAGCTGGCGCGTCAGGTTCTTCTCCGTGAAAGCCAGCAGCACCACGTCGTCGGGCAAGTAGTGCGTGTAAGGCACGGTCTTGATGGTGTCAATCCGTACGGTGTCCGCCCAGAGCGTGTCCTGCCGCACGTCGGGGAAGGAAGTCGGCACAATGGTGTCGCGGTTCCACGCCAGCATTTCACCTTTCGTGTAGCGGAAATCGCCGTCCATATCCTTCAGCGCGTAAATGCGGTATTTCCCCCTTGCCACCCCTTTCACCACAAAGTGGCCCGAACCGTCGGTCCGTGCCACGCGGTCGAAGGGCACGGCCGTGAAAGCCGAGTCCGCCAGGTTGGCGTGGAGCCCCACTAAGACGCCTTTCACCGGTTCCAAGTTCTCCGCCGCCAATACGTAGCCCGATACTTCCATCGTGTCGGCCTCTTGTCCCGTGGAGAAGTAGTAAGTGAAATTGCCTAAGGGGTTGCCCTCGTTGTTGTCCACGATGGCATCGCTGAAGTCGATGGTATACGTCGTGTTCTCCTTCAGCGAGTCGAGCAGTTCGATGGAGATGTGTCGGCCCGAGGTCTTGATTTCCGGCATTTCGATTTGCGGCGGCGAGATGGTCACCTTTTCCTGCGCATTCTCCACCTTAATCAGCTCGTCGAAGGTGATAGTCACCTTCTTTACCTGCTGCTGCCGCGCCCCCATGGCCGGCTGCATGGAAACGATTTTCGGGGGTGTTTCGTCGTAGGGCCCGCCGTCGGGTCCGCTTCCCGGGTTGGCGCACGAAACGAGCGACGCCAGCACAAGGCAAAGTAGGAGGATGGGGTTATATTTCACAGAAATCTGCAATATAGTTTAGAGTTTAAAAGTTTATAGTTGAAAAGTTGATAAGAAAAGTTTGTGGTGGAGAGTCTAAAGCTGATAAGAAATGAGTGGAAGGTTTGTAGTGGAAGAGTTGATACGGTTGCTATGAAGCGCATAATCATCCGCTCAATGACTATCCTTATAAGCTTTAAACTCTCAACTTTCAACTATAAACATTCACTTCATCCTCTCAGAGGAACTTCAGCACCTCTTCCATCACCTCGCGGTTGTTGCAGAGGCGCGGCACTTTGTGCTGTCCGCCCAGTTTTCCCCGGCTCTTCAGCCAGTCGTGGAACAGTCCCTTGCGTGTCGCAATCACTTCCGGCATCTGCAACGTGATGTCCTTGTAGCGTTTTGCCTCATAGTCCGAGTTCACTGTTTGGAGAGCCTTGTCAAGCAGTTCGGTAAAGCGCGCGAGGTCGGCGGGAGCCTTTTCAAACTCAATGACCCACTGGTGGCGGCATTTACCCTCGCCGTCCATGAACACCGGGGCGGCGGTGTACTCGTTGACCACGGCACCCGTTTCGCGGCAGGCCGCCTGCAGTCCTTTTTCCGCATTGTCCACAATCAGCTCTTCGCCAAAAGCATTGATAAAGCTCTTCGTGCGTCCGCTGATGATGAACTTGTAAGGCCGGACCGAGGTGAAGCGCACCGTGTCGCCTATCATGTACCGCCAAAGTCCGCAGGAAGTGGAGATGACCATGGCATAATTGCGTCCTGTTTCTAGCTCCCATAGCGGGAGCAGCGAGGGTTCGGGCTTGTCTAACTCCTCCAAGGGAATGAACTCGTAGAACACGCCGTAGTCCAGCATGAGCAGCATTGCCGGGTCCGCCGGGTCGTTTTGCAGTCCGAAGAAACCCTCCGAAGCATTGTACGTTTCCATGTAGTGCATCCCCCCGTGGCGTATCAGGCGGCGGTACTGTTCGCGGTAAGGCGTGAATGCCACCCCGCCGTGGAAGAACACCTCCAAGTGGGGCCACACCTGGTCGATGCTCTCTTTGCCTGAGAGCTCCAGCACGCGGGTCAGCACCGCCATCATCCACGACGGTACGCCCGAGAGGTTCGTTACCTTTTGCTTCATGGCGATGTGTGCAATGCGGTCGCGCTTCTCCTCGAAGTCAGCCAGCAGTGCCACCTGTTTGGGCGGTGTGCGCACCACGTTCACCAGCGGATTGATATTTTCAATCAGGATGGCGCTGAGGTCGCCCACGAGCGAGCCCGGCAGGTTATAGTTCGGGGCGTGCGAGCCGCCGAGTATGAGTGCGCGTCCATCGAAGATGCGGCTTTGCGGGTTATTATGCAGATACAAGGCCACGGCATCCGTTCCGCCGGCGTAGTGCGTGTCCTTCAGTCCCTGCGGACTGACGGGGATGAACTTGCTTTTGTCCGCCGTGGTGCCCGACGATTTGGCGTACCACTTGACCTTTCCGGGCCAGAGCACGTTGGGTTCACCGTGGCGCATTTGGTCGATGTAGCCCTTCAGTTCCTCGTAAGAATTGAGCGGCACTTTGGCCGCAAACTCCTCGTAGCTGTGTATCGAGGCATATTGGTAGCGATGTCCCCACTGCGTGTCCGCCGCCTGCTGCAGCAGTCTGTGCAACACCCCGCGCTGAATGTCTTCAGCGTGTGCGGCATAGCGTTCGATGGCGCGGACACGTCCTTTGAAGAAGGGGCGAATGATAGGAGTGATGCTCATAATGGGGGCAAAGATAGTGCAAGGCGAGAGCAAAGAAAAGAAAAGCCGCAGGATTTTCGTTTCTTTGCCGAGCCGCCGCCTATCTTGGCGAAGCAAAGTCGTGCAAGGCGAGAGCAAAGAAAAGCAAAGCCGCAGGATTTTCGTTTCTTTGCCGAGCCGCCGCCTATCTTGGCGAAGCAAAGTCGTGCAAGGCGAGAGCAAAGAAAAGCAAAGCCGCAGGATTTTCGTTTCTTTGCCGAGCCGCC
>JALEYW010000021.1:0-73296 GCA_022773145.1 Bacteroidales bacterium
TTTGAGCCTTGTATCAAGTTTCTGTGCGTGGAGCCAGACTTTTGTCCTTAGCTTCCTTCCGATTCCCCTCGCGGTGGACACCGTTGCCTCGGACTATGCGCTTCCCGCTATCGGGGCGCGCTCGGGACTTTCACCCATTAGATTATGCCCATGTCGGGCGAACCAAAAGAACTGCATCCCTTTCCGGCAAGAAACGACGGAAAGGGATGCAGTATGAAAAGAGGGGATGGAATCAGTTGTTCTCGGGACGAAGTTTGCGGACCGTTTCGCCGGCACGCCACATTTCGCTCTCACGCAAGGCTTTCAGCTCGGCCTCCAAGCCAATGCGGTAATCGGGTTTGGAATTGCTGTCAATGGAAATCTGCGCCTCATTACCGCTTGCCACACTCTGATAGAGCTTTTCCATTACCGGTTTGATAGCATCATGGAAAGGACCCATCCAGTCGAGCGCACCACGTTGGGCGGTGGTGGAACAGTTGGCGTACATCCAGTCCATACCGTTCTTCCCAATCATCGGGATGAGCGACTGGGTGAACTCTTCCACCGTTTCGTTGAATGCCTCCGAAGGGGTGTGGCCGTGTTCGCGGAGCGTTTCGTACTGAGCCAGGAACAAGCCCTGCACAGCACCCATCAGGGAGCCGCGCTCACCGGTCAGGTCGCTGGTGGCCTCGCGCTTGAAATCCGTTTTGAACAAATAGCCGGAACCGATGCCTACACCGAAAGCGAGCACTTTCTCCGTAGCCTTGCCGGAATAATCCTGATAAACGGCATAAGAAGAGTTCAAGCCGCGACCTTCCAGGAACATGGTGCGAAGTGAGGTACCGGAACCCTTGGGAGCAACCATGATCACGTCAATGTCGGCAGGAGGCACCACGCCGGTACGGTCGTTCCACGTGATGGCAAAACCATGAGAGAAATAGAGTGTCTTGCCTGTGGTGAGATAGGGTTTCAGACGGGGCCACAGCTGCATCTGGGCTGCGTCAGAAAGCAGCATACAGACAATGGTGCCACGCTCGGCTGCCTCTTCGAGAGAGAAGAGTGTTTCGCCGGGCACCCAACCGTCGGCCACTGCTTTGTCGTAAGTTTTCCCTTCACGCTGTCCGACGATCACATTGAAGCCATTGTCGCGGAGGTTGCAAGCCTGGCCGGGACCTTGGACACCATAGCCCAGAACGGCTATGGTTTCATTCTTCAACACTTCACGGGCCTTTTCAAGGGGAAACTCTTCGCGGGTCATCACTTCTTCAACGACTCCGCCAAAATTTAATTGTGCCATTTCTGTTATTTAAAAATTGTTGTTTACGTCTATTATTCACTTATCTTCAAGTTAAATGTCGGCAGGACACTGCGCAGCGCGGTATTCCTCCTGCCTTAGTTGCAGGAACTCTGCCAAGGGTTCTCGGTGGCTCTTGGTCACGGCCACCACGCCGGAACTGACGTATTGCAGCAGGCAGTTGCAAGCCTTCAGTTTGTTGTACAACGCCATGGTTTCCTCGGGAAGTCCCTCTTTCGAGACAATGGCGTAGGTATTGTTCACCTCCACTATTTTCCCGTCGTAGAAGCGGATGGCCTTCGATATGTCCCGGTTGGCCACAAGCTGGGCGGTGGCAATCTTGTACAAAGCCTGATCCATCACGTAAACCTCATCGCTCGTGTAATAACGTGCATTCAGCACGTCGATTTTCTTTTCGAGCTGCTTCACCAAGGTTTTCACGGTTTGTTCGTCCGTATAGGTAGTGATGGTGTAGCGATGGATATGTTCAAATCCTGAAGCGGAAACATTCAGGCTTTCGATGTTCAGCTGGCGACGCGTGAAGACGTTCGTCACGGAGTTGAGCACGCCGGCCAGGTTTTCAGAGAACACTATAATGGTGAACAGCTTTACGCCGCCCGCCTTCTCGCCTGGGGTCGTGGCCGAAGAGCCGGCTGCACCGGTATTTGTATTGGGTTGGGGTGTCATAGGCTGTTTGGTTAGTTGAGTTCGTCAGACGACAATATCATATCATCCACATCATGGCCGGGACAGCACATGGGCATCACGTTGTCTTCCTCCATCACTGCGGCTTGGAGCAGGAAGGGGCCGGGGGTGGACAGCATCAGCTCTATAGCCTCTGTCAACTTGTTGCGGTCCGTTACCGTAAGGGCAGGTATGCGATAAGCCTCGGCTATTTTCTCATAATCCGGGTTCATCATGGGCGTGAAAGAATACCGGTGGCGAAAGAAGAGTTGCTGCCACTGCCGGACGTTTCCGAGATAGTTGTTGTTGAGCAGGATGATTTTCACCGGAGCCTGCTGTTCCATGATAGTGCCCAGTTCTTCGATGGTCATTTGCAAGCCTCCGTCGCCCAGGAACAGGCAGACCGTACGTTCCGGCGCGCCGAAGGTGGCACCGATGGCGGCCGGAAGGCCATAGCCCATCGTTCCCATGCCTCCGGAAGTGACCACGCTCCGTTTCTCTGAAAAGCGGAAATAGCGGGCCGCCATCATTTGGTTCTGCCCCACGTCCGTCACCATCACGGCTTTGTGGTGTGTCAATTCCGATACACGGCGTATCACTTCACCCATACGCAAGGGACCTTCGGAGGGATGGATTTGCGGTTCTATCACCTTTTCGTTTTCCAGCACATCCCACTCGCGGAAGCTTTCTCGCCACTCGTTGTGCTCCTTGTCTTCAAGCAAGGCCATAACGGCAGGAAGCGTTTCCTTGCAATCGCCCAACACAGCCACGTCGACGGCCACGTTTTTGTCAATTTCCGCAGGATCAATGTCGAAATGAATTTTCTTGGCCTGCCGCGCATAACTATCCAGTTTGCCCGTGATACGGTCATCAAAGCGCATGCCCACGGCAATGAGTAAATCGCACTCCTGAGTTTTCTTGTTGGAGCCGAGCGAACCGTGCATACCGAGCATACCGACATTCAACGGGTGGTCGGAAGGCAGGGCCGAGAGTCCCAACAGGGTACAGCCGGCGGGCAGTCCGGCCTTCTCGACAAAGCGTTTCAGTTCTTCCTGGGCATGTCCGAGTTCCACGCCCTGTCCCACCAGTACCAAGGGGCGTTTGGCGGCATTGATCAGGGCAGCAGCTTCCACCACACTCTGCTTGGAGGTGTTGGGCACCGGTACATAACTACGGATGAAATCTATACTTCCGGGCACATATTCGGCTTTCTCCAACTGGGCGTTTTTGGCAAAATCGAGCACCACCGGTCCGGGGCGACCGCTGCCCGCGATATAAAAGGCACGGTGTACAGCCCAAGCCACATCTTTGGCCGACCGGATTTGGTAAGCCCATTTGCTGATAGGTTGTGCAATGTCCACCACGTCGCATTCCTGAAAAGCATCCGTTCCCAGCATCGGGGCGGCAACTTGTCCGGTAATCACCACCATGGGCGTACTGTCCATCATGGCATCGGCAATACCCGTGATGGTGTTGGTTGCCCCTGGGCCGCTCGTCACCAAACAAACGCCCGTCCGTCCGCTCACACGGGCATAGCCTTCTGCGGCATGGGCTGCGGCTTGTTCGTGGCGCACGAGGATATGGTTGAGTCGGTCGCGGTAATCATAAAGCGCATCGTACACGGGCATGATGGCACCGCCGGGGTAGCCAAAAAGGGTTTCCACCCCTTCGTCCAGCAATGCGCGCATAAGGATTTCCGCACCTGTTATTTCTTTAGTCATATAGTTTGTTTTTTTACGTTTCGGAGGTTAGGCAGTAACTTATATTTCCCTCACGCCCCCTTTGTCGGCACTGCTCACCATGGAAGCATAAGCCCGGAGAGCCTTTGACACCACGCGCTGACGTTCCAGCGGACGCATGGGGCGTGCGGCCAATTCCTCATCGGACAAATGCACGCACAGTTTGCGCGAGGGGATGTCTATTTCGATGATGTCGCCATCCACCACCTTGCCGATGGCACCGCCGGCGGCAGCTTCGGGCGAGATGTGTCCGAGGCTCAGCCCCGAGGTTCCGCCCGAGAAACGTCCATCCGTAATCAGCGCACAAAGTTTTCCCAGATGGCGGCTTTTGATATAGGAGGTGGGATAAAGCATCTCCTGCATGCCCGGCCCTCCTTTGGGACCTTCATGGGTAATCACCACCACGTCGCCGGCCTGCACCTTTCCGCCCAAGATACCTTCGCAAGCGGCATCCTGCGAATCGAACACCCGGGCCGGCCCTTCAAAATGCCAAAGGCTTTCGTCCACGCCTGCCGTTTTCACCACGCAACCGTCTTGGGCAATGTTTCCAAACAACACGGCAAGTCCGCCGTCTCGTGTATAGGCATGTTCCAGCGAACGGATACATCCCTCGGCACGGTCCGTGTCCAGTGTGGGCCACTGCGCATCCTGCGCCCCCATTTGCGTGCAGAACTTGCCGCCCGGCGCGCTGTGATAAATGCGTTCGGCCTCGGCATCGGTTACCGTCCCCATGATGTTGTATTTTTGGATATCCTCGCCCAGCGTGGCACCGTTCACACGGATAGCGTCCGTGGCAAGCAGGCCACCCTTGGCCAATTCCCCCATGATGCCCATCACGCCCCCGGCGCGGTTGCATTCCTGCACGGAGTAACGCTGCGTGTTGGGAGCCAACTTACACAGACAAGGCACCCGCCGGCTCAGGCTGTCGATGTCGGCCATGCAAAAATCAACCTCGGCCTCATGGGCCACAGCCAGCAGGTGGAGCACCGTATTGGTTGACCCGCCCATGGCAATGTCCAGTGTCATGGCATTGAGGAAGGCCTGCCTTGTGGCAATGGTGCGGGGCAGCACACTTTCGTCTCCCTCCTCATAATATTTATAGGCGTTCTTCACAATCAGTTTGGCAGCATCTTCAAACAGCCGTTTACGGTTCACGTGCGTAGCCGGCACCGTGCCGTTTCCCGGCAACGAAAGCCCCAACGCCTCCGTCAGGCAGTTCATGGAATTGGCGGTGAACATACCGGAGCAGGAACCACACCCGGGACAAGCCCGTGCCTCAATCTCGGCCAGTTCTTCATCGCTCACCGAAGCATCGGCTCCCTTCACCATGGCGGTCACCAAGTCCACATTCTCTCCCTTGAAACGTCCGGCCTCCATCGGCCCGCCGCTTACAAACACCGTGGGAATGTTCAACCGCATGGCAGCCATCAGCATTCCGGGGGTAATCTTGTCGCAATTCGATATGCACACCAAGGCATCAGCCTTGTGAGCTTGCACCATATACTCCACGCTGTCGGCGATGATGTCGCGCGAAGGCAAGGAGTAGAGCATACCGTCGTGGCCCATGGCGATGCCGTCGTCAATGGCAATGGTGTTGAACTCTGCTGCATAGCATCCCAGCTTTTCTATTTCGCTTTTCACGAGTTGTCCCGCTTCATGCAGATGGGTATGTCCGGGCACAAACTGGGTAAACGAGTTGGCGATAGCGATAATGGGCTTTCCCAGCTGTTCGCGTTTCATTCCGGTGGCCATCCACAAAGCCCTGGCTCCGGCCATCCGCCGACCTTCGGTGCTGAATGCACTACGCAACTTATTCTTCATAACTACTTGTTCTATCAGTAATGCCATACCCTGCCGCAAACGGCAAAGCATCGCTTTCAATCCTTACAAATTATTACTTTTTTGTTACTTTGGTTTGCAAAAGTATCTATTATTTCCAAACAACCGTTCAAATTGCCATAAAAAATATAGTTTTTTGCAAACCGGCATGAACATATTGCACACCACGCGCTTCTTCGCGCAAAAGTTTTCCGTACAATGAGCCGTGTGCTCCTTTCTCCTCCGTTCTGCATCAAATAAAAACATGCCCGACCAAAAGATGTACCGGTCGGGCATGATTTTGAAAATTGCTTTTGCTTTGCAGCGGAGATGCCGGATATACCGGATATACCAGAAAGACAAGAAAGACCAGAAAGGGCCCAAAGCCCCCGGCCCGGAACAAAAAAAATGAAAGTTCCGGGCAGCGAGGAGCACGCCTCCTCCGGCATTCAATCCTCGGCACACAACTGCTGCCAAAAATGTTCCAGGTCCTCTTCCAAGCCCTGCATCAAATCGCCGCTGAGCATCATCGTATCATCGTCCACCAAATAGAGGTCGGCAATCGTTTCGTGGTCCTCGCCCATCAGCACGTAGGAATACGGCTTCAGCACCGCCACATGCTCCGTCACCTCCTTCAGGCGGGTCAAGGCGGTAATCAGGATGGGTTGCACCTCGTCGTAGAAACGCTCATCACGGTTGCCAATCCATTCCTCCACCACGCAGCGTGTCAGTTCATGGTCATCATCGTCGAACACCAGCAATTCGCCACTTTCCTGTTTCACCTGCAAATAAATATCGGTCAGCGGCAGGCAGTCGGTCTGCGGCAGGAATTTCGATGCGGCCTTGCGCAAAGCGCGTTCTATCTGCTGGAAAGTTTGTTCATTGGCTGTCATTGTTTACTCCTTTCTTGTTGAATTACTGCAAAATTACATTTTTTCCTAAAATATCTTACTCCCGACTGGCAAAATATCCTTTCTCTCCTTATCTTTCGCAGCGTTTCTCACACAATATATAATATAGGAGCGACCTCCGGACGCTCTGCTTGTTACCCGACTTCATCTTTCCTTTCCCATCATGAACAGCCCAACACCTTTCTCTCTCTCCTACTCCCGTTTCCTGATGCTGTTTGGCATATTCCTTCTCTGCTCCCACCTTCTGAGCCATGCCGCCCGTCAGGTGCTGCTGCCTTCTCCCCAATCCGTAGCATGGCGCAAGGGACATTTCCGGACGGATCGCCCGTTCCGCTTAGAGAACCTTGCCAAGCGTCAGGCAGAACCGGTACTGCAAGCATTGCCCTGTCTGAAGCTGCATCAGGATATACAGACCAAGCGCGTGGTGCGTTTGGAACTGCTACCGGAAACGACAGGCGGCAATCCGGAGGCTTACCGGCTGGAAGCATCACGCGACACGTTGCTGGTGCAGGCGGCAGGGCGCATGGGCTTTCTTCGGGCGGCGCAAACCTTGCGCCAGCTGCAATCGTCCCGAGGGATTGCCTGCTGCCTCATCGAGGACCGGCCGGCTTTCGCCTGGCGTGGGGTGATGTTGGACGTTTCGCGCCACTTTTTCAGCGTGGAGTTCTTGAAGAAACAGATTGACGTGCTGTCGTCCTACAAGCTCAACCGCCTTCACCTCCACCTGACCGATGCTGCGGGATGGCGCATGGAAATCAAACGCTATCCGCTGCTCACTGCCATGGGGGCCTGGCGCACGGACTCACTGTGGAAGGAGTGGTGGAACAACGGCGAGCGCCATTACGCCTCAAGCCGCACGCCGGGGGCTTACGGGGGATATTACACGCAGGAGGAGTTGCGAGAACTGGTGGCATACGCTGCGGAGCGAGGCATGACCATCGTGCCGGAAATCGAAATGCCGGCCCACTCCGAAGAGGTGCTGACGGCCTATCCCGAACTGTCGTGTACGCACGAACCGTACAAGCAGGCTGACTTTTGTCCGGGCAATGAGGAGACGTTCCGGTTTCTGAAAAATGTATTGACAGAGGTGATGCAGGTGTTTCCTTCGGAATACATCCATGTTGGGGGCGACGAGGCCGGAAAGGCTTCGTGGAAGGATTGCCCGCTGTGCCAAAAACGGATGCAGGAGTTGCAGACGGACCGTGTGGACGACCTGCAAGGCTACCTGATGCGCCGCATGGGGGAATTTCTCGGGCAGCACGGGCGCAAAATGCTGGGCTGGGACGAGATAGCCTCGCCCGGATTGCCCCGGGGCACGGCGGTCATGGTCTGGCGCGATGCGCAGCAGGCGCGACAGGCTGCCGGATGGGGATGCGATGTGGTGATGTCGCCCGGTGCCTTCTGCTATTTGGACAGTTACCAGGACGCGCCGCCCCGGCAGCCGGAAGCCATCGGCGGCTATCTGCCTTTGGAAAAAGTCTACGCCTTCTCGCCGACGGACGGGCTGCCGGACTCCCTCCGCGCTCACGTGCTGGGCATTCAGGGAAACCTCTGGACGGAATATATTGCCTCGGAGCGGCAGGTGGAGTATATGCTTTATCCCCGCGTGTTGGCCCTGGCGGAGACGGGATGGCGCGGAACGGACGCTAAGGAGTACGGGCAATTTCGGGAGCGGGCGGCGGCGCACACCGGGACGTTGCGCACGCAGCGCGCGGTGGCGGCTTTCGACCTTCGCCATGAGGTGGGCGAACGACCGGAAACGCGCTCCACGCTCCGCCACAAGGCTTTGGGTGCCAAGGTCGCCTATGCCCTGCCCTACCATCCTTATTATGCCTCCACAGGTCCGACGGCACTGACCGATGGCCTGCGTGGCGGCTGGGCTTTCAAGGACGGGCGTTGGCAGGGCTTCATCAGCAAGGAGCGGTTTGACGTGACGGTCGATTTGGGCAAAAACGAAAAAATCCGCTCCGTAGCTTGCAACTTCATGCAAGCCTGCGGTGCGGAAATCTATTATCCTTCAGTCTTCAGGGTTTCGGTGTCAACGGACGGGCAGCAGTTCTCGGAAATCAGCAACGAGCGTTTTCCATTCTCAGCCGACGAGCAGCAGGGCGTACGTACACTATGCTGGAAAGGGCGCGCCGTCCGGGCGCGCTACATCCGCATTCAGGCACTGCCGACAGCGCACGGCGGATGGGTATTCACGGATGAAATTGTTGTTCTGTAACTTTGGGTTATAAGGTTATAGTCGCTTCGTTCCAAGGTTATAAGCTTATAACGTAACAGTTGTAACGCTCGAACATTGCCGCTCAAATAGTAATATCATAACCTCTCAACCTTATCCCTCATAACCTCATTATTCATTACTCCTCGTCCTGCTTCTTGGCCGAAACGCGGCTACGTGCCTCATGCACATAGCGTCTGACAAAAGGATGGCGCATGAAATTGTCCGGAGCGCGGTCAACGATGCGGCTGATTTGGCGTGTCATGATGGGCGTGGGATATTGGCTGCAAAGCAACATGAAGAAGCCCGGTCCCAGCACGTTGTCATAATTATCCTGAACAAATTGCGTTTCCAACTCCTCGGTTTGGTTCATCAATTTCTCTGCCTTTTTTCCCACCTTGCGTTGGATATCTTCGGGCGAACTCCCTTCGCGCATCATGCGGATGGTTTTCTGTTGCAGTTCCCACATCTCGTTGTCCAGCCGGTTGCGTTTTTTGAAGAACGCATAGAGTTTGTCGTTCAGCGGCCCGCCGCTCACGCGCTGCACCACGTTGTCCACCTGAATATTCAGGTTCCCGTTCTCCAGCACCAAAGGCATCACGCAATCAGTGCCCGTGTAGAGCATCGCCATCGTGGCCGAGTCCACATTTCCCTCAAAGCTGAAGCGTCCGTGAACCACCTTGCACGAGTCCACGCATACCGACGTAATCGCCGTTTCACGGAAACAAGAATCGGGGTTCACCCGCAGATAGAGCATCCTGCCATCCAGACAAGGCACCGAAGAATTTCCGGCTATATTGTATTGCTCAGTACACGACGTGCTTAGCCCACACAACGAGAGCAACAACAAAGGAGTAAAGATGACAGACAATCTAAACATAGATGAAACGGAATTTTAGATAGAATCGGTTTGAACTGCTACAAAACCAAGACAAATATACGCTCTTCCCCTATTACGCACGCTACGGGCACTAAAAAAGTCGCAACTCCTTAAACCTTTTTTGAGATTAGAGGAGTTGCGGACTACATTCCTATAATGTTTTTCACACTTCGGCGAAGATTTTAAAACACTCGGTCTTACTGCTGCTTTTCTTCGTGGCTGATGCGAAACACTGCGTAGAGTTCCAGCACGGCAGCAATGAGCAGCGTCACCTTCCACTCGCTTGCCCGGAAAGGAGGTATATTATAATAGGAGGTAAACATCAGTGCTGCAGTCACCAAGAGCATCAGCGCACCCAGCACCTGCTGCCGGCGCAACCGCCGGATGATGACATTGCTGCCCTCGTAGCGGTCGGTCATCTGTATGGGACTGAAGAGCAAGGTGCCCAGTCCGAACACCCACGGAGCCACGGCCGGAGCGAAAAGGGGCAGCACGGCACCGATGACCACAAGCAGCCCGCCTGCGCGGTAAAGTTGAGTTTTCAGCATAAGAGTGAGTCAGGAAAAGAGGGACAAGGAATTATTCAATCACGTACACGTCCTCGTCGGCCGTTTTCATATACAGGTTCACGCGAGCCACGCGCTCCACGGCCTCGGGATTGTTCATCAGGTCGTTCAATGCCTGCGTGTCCGCATTGTAGCGACTTTCGTATTCTGCTATCTCAGCCCGCAGCGCAGCGTTCTGCCGCCGCAGTTCAAAGAGGCGCCAGAAACTGTTGGGATCCAGAAATCCCACGATAGCGATAAAGGCCAGGATAGTCCAGAGATATTTTTGGCGGATTACCAGCAGAACCGCCCGTTTCAGTTTATGTCCCATAATGGTTGGATTGCAATGAAGTGTGTTGCAAAAGTAACTATATTTCGCGAAACGCCAAGACTGCACACTCTACAAGTCGTGTTGTCGCAACCGGTACTCCGCCAGCTCTTCATACTTCGTGCCGGGCCGTCCGTAGTTGGCATAGGGATAGATGCTGATGCCGCCCCGGGGCGTGAAGAGGCCGGTCACTTCGATATACTTGGGGTCCATCAGACGGATGAGGTCTTTCATGATGATGTTCACGCAGTCCTCGTGGAAATCGCCATGGTTCCGAAAACTGAACAAATAGAGTTTCAGGCTTTTGCTCTCCACCATGCGGCGATCGGGCAGGTAGGCAATACGTATTTCGGCAAAGTCGGGCTGCCCAGTGATGGGACACAGGCTGGTAAACTCCGGACAGTTAAAACGCACCCAGTAGTCGTTGCCGGGATGTTTGTTCTCAAAAGTTTCAAGCACCTCGGGGGCGTAGTCGCTCTTGTACTCCGTTTTGCGGCCCAAGGCGTTCAGCGTAAGGTCTTCTCGCATAAGGGTTTTGTCACTATGATTTGAATATTCACAAAGGGTTTTCCTGCTGATTGCGCAGCTCCTTCTCCTCCAGATACTGCTCCAGCCCCTGCCTTCTGAGCTTGCAGGCCGGACAGTGTCCGCAGCCGTCGCCGGGCACGCCGTTGTAGCACGTCAGCGTGCGGTTGCGCACAAGGTCGAGCACGCCCAGTTCGTCGGCCAATGCCCATGTCTGGCATTTGTCGAGCCACATGAGGGGCGTGTGTATCACGAACTGCTCATCCATGGCCAGGTTCAGGCTCACGTTGAACGAGCGGATGAAAGAGTCACGGCAGTCGGGATAGCCGGAGTAGTCGGTTTGCGACACACCGGTCACCAAGTGGCGGATGCCCCGTTCCCGGGCGTAGACGGCGGCGATGCCCAGGAAGAACAGGTTGCGGCCCGGCACGAAGGTGTTGGGCGGCCCGCCGGCAGGCTTCTCGCTGTCCATCGGCAGGGAGGGGTCGGTCAGCGCGTTGTGGCCCAGCCGGCCGATGAAGCCCACATCCATCTTGTCAAAGTGCACGCCGGCTTCGCGGGCTATGGCCTCGGCCAGACTGACTTCGTGGGCGTGTTTCTGACCGTAGAGGAAGCTGAGCGCATATACTTCCTTGAAATGTTTTTTTGCCCAAAACAGGCAGGTAGTGGAGTCCTGGCCGCCGCTCAGCACGACCAAGGCGCGGGAGTTGTCAAGTTTCATTGCAGAGAACGATTGAGGTAAAAGAATCTATAAACGGTGCAGATTACAAGTCGCCGATTTTCCAGGGATTGTAGGAGATGCCACGGTCGCAAGCGACGTTTCCCTCCGTCTGCCGGAGCCGCCGCACCACGCGCAGCGTGACGGGCAGTGCCACCACCTCATAGAGGGTTTTCAGCACCACCTGATTGAGCATGAGCAGGGGCATCACGCTCCAGGGCACCACGCCGCCCAAGGCCAAGGGGAAGAAAAGCAGCGAGTCGGCCCCTTCGCCCACTACCGTCGAGGCGATGGCGCGCAACGAAAAGCGGTCGAGACTGCCGGAAGCCGGCCTCATGCGGCTCATGACGTAGGCGTTGAGAAACGAACCGACGAGGAAGGCCACGAACGACGCGCCGGCTATGCGCGGTGCCAGGCCGAACACGGCGTGAAAGCCGGCCTCGCCCTGCCAATAGGGCGCACTGGGAAGCAAGTCGGCCAGGAAGCCGAACAGCACGAAAAGAAAATTCATGAAAAAGCCGAGCCAAATGACCAAACGGGCACGGCGGTAGCCCCACACTTCGACCAGGCAGTCGTTGATGATATAGGAAACGGGAAAAACGATGAGTCCGGCGGTGAGTTGCAGCGGCCCGATGGCCACCTGCTTGGTTTCAAGCACATTGGCGGCAATGAGGCAGACACAAAAAAGCACTGACAGCCACAGGAATGGGACACTCACCACCGGACGCGGCGGCTGGCAGGGCGCAGAAGGGTTTTTCATTGTTCGTCTTGTTTTTTACGAGGTTTATCAAGCACTCGCGGGCCCTTTAAGCCCGGTTTTGCGCCACAAAAGTACAACATTCCGCCTACAAGCGCACCCTTCCACCTCGCTTTTGTATGTCATCTCGTTCATTTCCGTCCCACCTATAGATCCTTTCGTCTATAATAATCCCCAACTCGGTTACGAATGTGGAAGAACAATGCTTCTCTGGTGCTGAACACCTCATTTATTGTTATCAAAACATTTTTGACCCTTTAAGGGAAGAGTATGGCGAACGTGTCGTGCTATATACTCCCACGGTCATAGGCAACGTGGGAACAGACGCTGACGCACCCGGTGTCACAGGCTATTACTCCCCGAGTGGTCACCGCCTCCCGAACTAACAGCGCGGCGTGAACATCATCCGCTGCTCCGACGGCACTTCGCGCAAGGTAATGACGAAGTAAGATGCCAACCAAGCCGCGGCCATTAACTCCATGAAATTGCTTTCAGCACAATGAAATGGAGCGGCGCGCTATCCACAGAAAAAAGGGCCGGCCTCCTTCCGACGGGGCCGACCCTTTTTTCTTGTCCTTCAGTATGCCAATGTCCTTCAGCATTCTGACTGCATACGTTCAATGTACACCAACATCGCCAATGGAGCGAAATCAGGTTACACGGAAAACCAAATCCTTATTCCGGCCTCCGCTTACTTGAACACGTGCTTGCCGTATTTCACGCCGCGTAGCATATAGTATTCGTCCTCGGCCTGCAGCCGCTTCAGGAAGTCGGGATAGGCGCGGCGCTCCTGGGGTGTCCAACCGGCCTCGGCCACTGCGGCGAGACGGGGGAACATGAGATACTGCACAGTGGCGGCATCTTCCACCCATTCCGTCCAGAAGTTAGCCTGCACGCCCAGGTAGCGGGGTTGCAGCTCGGCGGGCACGCCGTTCATGGGCACGTAGTTGTAGACGGCTTCCACCGTTTCGGAGCCGTTGCCCTGCGAACGCGGCTCGGTGGGGAGGTTGCTTTGCCGGCGGTTGATGTAATAAGGTATCTGCGGCGAGAGGATGGTGTTCAGTCCGCGCTGTGCTGCATCGCGGGCCGCGCCGTCGGCTCCTACCCACGCCATGATGGTGATGTCCTTGCCGAGCGGTGCGGTATTGCCATGGAGCACTTCGTTCCAGAAGATAAGGTGGCGCTGCTTGTCGGCAGGTTTGGCGGCCATGTGCTCCTGGAGCTGGCGGTAGAAATTGATTTGCAGGTCGCGGTAGTTCTTCGAGCCGATGGTCTTGAGCTGCTGCTGGCACACAGGGTTCTGTTCCCATTTCTGTGTGGGACATTCATCGCCGCCCAGGTGGAGGTAGCCGAAGGGGAACACCTCTGTCAGCTCGTCAATTACGTCCTTGGCAAACTGTACGGCCTGGGGGTTCGACACGTTGATGACATCGGTCGAAACGCCCTGCCACAGCCACACCTCGTGGGGGTTGTGCGGGTCACAGGCCAAGAATTCGGGATAGGAGGCCACGGCTGCCTGAGAATGGCCGGGAATGTCAACCTCGGGAACGATTTCGATGAAACGGTCGCGGGCGTACTGCACAATCTCGCGGGCATCCTCCTGCGTGTAGAACCCGCCGTAGCGTTGGCCGTCGGGCTTCACGTCGCCCCAGCCCAGCACCTTGCTGTCACGCCAGGCACCGACTTCGGTCAACTTGGGATATTTCTTGATTTCGATGCGCCAACCTTGGTCCTCGGTGAGGTGCCAGTGGAAACGGTTGAGCTTGTAGGCGGCCATCACGTCGAGGAGTTTCTTGATTTCCTCCTTTCCGTAGAAATGGCGGCCTTCGTCGAGCATGAAGCCGCGCCACCCGAAACGCGGCGCATCGGTGATGCTCACGGAGGGCAAGGTCCACTGCGTGGTGGCGGTGCAACAGGTCTTGGCTCTCGCCATCACGGCGCGCGAGGGCAGCAGTTGCTGCAGCGTTTGCAGGGCATAGAAGAAACCGGCGGGACGGGCGGCTTCGATGACCACCTTGCAGGGGTTGACATCGAGGCGGTATCCTTCGGCGGCCAGCGTGGGGTTATGCTTGAGGTAGAGGGCGGCTTTTGAAGGCTTCGATTTGACGAGCTTCAGTCCGGTGGTTTCGCCGAATTGGCGGGCAAAGCGGTCGAGCACCCACCAGATGCTGTCGCCGGGGTAGGCATCGGCGGCGATTTTCGTTTTGTTCTGGAATTGGAACTCGCCCAGCCCGGTCTGCATCTGCGAAGGCAGCGGAATGACGGAAGGAGTGGTTTGCGCACTCACAGGCAGGAAACAGGCGGCCAGCATCCCAGCCAACAAGGTTCTTAAAAGTGCAATTTCTCGCCAAGCCAAAGCGAGCAAGCTCTCTTTGGTCTTTTGGCTTAACGAAATCGTTCTTAAAAGTGCAATTTCTCGCCAAGCCAAAGCGAGCAAGCTCTCTTTGGTCTTTTGGCTTAACGAAATCGTTCTGATTTTCATGGTCATTAGATAAGAGGATTAAGGTTCGGAGGTTATAAGGGATAAGGTTATTCTTTATAGGTTATGAGGGATAAGGTTATGAGGGATAAGGTTATGAGGGATAAGGTTATGAGGTTATAAAATTACAATTGTAACGCTTGAACATCGCGCGCTCAAATAGTAATCTTATAACCTCATAACCTAATATCTCATAACCTAATATATCATAACCCTAAACACAAAAGACGGGTCAGAGTTCAAGATCGCCGTCGAAAATCTCGTGCCAGGGCAGTCCTTGCTTGTTCAGTTCGTCCATGAAGGGATCGGGGTCGAACTCTTCCACATTCCACACGCCGGGGCGTTTCCACAGGCCGAGCATGAACATACGGGCACCGATGCAGGCAGGCACGCCGGTGGTGTAGCTCACGCCCTGCATACCCGTTTCTTCGTAGGCGGCCTGGTGGGAGCAGTTGTTGTAAACGTAGTAAGTGCGTTCCTTGCCGTCCTTCAAGCCCCGGATGCGGCAGCCGATGGAGGTTTCGCCGTCGTAGTTTTCACCGAGGTCCTGCGGATTGGGGAGCACGGCTTTCAGGAACTGGAGGGGCACAATCTTCACCTTCACGGGGCCGCTGCCGTCGGCGGCTTCGGCGGTATATTCCAGCTCGTCGATACGCGACATGCCGATGTTCTGGATTACGTCGAGATGCTTCAGGTACTGCTCGCCGAAGGTCATCCAGAAACGGGCGCGCTTGATGGTGGGATAGTTCTTCACGAGGCTCTCGATCTCTTCATGGTGGAGCAGGTAGCTCTCCTTGGGACCGATGCCGGGATAGTTGAGCGGCTGGTGGATTTCGAGGGGTTCCGTTTCCACCCACTGTCCGTTTTCCCAATAAAGACCCTTCTGCGTGATTTCGCGGATGTTGATTTCGGGATTGAAGTTGGTGGCAAACGCCTTGTGGTGGTTGCCAGCGTTGCAGTCCACGATGTCGAGATACTGAATTTCGTCAAAGTGGTGCTTGGCGGCGTAGGCGGTATAGATAGAGGTTACTCCGGGGTCGAAGCCGCAGCCCAGGATGGCGGTGAGTCCGGCCTGCTCGAAGCGTTCCTTGTAGGCCCACTGCCAGGAATACTCGAAGTGGGCTTCGTCCTTGGGTTCGTAGTTGGCGGTGTCGAGATAGGAGCAGCCGCATTGCAAACAGGCTTCCATGATGGTGAGGTCCTGATAGGGCAAGGCGAGGTTCATCACGAGGTCGGGTTTGAACTCGTTGAAGAGCGCGCAGAGCTGTTCCACGCTGTCGGCATCGACCTGTGCGGTGCGGATGTCAGGGCGGCCAATGGCCTTCACAATGGCATCGCACTTGCTCTTGGTGCGACTGGCTATCATGATTTCACTGAACACGTCGGTGTTCTTCGCTACTTTGTGGGCGGCAACAGTGGCAACGCCGCCTGCGCCGATGATAAGTACTTTTCCCATTTACAGAGTTTGGTGTATGTTATATATAAATAATGTGTAGTTTCAGTTCTACGGGAACAAGGAGAGGGCACAGCCCAATACTACTGCGGCAATTCGAGTTTCACGCGGCGCCAGGTTTCGTGTCCGTCGCGCGTGGCACCGGGTATGCGGTAGGTCACGTCAATGACATCGGGCGAAACGAAGCGGTAGGTGATGGTATTGTCTTTACCCACCAGCTCGGGGTCGGTGATGGAGCCGGTGATGTGCTCCACGCAGGTATTGTCGCTTGTCACGGTGTAACTTCCCTGATTGGTCATGATGCTTTGGCCGACCTGGTTAGCAATGAGGAAGGTGCAGAATTGTCCGTCGGACTGCATCACTTTCCACACGGGGAGCTGCATGAGGTGGCCATCGCCCTTGGACTGCTGCACTTGTTGCCAAACGCCCACCAGCGTGGGATTATCTTTCTCTGCGGCGACACACAGCCCCAAAGGGAGAACGAGTGCCAGGAGGAATAACAGTTGTTTCATGGCATATACTCTTTGAAATGGTTATAAGAGAGGTTGTTGCTAAGAAAAGCGTCAGGTTGTGAGTTAGTCCGCCGTGTCCGCCCCGCCGGCCAGGGTGATGCTTGCCCGCACCACGGCCTGCCCTTCCGCATTCCGGATTTCAAACAAGGTGCGGCGAGGATTCGTCGCGTCGTCCTCACGGAACAAGTGCAACCGGTCGCCATGGTAGCTCTCAAGGCAGTAGGCCATCTCCACCCGCCGCACGGGATGCCGGCGGAGCAACTCGGGACTGTAGAGATTGAGGAGTAGCTCCAAGTAACGGATGGAGTTGACGTGGCCGTTGATGTCCAAATCGGTGAAGGCGGCGGTATGCGTGCCGGCCTCCTCGGGCTGCTTGAAACGGATGCGCCCGAGCGGCGCGATGGGTGCAGGGCGGTCGGGGATGAGCACGGAAGTGAAGCCGCCTCCCTCCAAACGGGTGAGGTCGGCCGGCCGCCGACTCGCGGTGTCGATGAGCGACCACGTGCTGGTGGCGTAGCCGCAGGGGGTGCCGTCGGCCAGGGTGATGGCGAAGTGGCGGTCGGTGAACTGGCGGTAGAGGCGGTCCACCCAGGTCTCGATCCGGAACTCCGCGCCCGTGAGCAGGGGACGCTCCATCTCGATGACCAAGCGCGACAGCACCCAGGCGTGGTGCTCGGCCTGCATCTGTTCATAACCAAAACCGTGGCTGCCGGCGTGCATCGAGGCACAGCGCAGCAGCAGGTTGCCCAAGCGGCCCCAAGAGAGATTGCCGAGACAATCCTCGGTGAAAGGTTCCACCACATAAGTATAGGTACTTGACTTACTGTCCATTGTATTTATCAGGATGTAAATTCGGTTTGGCTGTTCAAGGCAGGCTCACTCCCGGTTCAGTGTGCTCAGCGCAGGTGATAAGCATATTCGACGGGGATATTATCCACCATTCAAACAACCCGGCCATCGCCTCATCACAAGGAAGCGAAGCGGCCTTCATATCATCATTTAGGAGTGTAGACGAAGCGAAGTTAAGGATAAATAAAGCATACGGCAAACTTTATCATAATAAATCCTTAACTTTGCGCATATTTTTACTGCCAAGAAACTTAAATCGCAATCAATATGAAGAAAATTTTTCTGTTTGTGGCCGGCTTGTTCTCCATCTGTACGGCCCTGAACTTCCAGCCCGCACAGGCTCAGGAAAAGAGGCTGACGCTGGACGACATGGGTGCCTATTACCCTGAATATGTTTATGGCGTGAACCCCCTGGCCGACGGCGAAAGTTATTCGCAGCTGGCCGACGGCGGCAAGCGCATCGTGCGCCGCTCGTTTAAGGACGGCAAGGAACTGGGTGTCATCTTCGATGTGGAAAAGGCCAAGGGAAGCACCAAGCTGGAAAGCATCGACGGCTACATCATGTCGCCCGACGAACGCCGCATCCTGCTGCGCACGCAGACCAAGCAGATTTATCGCCGCTCCTTCACGGCGGTCTACTACATCTACGACGTGGCCAACAACCGCTTCGAGCCGCTCTCCGACGGCGGACCGCAGCAGGCACCCATCTTCTCGCCCGACGGCAACCTCATCGCCTTTGCCCGCGAAGGCAACCTCTTCGTGGTGAAACTGCTCTTCGGCAATGCCGAAAGCCAGGTTACGAAGGACGGAAAACGGGGCGAGGTGCTCAACGGCATCCCCGACTGGGTGTACGAGGAGGAGTTCTCCACCAACTGCAGCTTTGACTTCTCCGCCGACAGCGAAATGTTGGCGTGGGTGCGCTACGACGAGTCCGCCGTGCCGGTCTACCCCATCCAGGAATACAAAGGGGCCTACCCCACCCTGGAGGCCAACGATGAATATCCCGGAGAGTTCCGCTACAAATACCCCGTGGCCGGTGCCAAGAACAGCGACGTGTCGGTGATGACGTTCGACATCAAGAACCGCGTGACGCGCACCCTGAAACTGCCGCTCGACGCCGACGGCTACGTGCCCCGCATCCAGTTCACGCCGGAAGCCGACAAACTGGCCGTCGTTACGCTCAACCGCCACCAGAACCGCATGGACATCTACATGGCCAACCCGCGCTCCACGGAATGCAAGCTGGCCGTGCGCGAAGAGAACGAGCGCTACATCGGGGAGCAGGCTTACGGCAGCCTGAAGTTCTACGGCAACCATTTTGCCTACATCTCCGACCGCAGCGGCTACAAACATATCTACTGGTACAACCTGAACGGACAGCTGGAACGCCAAATCACACAAGGCGACTACGACGTGAGCAGCTTCTACGGCTACGACGAAAAGGCGGGCCGCTTCTACTACGCCTCGCACGAGGAGAGTCCGCTGCGCACCGCCGTTTACAGCATCGACAGCAAAGGCAAGAAACGCAAGCTATCGACCGAAACGGGCACGAACGCCGCCACCTTCAGCACCACGATGAAGTATTTCCTCAATGTCTACTCCTCGGCCCAACAACCGCCCGTCACCACGCTCCGCCAGGCTACCGACGGCAAACTGCTCAGCACCATGATCGACAACGAGCAGTTGAAGCAAAAACTCACGCCGCTCTTGGGACAAAAGGAGTTCTTCTCCTTCAAGACTTCGGAAGGGGTGGAACTGAACGGCTGGATGATCAAGCCGCAAAACTTCGATGCCTCGAAGCAATATCCCGTCATCATGTACCAGTACTCCGGTCCCGGCTCGCAGGAAGTGAAGGATTCCTGGAACATGGGCTTCTATCCCGGCGGCGTGTTTGAAAGCTACATGGCCGACCGTGGTTTCGTGTTCGTATGCGTCGACGGTCGCGGCACGGGTGCCCGAGGAGCCGACTTCGAGAAGTGTACGTATCTGCACCTCGGCGACCTGGAGTCGAAGGACCAGGTGGAAACGGCTCTTTACCTGGGCTCGCTTCCCTATATCGACAAGGACCGCATCGGCATCTGGGGCTGGAGCTTCGGAGGTTTCAACACGCTGATGTCGATGAGCGAAGGGCGCAACGTGTTCCGTGCCGGCGTGGCCGTGGCTGCCCCGACCAACTGGAAATACTACGACACGGTCTACACCGAACGGTATATGCGCACGCCGAAGGAGAACCCCGACGGCTATGCCACCAACCCCATTCAGCGCGCCGGGAAACTGCATGGCGACTTGCTGCTCATCCACGGCACGGCAGATGACAACGTACACTTCCGCAACTTCACCGAGGTGAGCGAAGCCTACGTGCAGCAGGGCATCATGTTCCGCCAGCAGGTCTACACCAACCGCAACCACTTCATCCTGGGCGGAAACACGCGCCGCCACCTGTTCCAAACCATCAGCGACTTCTTCATCGAAAAGCTACTTGATAAATAATCCAACGGAAAGATGAAGCGGCAACAGCTGCCGCTCCTCCGCTTTCCGACAAACCATCTCACCCTTCACCGGCACGAAGTCTGTTCCCAACAATCCGGCAGACGCGCCGGTGAAGGGTTTGTTTTTACCCCAAAGACAACCGAATACACCTTATATATACGTGTTTTTTTACCCGAAAAAAGCCTTCACCCCTTCACACGCAAGCCGTTTCGCGCTCAAAATCAGTCATTTCCGTGTGAACACTTGAAAATTCAACCCTTCACACGGACACCTAAAGTGTGAATGATTGAAATCCCAACCCTTCACACAGACGCCTGCGATGTGAACACTTGAAAATCCAAGCCTTCACACTCTTTTCCTATGATAATCAGCAGAAAACCACCGGTCTGTGAAGGAGTGAAGGCTTTTTTCGGGATAAAAAATACGTTTATACGCGCGCGTAAAACCATAGAAAAAAGCGGCATCACCCCACCCTCTCACCCACAAACCAAACATTCACCGGCCTGAAGGATGACGCAGCGGCCACGAAAACAGATGGCCGGACAAGACTTCAACAAGTCCCGGACTATTTTCTCCTACTCGCCGAGTTGTGAAAAATAGTCCCGGACTTGTTGGAGGCTTGTCCCTGACTGGTGCAGGAGTGGGTGTTCATGGGCTTGTTTCCCGTGTACTCCGTACCTCTGTACTGTAATCCGTGAATGCCATGAACCGCCCGTCCCTGACAACCATGAAGACCGAAGCCCGGTTTGTCTATGCCGTGGTGTTATTCTCCGCGCCTGTCCCTTGCAAACCGAGGCAGAAGCTGTTCCTGTTCTCTACCCTTGCCGCCATCCACGATTCCTTCTCCGTTGTGCAGATAGACTGCACACTCGGTCATCTCGGTTTCTCTTTTGCTTACACTATGTTTTAGCGCATTGCGTACATTATTCGGTCATAAGGAAACAAAAAAAGGAGGGCGTTTCCGCGTCCTCCTCTTCTTGTGTATCTTGCTCGTATATGTTACCAACCATAGTTTGTGGCATATATTGATAATCAAAGAGTTACACGTAATACGGTGGAAAAGTCCTATCGAGGATGTTTTGAGTTTGTTTATTTGATGGAAAAGTATAATTTTGCATTTGCAAAAAGTGTGTAAAGCACGCTTCTATAGCGTAATGTAAACTATAAACAATTTGAACAATGGCAATAGCAATAAAAGCAATACCAACATTATACGGTGAGGATGCTGTTCGATTCCGTGAAGCGATTGAGCAGACTGATCGCGAATTTGATGCTCGCCCTCAACGCGACATCACTAAAGATGCACGTTATATCATGATGAAGAACGTACTTCGTAAAGCAAGGATATAAGAGGGAATGAGTTTCATTGATCAGAAATGTACGTTTGATATTTTGTCTGAGGATGTTCTTTCCGAGTGTCTTCCCTTCACATGTGGAGAAGATGAAGATATGGATGAGTTCTTCAGTAAGGATGTATTAACCTATGCTCGCCGCAGAATTGGCAAATCGTATTGTTTTCGTTTAGAGGAGGACGAGAAGCAGATTGTTGCTTGCTTCACATTATCCAACGACAGCATTCGCATTTGGGATCTTGGTAGTTCCAAGAAGAATGCGATGTGGAAGGAACTCACCAATCGGGAGAAGATGCTGAGCCGATTTCCTGGGGTGCTGATAGGTCGTCTTGCTGTATCTGAGTCCTTTGCTGGCAAGGGAATCGGTACAGAGATACTTGACTTTATCAAAATGTGGTTCCTCTGTGAAGAAAATAAAACGGGTTGCCGACTGGCTATCGTTGACGCTAAGAACAAGCCTAAGGTATTAAATTTCTACGAGAAGAATGGCTTTCGCTATCTTTTTAACAGAGAGATTGACGAAGACTTGTATGTCAAACCTCCGAAAAACGAGGAGGAACGTAAAACAAGAATACAGAATCCGCGTACACTCGCAACGCGCTTGATGTACTGTGATTTACTCAGTGATTAATCAAAATTAGACAAAGGAGTTCGGCGAGGGTGTTGACCGTATGTGCCGTGAACTTTCCGCCATCGGCACGAAGGAACCTCAATATAATCTGGTCGCCTTTATCATGAAAGCCACGGTGTGGGCAAATGTGCTGGAGGAGGGGCAAGAAAACACTATATCCGACCAGAAGCGACCAGATAAGCGACCAGATAAGCGACCAGATAAAAATAATTCTTGAACTAATAAAGGAAAACCCACAAATAGGCAGAAGCGCAATTTCACACAAAATGGGACTCTATGAAAGTAGTGTCAAGCGTCGTTTGGAGATGTTGGTTGATAAAGGTGTTATTCAACGCATAGGATCTGACAAAGGTGGTTATTGGCAAATCAGCAATAACTAAATTTTAAAAATGAATTCACAATCAAACAATTCAGATTATACAAAGCACTCCAATTCAAATTGGATAGAAGAGCGCAAAAATGACATAGGGATTACCAGTTCTTTTTTGATGGATTCATCGAATAATGAGATAGGAGAGATTATGTCATTATTCAATACTCGTGGATTTGCAGTAGTGAACTACCGCTAAGCTAAAGACTTAGCGGTAGTTCACGAGAAAGCAAGACCTTTTTCTGAGGGTATGGCGGCTGTTTATCAACATTTTTATTGGAGATTCATAAACTCAGATGGTGAATTTGTAGGAGGAAAATAGGTTCTGCTTGAGGCGTGCTTTCTTTATTGCCTCACCTATCCGGTAAGCGTGCAAAACCTCTTCTACATTTCGATCGTGTTCATCTCTTTCCGGAATACCAACCTTTCCCAAAAGCTCTTCCTTCACTTCCTCTAAGGAGTAGAGCTTCATGTCTCCTACCTGTTCCATATCTTATTTGTTAGGGCGCAAACCTCCTCATCAGAATTATTAGAACCACCCTTACTTCGCCTGCAAAGGTAACGGATAAGTTTTGCAAACACGAAACATTATGCCTGTTTCTATCTACCTTGGAATGTGGGGATCCCGTCAAGATATTCCAAGAAAAAAGCGCATATCTTTACGGCCTTAAAGAAAAAGCACTACCTTTGCTTCGCAAAAAACAACTCTTAACAAAGATGAATATCTTAGAACTCAGCGAACAAGAAATACAACGACGCAATTCTTTGGACGAACTGCGCAAAATGGGCATTGAACCTTATCCCGCAGCAGCCTATCCCGTCAACGCCTGGAGCGATGACATCAAAGCACAATTCTGCGACGACGAGAACGCACCCCGGCGCGAGGTGTGCATAGCCGGCCGACTGATGGGACGCCGCGTGATGGGCAAAGCCAGCTTCGCCGAACTGATGGACGCCAAAGGGCGCATCCAAGTGTACGTTACCCGCGATGACATCTGCCCCACTGAGGACAAAACGCTCTATAACTCTTTCTTCAAAAAACTGCTCGACCTGGGCGACTTCATCGGCGTGAAAGGCTATGTGTTCCGCACACAGACAGGCGAAATCTCCGTTCACGCCAGGGAACTGGTGCTCCTCTCGAAAAGCCTCCGGCCGCTGCCCGTGGTGAAGGAGAAGGACGGCGTGACCTACGACGCCTTCAACGACCCGGAACTGCGCTACCGCCAACGCTACGTCGATTTGCTGGTCAATCCCGGCGTGAAGGAAATTTTCCTCAAACGAAGCCAGGTCATCAAGGCCATGCGCCAGTTCTTTGACGCCGCCGGCTACACGGAAGTGGAAACGCCCATTCTCCAGCCCATTCCCGGAGGTGCCAGTGCCCGCCCCTTCATCACGCACCACAACTCGCTCGACGTGGACCTCTATCTGCGCATCGCCACAGAGCTTTACCTGAAACGCCTCATCGTGGGCGGTTTCGAAGGTGTCTACGAAATCGGCAAGAACTTCCGCAACGAAGGTATGGACCGCAGCCACAACCCGGAATTTACCTGCATGGAGCTCTATGTGCAGTACAAGGATTACAACTGGATGATGGAGTTTACGGAAAAACTGCTGGAACATATCTGCACCACGGTGAACGGCAAGCCCGAAGCAGTGGTTGACGGACAGGTTATCAGCTTCAAAGCTCCCTTCCGCCGCCTGCCCATCCTCGAAGCTATCCAGGAAAAAACGGGCTATGACCTCAACGGGAAGACAGAAGAGGAAATCAGGGAAATCTGTCAGAAATTGGAAGTGGAAATCGACGAAACGATGGGCAAAGGCAAACTCATCGACGAAATCTTCGGCCAATTCTGCGAAGGAACGTACATCCAGCCCACTTTCATCACGGACTATCCCGTGGAGATGTCACCCCTGACCAAGAAGCACCGCTCGAAGCCGGGACTGACAGAACGCTTCGAACTGATGGTGAACGGCAAGGAGCTGGCCAACGCTTACTCGGAGCTGAACGACCCCATCGACCAGGAAGAACGCTTCCAGGAGCAGCTCCGCCTGTCGGAGAAGGGCGACGACGAGGCGATGTTCATCGACCAGGATTTCCTCCGCGCACTGCAATACGGCATGCCGCCCACCTCGGGCATCGGCATCGGCATCGACCGCTTGGTGATGCTCATCACGGGACAGACGCAAATCCAGGAGGTGTTGCTCTTCCCGCAAATGCGCCCGGAAAAGAAAGCTCCGCGCGATGCCGCAGCGAAATATGTGGAGGCCGGCATCGCCGAAGAATTGGTGCCCCTGCTGCAAAAGGCGGGTTACTATCTGGTGAGCGACCTGAAGGAGGTGAACCCGCAGAAAGTCCAACAACAACTGGGCGAAATCATCAAGAAATACAAACTGGACATCACCAAACCTTCCGTGCAGGACATCGAAGGATGGAACGTGTGAGATAGCACTTTGTATCAGACTATGAGATGTGAAGGGAACAGGTTATAAAGATAGGGGTTGCCCCACTTTCTTCCCGGACAAACGTATCTTTATCACCTCCCTCACCTCAGACCTTGCAATCTTAGAAAGCGCATCATGTACGATTTAGGAAACATAGCCGTGCTGGGCAGCGGAAGCTGGGCCACAGCCATAGCCAAAATGCTGCTCGAAAAAGTGGAGCATCTCTATTGGTATATGCGTCGGCCTGATGCCATCGAAGAGTTCAAACGACAAGGACACAACCCGGCCTATCTCACAAGCGTGCGTTTCGACATCGAACGCATCACCTTTACAGCCGACATCAACGAGGTGGCGCGAAACTGCCAGACCTTGGTATTCGTCACACCTTCACCTTATCTGAAAAACCACCTGAAGAAGCTGAAGGTGAAGCTCCACGACAAGCTCATTGTGACGGCCATCAAAGGTATTGTGCCCGATGAAAATCTCGTTTGCTCGGAATACTTCCGTCAGGTGTACAACGTGCCCGATGAAAATCTGGCTGTGCTGGGCGGTCCCAGCCATGCTGAGGAGGTGGCGCTATCCCGACTGACTTACCTCACCGTGGGATGCGCCGACACAGAGAAAGCGCAGGCGCTGGCCGAAACCATCGCCTCGGGATATGTCAAGACGAAAACCTCGTGCGACGTCATCGGCATTGAATATGCTTCGGTACTCAAAAATGTATATGCCATTGCCGCCGGCATCTGCAACGGCCTGAAGTACGGAGACAACTTCCAGAGTGTGCTCATGGCCAACGCCGTGCAGGAAACCAATCGCTTCCTGAAAGCGGTTTACCCGATTGACCGCCAAGTGTACGACTCGGTCTACCTGGGCGACCTCCTGGTGACGGGCTACTCCAACTTTTCGCGCAACCGCGTGTTTGGCACCATGATTGGCAAGGGCTATAGCGTGAAATCGGCACAAATAGAGATGGAGATGATTGCCGAGGGCTACTATGCCACCAAATGTATGAAGGACATCAACCGCCTGTACCACGTGAACATGCCTATTCTTGATGCCGTGTACAATATATTATATGAGCGCATCTCTCCGGCCATAGAGATTAAGCTCCTCACCGACTCTTTCCGCTAATTTTTCTTCAGAAGCAAAATGGAAACGTACCAAGCCGCCGACAATCGCTACACCAACGGCATGCAATATGCCCGTTCGGGACGCAGCGGAGTGATGTTTCCCCAAATCAGCCTCGGCTTTTGGCACCACTTCGGCGAAGGCGATGACTTTGACAACTGCCGCGCCATTGCCCGTTACGCTTTCGACCACGGCATCACGCACTTTGACCTGGCCAACAACTACGGGCCGCCTCCGGGCAGTGCGGAGCGGACCTTGGCTCGCTTGTTGGAACTTGATTTTGCGCCCTACCGCGACGAATTGTTCATCAGCACGAAGGCGGGTTACGAAATGTGGCCCGGACCTTACGGCAACTGGGGGTCGCGCAAGAGTCTCATGGCCAGCCTCGACCAAAGTCTGCAACGCATGAAGCTGGACTACGTGGATCTCTTCTACAGCCACCGTTACGACCCCGAAACGCCGCTGGAGGAAACGCTGCAAGCGTTGGCCGACATCGTGAAGCAGGGCAAGGCACTCTATGTGGGCATTTCGCGTTGGCCGCTCAAAGCCACGCGCCAAGCGGTGGACTATCTCGGGAAACAGGGCTGCCCGCCACTCATCTACCAAGGCCGCCTCAACATGCTCGACCACGCCCCGCTCACCGAAGGCATCCTGCCCTTCTGCCAAGAGGCCGGCATGGGTTTTATCTCCTTCTCACCCTTGGCCCAAGGGCTGCTCACCGACCGTTACCTCCACCACATCCCGGCAGACAGCCGTATGGCGGAAGGACGGTTTCTGAAACCGGAAATGCTCACGCCCAAACTGCTGAAACAACTCCGGAGGTGGAACGATGAAGCACAAGCCCAAGGCATGACACTGGCGGAAATGGCTCTGCAATGGGTACTGAAGCAAAATGGGGTTACCTCCGTGCTGATAGGAGCCGGCAGTGTGAAACAATTGGAGCAGAATTTGAAAACGCTAAGCCGGTAAAACAGACTTTTTAGGCCGAAAGTCAAACATTTTCAGCCTTTTCCCATTGTATTTCTTTAGAAAAAAGCGCCACAAATCGTGAATTTATAAAAATAAGTGTACTTTTGCACCCGATTTGTCCCGGCGCAGGCTTTCTGAGGCCTCCGCGTGTGATGGCGAATTAAGTTTTTTAGTTTTGAGCCCCTTCTTCTTTTTCAAATTCTGCACGAAAAAGCGCGAAGTGGTGAAAGACTTAATTTAGAGTAACACATTTTTATTTACAACCAGACAAATGAAGCAAATTGCAATCAGCGGCACCGTGCGTACCGCACTCGGCAAGAAGGCCACCAAGGAAGTTCGTAAAAACGAATTGGTTCCCTGCGTTCTCTATGGAGAGCAGAAGGACGAAAACGGCAAGCCCGTTGCCACCCACTTCGTTGTTTCCGAAAAAGAAATCAACAAGCTCATCTTTACTCCCCACATCTATTTGGTTGACATCACCATTGATGGCGTTGATCACAAGGGTATCATCAAGGAAATCCAGTTCCACCCCGTAAAGGACAACGTGCTCCACGTAGACTTCTTTGAAGTACACGCTGAGAAGCCCATCGTAATGGGTGTACCCGTTGTTGCCAAAGGCTTGGCCGAAGGTGTACGCGCCGGTGGTCGCTTGGTAATGATGGTTCGCAAGCTGCAAGTTCGCGCCAAGTACGATGTCATCCCCGAAAAGCTCGAAGTGGACGTTACTTCGCTTCAACTCGGTAAGAGTATCAAGGCCGGCCAGTTGAGCTATGAAGGACTCGAAATGGTAACTCCCAAGGAAGTTATCGTCTGCACCGTGAAGATGACTCGTGCCGCCATGGGTGCTGCCGCAGCAGCTGCCAAGGAAGGCAAGTAATCGGTTACCCGAACATTTCAAAGTAACTTATCTCATAAAGGGGAAGCAAACAGGCCTGCTTGTATGCTTTCCCTTTCGTATTTCCATAACAGACGTAATTCGTTTCAAGCCGCATGAACTATTTGATTGTGGGTCTGGGCAACATCGGCGACGAATATGCCCGCACCAGGCACAACATAGGTTTCAGAGTCGTGGACGCTCTTGCCGGAGCGGCCAATGTTGCATTCGAGGACAGGCGTTATGGTTTTGTGGCCACGGTCAAAGTGAAAAACCAAACGCTCACCCTGCTCAAACCTTCTACATACATGAACCTCTCGGGCAATGCCGTCCGCTACTGGATGAAGGAGAAAAACATTCCGCTGGAACGCTTGCTCGTGGTAGTGGACGATTTGGCGCTGCCCTTCGGCAAACTCCGGCTGAAGCCCGGCGGAAGCGAAGCGGGGCACAACGGGTTGCGCCACATCACCTCCGTGCTCGGCACACAACAATATGCCCGCCTACGCTTCGGCATCGGCAACGAATTCCCCAAGGGCGGACAGATTGACTACGTGCTGGGGGAGTTCGGGGAGGAGGATTTGCAACAAATGGACGAACGCCTCCAGCTTGCCTGCGAAGCTGTGAAGACTTTTGCCCTGGCCGGCATCGGAATTGCCATGAACCAATTCAACAACAAATAACATCCGCATGGAAGCACGTTTGGACAAATGGCTCTGGGCCGCACGTATTTACAAAACGCGCACGCTTGCCACTGATGCCTGCAAGAACGGACGCATCACTATCAACGGTGCTCAGGCCAAACCGGCACGCATGATCAAGGAAGGCGACGAAATTGGCGTCAGAAAGTCGCCCGTTACTTACACCTTCCGCGTGAAACAAGCCATCGAGAAGCGCGTGGGAGCCAAAATGCTGCCTGAAATCTTTGACAACATCACCGCGCCCGAACAGTACGAGCTTCTTGAAATGAGCCGCATCAGCGGATTTGTCAACCGCGCCCGTGGCACCGGACGCCCCACCAAAAAGGACCGCCGTGCCATTGACGATTTCACCGACGGATTATATGATGACGATGAATTTCCTTTTGTATGAAAACAACCAACGATAAATTTTCCACAGCCTGGGCTCCCAACGTTATTCTGGTGGATGCCGATTTTTTGGACAATGTGGCGTTCGACTTCACCGTCAACTTTGAACGAATGCTCGAACGGCGACTGCCCAAAGCCGACCTTTGCCACTGGATAAACTGCATCGCGCTCGACGGAGGCCTCGAACCGGGCACGAACGAAGTGCAGGTGCATTTCCTTCACAGCAAAGAAAAAGAATACCTGCAATTCTTCCGGCTCACGAAACACCATGACGAAGCTCCGAAACTCCGCTTTAAAGAAGACTTGGACAATCTGCCCTTCACAGACCACATCGGCAATTTCAGGCTCTTCACCTTTCCCGTAGAGAAAATTGTTTCTGCAGAAGAGTTCTTCCTCCAGTCGATGAACATGCTGGCACAGTCCGACACCGTCCGCCGCCTCATGGTGATACACGACATGTCGGAAAACGCCGGCCGGTTAAAATCCATCTGCGCTGGGGTCAAGGACAAGGATATCACTCTTTTCTCCATGGAACCCCAGTCGGGACGTGGTTTCCAACACCAAATTCTGGCCTACTCCGTCATGTCGGCTTTGGGAATCCGTGGCGACGAACTCCCCTGACACAACCCTATCATACCACTCGGCAAGCCGTTCACTCCGCTTGCCGAGTTTTTGTTTGTCTCCCCTCTACCAGGAAAAACATATCCTATTGTGTAATTTTTACGCAAAATATTTTGTCATTCAAAAGAGAACTTCCACCTTTGCGGTGTCGAGATGACGCAACACCTACTTATAACGAAAAAACGCTAAGTCTATGTTAGGAGCAATAATTGGTGACATTGTCGGAAGTACCCGCGAACATTACAATGTAAAAACGGAAGATTTCGAGTTAATCCCCCCGGGCAGCCGTTTCACAGACGACACCGTGATGACCCTCGCCGTGGCAGAGTGGCTGATGTCGGATGCCGCGCACACAGAAACGGGACTGATTACCTGTATGCAGCGGTTGGGACGAAAATTTCCCCATGCCGGTTACGGAGGCATGTTTTCCCGGTGGCTGTTCGACCCCCATCCGAAACCTTACAACAGTTTCGGCAACGGTTCGGCCATGCGGGTAAGTCCGGTGGGACTGTATGCCTCCTCACTCGACGAGGCGTTGGAGCTGGCCCGCATCACGGCTTCCGTTTCGCACAACCATCCCGAAGGAATCAAGGGGGCGCAGGCCATAGCCGCCTGTGTCTACCTACAACGGCAGGATCCTGGGAAAAGTAGAGAGGAAATCAAACGCTATGTAGAGGAACATTTCGGCTACAACCTGGACATCAAGTTGGAGAACCTCCGTCCCGGCTACCGCTTCGACGTGACGTGCCAAGGCAGCGTACCCATTGCCATCATGTCCTTCCTGCAAAGAGAAAACGCCGAGGAGGTACTGCGCTTAGCCATCTCCATGGGCGGCGATTCCGATACCATCGGCTGCATGGCTGCTTCCATAGCCATGGCCAATCCATACTACAATTTTAAACATAAAGAAGAAGTGGAGGCCCAATGCCGCGCCCTGCTTCCGCCCGACCTGCTCGACATCAACGATCGCTTTGAAGTTTTTGTCAACCGGCCGATTCCGCAGTCGTATCATGTTTTTCGGAAATTGTATGCCGGAGAATACCCCGGCGACAAGCAGGCAGAGAAAGCCGACTCCAAGTTGCAGCATATGCACCACTTCGGGGTGCGCCATTTCATTGACCTGACCGAGGAAGGGGAACTCCGTCCCTACCACCACTTGCTGCCTCCCGACACCACCTATCACCGTTTCCCCATCCAGGATGTGCATGCGCCGCAATCGGTGGAGGCTGTAGACGAGCTCTTGGATAAGATAGACGAATTGACCGGTCAGCCGGGCTACACCTACCTGCACTGTTGGGGCGGAGTGGGCCGGACCGGCACCATCATTGCCTGCTATTTGGCCCGGCTGATGGATAATCCCACCGTAGAGAAGGCACTTCGGGAAATGCGCGAGAAATTCTCCCAAATGCCCAAGGCGGCTTACCGCCAAGCTCCCGAAACACCACAGCAAATCGACTTTATCCGAAAGTATGTGGACCACCTGTTGCTCCCCCAGCGACTGCTTCATGAACGTGTCCGCGACCGCATTCGCGGCTCGCTGATGGCGGGTGCTGCGGGCGACGCTTTGGGTTATCCCGTGGAGTTCATGCGTCGCCACAACATCCTTTACCGCTATGGCTACAAAGGCATCACCACATTTGCCCTTTCGCCCGAAGGCAAGGCTTTGGTGAGCGACGACACCCAAATGACACTTTTCACCGCCAACGGCATGCTCATGGGGGTAACCAGGGGAGCCATGCGAGGCATCGACGGAAATCCCGAAGCCTATGTGGATGGTGCTTACATCGACTGGTACTTCACGCAAACGGGCAGAAAGAATGATAATCCAAACGATTTCCACTTCACCTGGCTGCGCGATTTGCCCGAATTGGCTCACCGACGTGCACCGGGAACCACCTGTTTGTCGGCCTGTGAATGTCTGCTCAAGAGAAAAGACGTGCAGAACAACAGCAAGGGCTGCGGCGGCATCATGCGGGTGGCTCCGATGGCACTGCTGATGGCCGGGTACGAGAGCCGGGGTCGCCATTTCTATGACGTTCCCCACATGGATTGGGCCGGCGCGGAAGTGGCCCGTATAACCCACAAGCATCCTCAGGGCTTTCTCCCCGCCGCGTTGCTGACGCATCTCATCTACCGGCTGGCACTGACGGAGGAGGCGGAAATAAAAGCCAACATGGCCGACATGGCCAAAGAGAGCCTCAGCGCGCTCGACACCATTTATAAAAACGAATATGGTGCCGACAAGCATGTCCTCTACGGACTTACCCTGAAGGCCATCGAATTGGCTCAAGGCAGCGGCAGCGATGCAGAAAACATCCGCCAGCTGGGCGAAGGATGGACTGCCGAGGAGACCTGGGCCATAGCGCTCTATTGTGCCGTGCGCCACATCGACAGCCTGGAAGAAGCCCTCATCGCCGCCGTCAATCACGATGGCGACAGCGACTCCACCGGGGCTGTGTGCGGCAATATCATGGGTGCAGTGTATGGCTATGAGGCCATCAAGCGCCAAAATCCGTTCTGTCCTCCCGGCCGGAAGCTGGAGCAGACGCTGGAATTGTCGGAAATCATCCTGGCACTGGCCGACGACCTCGCCACGGGGTGCATCATCAATGAATATTCTCCACTCGACACCCCCGAAGAGCAGCAATGGTTCAAAAGATATTGCGAAATGAAGCCGGAGGGCATCCATACCGCCGACTAAAGGCAAAATCCACAAAACGGGTAATCATTGCCGCAATTCGGGTAACTGCCATCCCAAGTTTCAGTGGCAAATTTGCAGCGAGAACCCGACAAACACACATCATGGGCAAGAACATTCTGTTTACAGCAACCAGTATGTTGCCCATGAGCTGTTCCGAAGAGAGCCTGCTACCCTTGCCGGCCAAACAAATACTTGCAAACAATGAAGGAAATCCGCTTAAACTCCGTTCAGCAGTTCAACGAACTTTACGGTTTTAAAACGCTTCATCCGCTCGTGAGCGTGGTGCGCCACGACCAGCCCCGTATGCAGGAAGAGAGCCTTGTCCACTACGGCCTTTATGCCCTTTTCCTGAAAGAAAACAAGGGCTGCAAGCTGTCGTATGGCCGGACACCCTATGACTTCGACGAGATGACCGTCACGAGCTTCGCTCCGGGACAGACCATCCATGTGCAGCCGATGCCCGGTGTTACCGTGCCCCGATGGACAGCCCTCGTGTTCCATCCCGACCTGCTGGCCCGCACTCCGTTGGGGCGGAGCATCGGCCAATACGAATTTTTCTCCTATGCAAGCAACGAAGCACTCCACCTGTCCAACGGTGAGATTGACATCTTCCGTGGCGTGCTCGACATGATTGCGCAAGAACTGCACCGCTCCATCGACAAGCACAGCCGTTCATTGATTGTGTCGAACATCGAACTGCTTCTCAACTATTGCCTGCGTTTCTACGACCGCCAATTCGTCACACGCGAAGAAATCAACCACGAGGTGGTGAAAAAGTTCGAGATTTTGCTGAAGGAGTATATCGCCACCAAGGCGCAAAGCGAAGGCTTGCCCACTGTAGGCTACTTTGCCGAGAAATGTTGTCTTTCCAACGGCTATTTCGGCAACTTGGTCAGAGTGGAAACGGGCAAGACCGCCAAGGATTTCATCGCCGACCACCTGCTGTCAACGGCCAAGCAACTGCTCAACGACCCCGCGCTGAGCATCAGCCAGGTTGGCCTGCGGCTCGGCTTTGACTATCCGCAGCACTTTGTACGTTTCTTCAAAGCTCACACGGGCCAAACGCCCTCCCAATACCGAGCTGTTGGTTAGTCACCGAAAGACCACATACTTTCGGGCGAAACACACTGCACCGCGAACTTTTCCAGCACCCTCGGGAACACGAAACGACTCAAAAGGACAGGCTGATACAGGCTTGTCCTTTTTTATACACACCCCTTAGCTCCCCCTTTACACACCCCTCCTTAAAAGTATCTTCAGCCAAAATCTACACCGCATCTTCCCAAGAACCATGAAGATTGCCTATATTTGTAGCCGTTTTATCTGCTCATTTATGGAACAATCCACCATTCAACGCATCAAACAGCGATATGACATTGTAGGAAATTGCGAGGCACTGAACCGCGCCCTGGAAATTGCGCTCAAAATTGCCCCCGTTGATTTGTCTGTGCTCGTCATGGGCGAAAACGGTGTGGGCAAAGAGGTGTTTCCTCGCATCATCCACGACCATAGCCTGAGGAAAAACAAGAAATATTTCGCCGTGAACTGTGGTGCCATCCCCGAAGGTACCATCGACTCCGAACTCTTCGGCCACGAAAAGGGAGCTTTCACCGGAGCCGTGGAGCAACGCGAGGGCTACTTTGCCGCTGCCAACGGCGGCACGCTGTTTCTCGACGAGGTGGGCGAACTGCCCTTGCAGACGCAGGCTCGCCTGCTCCGCGTGCTCGAAACGGGCGAATACATCCGCGTGGGTTCCAGCGAAGTGCGCAAAACGGACGTGCGCATCGTGGCGGCCACCAATGTCAACATGGAAAAAGCCATCGAAGAAGGCAAATTCCGCGAAGACCTCTTCTACCGCCTCAACACCATCTCCATTGCCGTGCCCGCCCTGCGCGAACGAGGCAACGACGCGGCACTGCTGTTCCGCAAATTTGCGCTCGACATGAGCGAGAAATACAAAATGCCACCGGTCAGGCTCAACGAAACGGCCGAACGAATGCTCTTGGCTTACTCATGGCCCGGCAATGTACGACAACTGAAAAATGTGGCGGAAAACATGAGCGTTACGGCAGAGGAAAGAAACATTACGCCCGAAATTCTCTCCCTCTACTTGCCCTTGGAAGCACACCACACGCAACTCATGGCCGTGGAACACAAACGGAAGGAACACAGCTTTGAAAACGAGAGGGAAATTCTCTACCAAATTCTCTTCGACCTGCGACGCGACGTGTCGGAACTGAAACGCATTGTGCGCGAACAGCAACACCCGGAAGAGCCTGCCGGACTCATGGTAGCTGCACATCCGGCGGTAAAGCTGAGAAACGAAGAACAGCCCGAAGAGCCTTACTGGGAAGCGGAGGAAGTGAAGGACGACGACCTTCCGCCCACACCCCACAAGGAAGATCTTCTCACGAAGACCGAAGCCGGGAAGCCCACGCTCTCGCTTGACGAGTTGGAACGGGAAATGATAAAGAAGGCTTTGGTGGTACACAACGGCCGACGAAAAGCTGCGGCCGACGAGTTGGGCATTTCCGAACGTACGCTCTACCGGAAAATCAAAGAGTATGGCCTGGATTAAGGTGAAGTCTATCGTTTCCCACCGACAAGCAGCGCACTTTTAGAACCCCCTTTTTTAGAAATACTCCCTATGAAATATCTTTGGCAATCGCTGCTGACAATTCTTGGATTGGCCTTGTTCACTGCTTGCAGCGTGAAATATCAATTTACAGGCACCAGCATCAACTACGACCTGATAAAGACCATCCAAATTGATAAAGTGGCCAACCGCGCCCCTTACGGATGGGCACCTATGGAAGCTATGTTTAACACCAAGCTTCAGGATCAATATGCCAATCAGACACGACTGAAGTTGGTAAAGCGCGGCGGCGACTTGCATCTGTCCGGCGAAATCACAGGCTACGACCAATTCAACAAAGCTATCTCGGCAGACGGCTACTCCTCGCAAGTGCAGCTGAAGATGACGGTAAACATCCGATTTACCAACAGCAAAACCAATGAGAACTGGGAAAAGCAGTTTTCTGCCACCACACAATACGACTCCAGCCAGCAACTAACCGCCGTGCAGGAAACGCTGGTAACAGAAATGATTAAGGATTTGTGCGACCAGATATTCAACGCCACCGTGGCCGACTGGTAGCCGTCTACTCATCAACGTTAGCTTTCTTCCCTACAATCCTTCAAATATTTCTCAACCTCCTGTTTAAACCTCAGGTTTATGGAATTAGCCGAATTGATAGCCCATCCGGAACAACTCAATAAAGACACCCTGCACAGCCTGCGCGAATGGGTGGCCAAGTACCCCTATTTTCAGACTGCCCGACTGCTGTTCCTACGTAACCTGTTTTTGCTGCACGACCCGCTCTTCGGCGAAGAACTCCGCAAGGCGGCATTGTGTCTGCCGGACCGGCGCGTGCTGTTCAAGATGGTGGAAGAAAGCAACTATACCATACAACCCACACCGCTTTACAAAGAAGAAGAACCGGCCCCAACGCAAGGTAACCGCACGGAGTCGCTAATTGACGACTTCCTGCGCACAACAGAAGACACCTCCCGGCAGCCTTCAGGGCGCAAACTCACAGCGGCAGATGCCACAACGGACTATGCGGCTTTCCTACTCCAAATGGAAGATGCAGAACCCGAAGGAACCAAAACCAACGGGCGAAGCGAAGAACTGATTGACGACTTCATTGAACACAAGCCTGAACGCATCCAACTACAGGAAACACCGGAATTCACCCCCGAATTGCCTGCCGAAAACGATAGCTTAGAAGAAACAGGCGAAGAGGGTTTTCTCACCATGACGCTGGCCAAAATCTATATCCGACAACAGCGTTATGAAAAAGCACTTGAAATAATGCGCAAAGTGAATTTGAATAATCCAAAAAAAAGTGTTTACTTTGCAGACCAAATCCGCTTCTTACAAAAACTGATAATCAATAAAAATCATCAAAAACAATAAAGAACATGTATTCAGTACTCGTAGTTTTGGCAGTCATCGTGGCCATCATGCTGACATTCATCGTACTCATTCAAGAGTCAAAAGGTGGCGGACTGGCCTCGAACTTTGCAGCATCCAATCAGATTATGGGTGTTAGAAAGACTACCGACGTGGTTGAAAAAGCCACATGGACATTGGCCGGCACACTGGTTGTTTTGGCCGTAGCCACCATCTTCTTCGCTCCCCGCGCCACAGACAAGGATAGCGTGGTAACCACAGCCGCCCCCGCAGCTCCGGTTGCCCCTGCTGCTCCTGCCGCACCCGCAGCTCCCGCTGCACCGGCTACTCCGGCAAAATAGCAGAGAAGAAGTTGACGATTTTCTTTTTCAACAAAAGAACAAGAGCTTAAAGGTTTGTAACTGTCGTGTTCTCCATGACTTATAAACATTTAGGCTCTTTATCGTATGTTTTAACTGATTTCTATATGAGAATTGCGATTGTCGGCACAGGCTACGTAGGTTTGGTTTCGGGGGCCTGCTTTGCCGAAATGGGCGTAGAGGTTACCTGCGTAGACATCAACCCGGACAAGATTGAAAAACTACAACAAGGCATCATCCCCATCTACGAGCCGGGACTGGAAGAAATGGTGCTGCGCAACCACCGCGAAGGACGTTTGCGCTTCACCACCCGCCTGACCGACTGCTTAGACGAGGTGGAAATGGTGTTCAGCGCAGTGGGAACGCCACCCGATGAAGACGGCTCGGCCGACCTGTCCTATGTGCTCGAAGTGGCTCGCGAAGTGGGAGAGCACATGAATCACTATTTAGTAGTGGTAACAAAGAGCACCGTACCCGTGGGCACAGCCCGTAAGGTGAAAGCTGCCATTCAGGCGGAGCTGGACAAACGCGGCGTTGACATCCCTTTTGACGTGGCTTCCAATCCGGAGTTCCTGAAAGAAGGAGCTGCCATAAAGGACTTTATGAGCCCGGACCGCGTCGTGGTGGGTGTGGAAAGTGAGCGAGCTCGCCAACTGATGCAGCGACTCTACTCGCCCTTTATGCTGGTGAACAACCGCATACTCTTCACAGATATTCCCTCAGCCGAGATGATAAAATATGCAGCCAACTCCATGCTGGCCACACGCATCTCTTTCATGAACGACATTGCCAATCTCTGCGAGCTGGTAGGGGCGGATGTCAACATGGTGCGCAAAGGCATCGGAACCGACACGCGAATCGGCTCCAAATTCCTCTATCCCGGCTGCGGATACGGCGGTTCCTGTTTCCCAAAGGACGTAAAGGCACTCATACGCACGGCCGAACACAACGGATATACCATGCGAGTGCTCCAGGCCGTGGAAGAGGTGAATGAAGCGCAGAAGGCGGTGCTCTTCAACAAGCTGTCGCAGCACTTCAACGGCCATTTAGAGGGCAAGGAGGTGGCACTTTGGGGGCTGGCCTTCAAGGCTGAAACGGACGACATGCGCGAGGCCACCTCACTCGTAACCATCGAACTGCTGCTCCAGGCCGGTTGCAACGTGAGAGTGTACGACCCCGTGGCGATGGACGAGTGCCGCCGCCGATTAGGCAACAAGGTAATCTATGCCCGCGACATGTACCATGCCACGCTCGGAGCCGACGCATTACTGCTGCTGACGGAATGGAAGCTCTTCCGCCTGCCTTCGTGGGAAGTGGTTCGCCGAGCCATGAACCATCCGGCAGTGTTCGACGGGCGCAACATCTATGATCCGGCAGAACTGCGCGAATTGGGCTTCTACTACACCTCCATCGGACGGCCCTAATATTGACTTCTACAGCAGGAAGCGGCCGCTCAGCTCATGGCTTTGCCAACAGGAAGTAGCGAAAGGTAACTGCCCTCTCCTGGTGCAGCCGCTACTGCTACCGATTTCTCTCATCGTTTTCCCCTCCTATATATATTATGTTCATTTTTATCTATCTCATCTTCCTGTTTCTGTATTTCGCCTATGCCCAATACGATGCAGCAGAGTATTTGGCCGCTTGCATCATGGGCCATCCCGTCAGCCTGCCTTCGGTATGGTCATCCCTACTGCTGACCCTGCTTTGCTTCGTCCTGATATGTGGCATACGAAAGCTGTTTGCGCCGCGCCGCCTCGGCCTCACGGTAGCCTGTGTAGCGACAGGATGGCTCGCAGCCGCCACTTTGAGCCTGCCTTTTGCCTCGGCACTGTGGCAGGTCGGACTGCTGGCAGTGGCAGTGAGCATGGTGCTGATAGACTGGAAATATAATTTGCGGCTGCTGCGGCTTTGGGGACCTGAGCGCACCCTGTGGCAAAAGTTTATGCCCCGCTCCATAGAGATGTTAGTTCTTTGTTTGTACGTAGGGGCAGGAACGGCAGTAAGCGACGTGGAGCATTTTGAACTCCGCACGGCACGAGCATTACGTAGCGCCCATCCGGAAAAAGCTTACAGCATTGGCGAAGTGGATTTGGCCACCTCGCCCCGGCTTTTCGCCATGCGATGCTATCTGCTGGCCACCACGCATTCCAAAGGGTTGGGAGATAAAATATTACAACAGCCGGTGCCGGCCGGGGGTAGTCAAAACCTGTTACTACCCAACGATGAACGCCAACAACTGCTACTATCGCCCGACAGCCTTGGGCAGTTGTTAGGATGCCGGCCTCAATCCAACGAAAAAGTGGCGGACTATTTGCAACGATGCGCCTACACAGCCTTCCAGAAACAACAGAAGCAGAAAGAAATGCAGCATTTGTCACCGGTCCGATTTAATCCGGCCATCGACTATTACCTTTGCGCCCTGCTCCTGGACCGCCGGCTGGACCGTTTCGCTCATGAAATAACCCGTTTCTATCCGCAGGCCATCGCCCAAGGCAACTTACCAACCTATTACGCCCAAGCCTTGGTTTATTACGCACGGCAACGCACCCAGCCCGCCGTGTTATACCACGATACAGCCATCGAAGCCAACCTGCGCGACTACACTGATATGGCAGCCAAGCTGCCGGACGATGCAAGTCGGCCCAACCTGTTGCGACGCTCCTATGGCGAAACTTATTGGTGGTGGCATGAATACGGGCAGGCAGGAACGGCACAACCCTAACCACCTTTTGCTTTTAAAATATGGACAAGCTATGTTGCATTGGACGAAGGATGAACGGCGTTTCCTAATCGTTTTGTCAATACTGCTGCTATCTGTAACTACTGGCAGCATCGTGTATTGGTGGTGGTTTGACAAAGAAAATATACCCTCGATAGACACAGAACAGGAAAAGGCTTTTCTGCAATTTCAAGAAGAAGCGGAAAAACTTACTGCGCAAGGCCGCAACCGGGCAGACTCTTCCGACCTACAATCGGCCGGACTGTTCCCCTTCGACCCCAATCATGCCGATTCGCTCACCCTTCGCAAGCTCGGCCTGCCCGCTTGGCAAATTGGGAACCTGATGAAATACCGCCGAAAAGGAGGAGTGTGGCGTTCACCCGACGATTTCGCCCGACTCTATGGCCTGACCCCAAAAGAATTTGAGCGATTGCGCCCCTACATCCGCATACAATCTGCTGATGCCCGCCGCCACTATGCCACACCCGAAAGCCGTAGTCCTACTTCCCGTGAAAACGCAGTGCCGAACCAACCACGGCAAGAAAAATACGCCGAGGGCACTCGTCTACCCTTGAACGCAGCGGACACAACGCAGCTCAAAGGCATTCCCGGCATTGGCAGTTACAAAGCGCGTAAGATTGTAGACTACCGCGAACGCTTAGGCGGATTTGTCAGCCCGACACAGCTGGAAGAAATCGAAGACATGCCTCCCGGCTTGGAGCGTTGGTTTGTCGCTGACGGAGCATCACCACGACGCATCGCCATCAACCGCGCCACCTTCAAGCAGTTGGTGCGCCATCCTTATCTCAGCTACGAACAGACCCGAACCATCGTGAACCACATCCGCAAGTACGGACCGCTCCGGTCGTGGCGCGAGTTGCGGCTGTACCCGGAATTCACGGCAGACGACTTCCGCCGTCTCGAACCCTATTTCTCGTTCGACTGAGCCACGCCCCACCCAGCTCTGACGAAGGTTTACCCAATGATTCAGCTTTTGGAAAGACAGATAGTTGAAGGTTATTAAATGACAATTACTTCGTTCCCGAATGATGAACTTACGGTTGAAGTCTGATAACATTGCCGCACAGCATCACGCTACGACCTCATCACCTTGCTCCCATCATCTCCGTAACCTGAGGCTGATGATAGAATCAATATGCTCCATCGTCAGTTTTGTGCCCAAACGACAAAAAATAACGGTTTTCCTATATACGTAATTTAAACTGAAAAAGCATTCACCCCTTCACAGACGGCCATTTTTTCGCTGATTTTCAGTCATTTCGAGTGTGAAGGGTTGAAATAAAAGCCTTCACACCCTTCACCGGCCCGGTTGTAAACCGTGTGACACCTTGTGAAGGCTTTATCACCTCAAGCCTTCACACCTAAACGCTCTGATTATCAACAGTTTAAGCACCGTATGTGAAGGGGTGAATGCTTTTTTGGGGAAATAAATATCGTATATGCGCGCGCGCGATGAGTGGGTATGTCCCCCATTTGTCGCCCCTGTGAATGCTTCACCACCCAAGCCTTCACCACTCGGTGCCGAGGATTTACTACTCGGCGAGTAGGCTTCACAAGTCGGCGAGTAGAAAAAAACTACCCGGCGAGTAGGGAAAAATAGTCCAGGAACTTTGAAGGGTAAGCCCCCGGAAAGGGGAGAAAGATTTGTTTGCATATCATTTTGTCGAATTACATTCACATGTTTGATAAATAATTTAAATTTCGGAGGTTGCGAAACTTATTGGTTATTAGGTTATGGTCGCTTCGCTCCCAGGATTATGAGGTTATAAAGTTACCCTCGGAGTATAGTATTTTCTGCTATGCGGAAACTTCTAATAGTAACTTTATAACTCCATAACCTTATTCCTCATAACCTTTACACTTCCGAAACTTGAATAGATAATCATAAGCGTTAAGCATAAACCATTCTACTATAAACATATTTTTGTTACTTTGTAGCGAAATTAAATCACATCCGATATGGGAAACCGTAATTTGAACAGGCTTCATTCGGGTTTTACCTGTTTCTGGAGCTGACGGTTGTACTCCTGTCTATTCAGTTAATAAAATCATACCACTTTTATACATCCCGAATTCGGGATTATCAGAATTTTGAGTTATGGCAAAGATTAAAGTTCAAGATACAGAAGTTACTATTACAAAAATAAACGGAGATGATTATATCTGCCTTACAGATATGATAAGAGCTAAAGATGGCGATTTCTTTGTAACGGATTGGCTTCGCAATAGAAACACGCTTGAGTTCATAGGAATATGGGAAAAGGTCAATAATTCTTCTTTTAATTATGGCGAATTCGCCATAATTAAAAGTCAAGCTGGTCTGAACCGGTTCAAAATCAGTGTTAAGGAATTTGTGGAACGCACCAATGCTATTTCCTTACAAGCTAAAGCAGGGCGTTATGGCGGTACGTATGCTCATAAAGACATTGCATTTGAGTTCGCTATGTGGATAAGCCCGGAATTTAAGATTTATATAGTCAAAGAATTCCAACGGCTTAAAGAGGAAGAGCAACGTCTGTTAGGATGGTCTGCCAAGCGGGAGCTCTCCAAGATAAACTACCGAATCCATACCGATGCCATCAAGCGAAATATTATTCCCGAAGAGGTGACACCTCAGCAAGCAAGCATCATATATGCCAACGAGGCGGATGTGCTCAACGTGGCTATGTTTGGCATGACCGCAAAGCAATGGCGAGAGGCGAATGCCGACAAGAAAGGCAACATACGCGACTATGCCACTATCAATGAGTTGATTTGCTTGTCGAATATGGAAAATCTGAACGCTGTGTTTATCGATCAAGGCTTACCCCAAAGCGAACGATTGATAAAGTTAAATCAGATTGCCATCCAGCAGATGAAGGTGCTGGAAGGTGATGAAAGCAGAAAACTCATCAAGTAATGTCATCACCGTTGCACCACCGACCCGCCCAACTATCCCTTTTGCCAAATCGTGTTCATAAAATAAAAGGCTATCCAACGCATTTACCATTTCAAAAGGCAATTCATCCGTATTCTGTATGAGTTTAAGCTAAAAAGCACTAACTTTGCCCTGTTTGATTTGGCTTTATAACAATCCTTCTCAGACAAATTTCACTTCCTCCCCCGCTCTCAGCATCTTCATCCCTATGGAATACAAAAAACATTTTACAGACCAAGAAATAGAAGAGGTGTGCAACTGGTTCAAAACGCATTTCGACCAGCTGCCCGAAACGCTGCAGCTTGACAATGCCACCTACATCCGCGACTTCAAGCACACGGTGGAATTGTACTTTGACATTTGCCAACAGCATAAGGATAACCCCACTTACAGCGGACAAATTTACCAACTCTTTAAGATGAAAGCATGCGCCGAAGCTCAGCTGCGAGCTTAACGTTTTCCGGTCATCACACCTCACCGACTTTTTCTCAAAACGCCGCTTCGGTTGTTTTACAAATTCTCTCTTCCTACTGATGAAATCATCTCCCTTAAAAATATTTCTCCTGATACTCGCCGTAGTGCTGCTGCTCTTACCCCTGCAATGGCTGCCCGACATCACCGTGGGCAGCTACGAAGTGAAGCGCGTGGCTCTGCTCTCCGACGTACTGCCCGAACCTTCCGCCGGCAGCACTGCGACCGATAGCGCAGCCTCGCTGCCCAAGATTAAGCCGGCCTTCCGCGATACCTGTCCCTCCGGCATTGTCTGCATCGAGGACTACGCCGACGAAACGGCCCGCGGCATGGCACCACTCTACGAAGCTTTGCACCATAGCCGTACCTTGGACCGCCCCGTGCGCATTGCCTATCTCGGCGACTCCTTTATCGAAGTGGACATCCTCACTTCCTCGCTCCGCACCCTGCTGCAAAAGAAATTCGGCGGCAGCGGCGTGGGCTATGTCGACATGGCACCGCCCTATGCCGACAACCGCAGCACCGTACGCCAACGCTACGGCGGATGGGACACCCATTGCGTGCTCGACAAGGGGAAATACGACCGCAACCGGCTGAACCTGAGCGGCCGCTACTTTGTGCCCAAAGGCACAGCGTGGACCGAGTTGAGCGGAGTGAAACAATGGGGGCTCGATTCAGCCGAGGTACACACGCTTTACCTCCGCTCCACCGGCAGTTTACAGGTGGGCATAAAACCGGACGGCGGCCCCATGTTCGCACTCCACACCGAAGGGACCGGACAAGTGGAGGCACTGAGTTACAAGGCAAAGGCCGGCAAAGTGCGGTGGCAAATTCCCGGCGCAACGGGCACCACCTGTTGGGGAGTAGCCGAAGAGAGCCGTCAAGGAGTCATCGTGGACAATTTCTCCCTGCGTGGATGTAGCGGCTCCCTGCTGGCGGAAATACCACAAACCAACTTGGCCGAACTCAACGCCGTGAGGCCCTACGACCTTGTCGTGATACAGTACGGACTGAATGTAGCGAATAAAAAACAGCAAAACTACTCGAACTATGCCAAGCAGATGAAAGTTGTGGTGGAACACCTGAAACAGGCTTTTCCGCAAGCCGGCATCCTGGTGGTGGGCGTGGGCGACCGCGAAGACCGCATCAACGGCGAGTTGCGCACCCTGCCGGGCATCCTCGCCCTGAGCCGTTACCAGCAGAACCTGGCAGCCGAATGCCACGTGGCCTTCTGGAACCTCTACCAGGGCATGGGAGGTGAAGGAAGCATCCGCCGCATGGCCGAAGCCAAGCCAGCCGAAGCCGGAAAGGACTACACCCACATCAACCTGCGCGGTGGCGAACGGGTAGCCAAAGCTCTTTTTAAATCTATGGTCTATGGATACGAGCAACACCAAAAGCGCAAAGCCTACGAAGCCGCAGACTGACGGCAACGAAAGCCATACGCTCCCACCCCGATGGGTTGCCTCTTCGGGCACGGGGCTGAGCCACTCGCAAAGCTCCAGCCGGAAGTTCTACATGATTGTGGGAGGCTGGGCCGTGCTGTTGGGCATGGCTGTGGCCGCCGGCTTGGTAAGTCCCGGCCGACAAGATGTGTTGCCCACACCGGCGACAGGCAACGCCTTCGTCGTGGAGCCTGACTCCGCCGCCGAGCCACTGGCCGAGACTGCCACCGTCAGCCTGCTGGCCGAGCCGGGCAACTCTATGCCCCACAGCTTCCGTGGCGCACAGCCCAACCACATCATCCGTCCCGAGGCACTGCAACCTGTGGCCCGTGTGTTGGCCCGAGGCGAACGCCCCCTGAGGGTACTCCACATCGGCGACTCGCACGTGGCGGGAAAGAACTTTCCCCTCGCCGTCAAGGCAGAGCTGTGCCGTTGCCTCGGCGAAGCGAAACAAGCAGATGTGGGCAGCGGCGTATGGTTCAGCTACATCGGAAAGAACGGTGCCACCACGCAGACCTTCCTGACCGAGAGTTACCTCAACAGCTTCGCTGCCAAGATGCCCGACCTCATCATCCTCTCGCTCGGCACCAACGAGGCCCACGGCATGGGTTACCGCGAAGACCTGCACCAACGGCAGCTCGACGCCTTCATGGAAAAGCTGCGCAAAGCCTGTCCCGATGCCGTCGTACTGCTCACCACGCCTCCGGGCGACTACCTCACTTCTTCCTACGTAGACTACCGCAAGATGGCGCGTTCCAAGCGTAAAGTCCGCCAAGTGCATTACGCCAAACGGCCCAACCCCATGAGCAGCCGCTGCGCCGCTTGCCTGACCGACTATGCCAAAAGCAACGGCCTGCCCTGCTGGAACCTTTTCAGCATCTGCGGCGGCGAGAGTGCCGCCCAACGCAACTGGGTGGCCGGCCACTACATGCGCCCCGACCGTGTCCATTTTGAACCGGAGGGCTACCGCCTGCAAGGCCGCCTGCTGGCCGAAGCTGTGCTCCACGCCCTGCAACCGGAGTAATGCTCCACATGACTCCTCCCTTTTCAAGCAATCATCCATCCTAACGCCCAATCATCATTTTTCCTTCCGAATGCTCCTCCCCACCCTGCTCTACTCGCCCACCGACCCCCTGCTGTTCAACACCGGGCTTTTCCTTTTCCTGTTCTTAGCCTTCATGGCCGGCTACACACTCTTGTCCGGCCGGCGCACGGCAGCACTGCGCCTGCTCTACGTCACGGCATTCTCCTACTACTTTTATTATAAGAACGCCGGTGCCTGGTGTATGCTGTTAGCCATCATCACGCTCATCAATTTCTTCTGCGCCATCCGCATGGAAAAGGCGGAAACAGAAAGCGGACGCAAAGGCTGGCTGTGGGTAGCAGTAGGTTTCATGCTTGGTCAACTGGCTTTTTTCAAATATACCAACTTCGCACTCGACACCCTGACCGGTTTCAGTTTGTTGCCCGCCGAAACACACCTGGACCTGCCTCTGCTCATCGGCATCTCCTTCTTCACCTTCCAGTCCATGAGCTACATCATCGACGTGTACCGCCGACAGATGCCGGCCACCCGTTCGCTCACGGACTTCGCCTTCTTCGTCAGCTTCTTTCCCACACTTCTGGCCGGCCCCATTCTGCGTGCCCGCACCTTCCTGCCCCAGTTGCGGCAACCCATTTGCATCACGCATCAGATGATGGGTTCCGGCACGTGGTTCATCGTCATGGGTCTGTTCAAGAAGTGCATCATCTCCGACTACATCAGCCAGAACTTCGTTTCGCGCATCTTCGACAATCCCGCACTCTATTCGGGCTTAGAAAACCTGCTCGGCGTTTACGGCTATGCCCTCCAGCTCTATTGCGACTTCTCCGGCTATTCCGACATGGCCATCGGCATTGCTCTGTGGATGGGTTTCCACATCCCGCCCAACTTCCGCGCGCCCTACAAGAGCGACTCCATCACCGACTTCTGGCGACGCTGGCACATCTCGCTCTCCTCGTGGCTCCGCGACTATCTCTACATCTCCATGGGTGGCAACCGCTGCAGCCGCTGGCGAATGTACTTCAACCAGTTCATGACCATGCTGCTGGGCGGCCTGTGGCACGGTGCCTCCTGGAACTTTGTCATCTGGGGTAGCGTCCACGGCGTGGCACTGTGCCTGCACAAAGCTTGGCAACAACTGTTGGGGCACGACAAGAAATACCACCCTCGTGGGCTGCGCCGTGTGCTGGCCATGGTGCTCACCTTCCACCTCGTATGCTTCAGTTGGCTCTTCTTCGCCGGCAGCAGCTTTGAATCCTCCGCCGCCATGCTCACGCAGATTTTCACCCATTTCCAGCCTCAACTCATCACGCAGTTTGTGGCAGGCTATCCGGAAGTGACCTTCCTCATGGTGTTGGGCTACGTGCTCCACTTCCTGCCCACCCGCTGGAACGAGCGCGTTGAAGCCCTCATGGGACGCACGCCCTCCATCCTGCTGGCCGTCATCCTGGCCGCCGCCATCATTTGGGTGATACAGGTGAAAGGTTCGGAAATCCAGCCTTTTATCTACTTCAAATTCTAATCAGCCAATTTCTTTCCCTGTCAAACCGGAACAGGCCTTTGGTTTGTTCCCCAAACTTAACGTCATGCGCAAAACCATCCGCCAATATGCCGACCGTCCCGTTGACGACCGGTTGCTCAACAGCCTCCTCACCGAGGCCGGGCGCACCCAGACCATGGGCAACCTGCAGCTTTACAGCGTTGTCGTGACGCGCTCCGCCGAGATGAAACGACAGCTCGCCCCGGCCCACTTCAACCAACCCATGGTTACCCAAGCCCCCGTCGTGCTCACCTTCTGTGCCGACTACCACCGCACCACCCGCTGGGCGCAGGAGCGCAAGGGGCATCCCGGCTACGACAACCTGCTCTCTTACCAGAACGCCGCCACCGATGCCCTGCTCTTCTGCCAGCGTTTCTGCGATCTGGCCGAAGCCGCCGGCCTCGGCCTCTGCTTTCTCGGCACCACCGTCTACCAGCCACTGGAAATCATCCGCCTGCTCCGGCTTCCCGAACTGGTGATGCCCGTAGCCACCATCACCCTGGGATGGCCCGCCGAAGACCCGGCCCCCACCGACCGCCTGCCCCTCACGGCCATCCGCCACGACGAGACCTACTGCCCCGCCACAGCCGACTCCATTGACCGCGACTACGCCGCCAAGGAAGCACTGCCCGAGAACCAAGAGTTTGTGCGCATCAACGGCACCGAAACGCTGGCGCAGATTTTCACCGACATACGCTACACCGCAGCCGACTGCCGCGCCCTGTCGGCCACGCTGCTCGAAGCACTGAAACAGCAACATTTCATCGGCTGACCAATCCATTCAAAAACAAGCATCCCTATGTTTGAAAAAGAAAACCGGGGCAACACGCTCCACGGCATCCTGCTCATTGCCCTCTTCTCCTTCGCCGCCTTCTACATTGCCGAGATTCCCTTTGTCAAAAGCCTTTCCTTCAGTCCCCTCATCGTGGGCATCGTCCTCGGAATGCTCTATGCCAACAGCCTGCGCAACAAACTGCCCGAAACGTGGGTGCCCGGCATCAAGTTCTGCACGAAGCAGATACTGCGCACGGGTATCGTGCTCTACGGCTTCCGCCTCACCCTCGGCCAGGTGGCCCAGGTGGGACTTCCGGCCATCGTGACGGACCTCATCATCGTGTGCGGCACCATCGGCTTGGGCCTGCTCTTCGGCAAGTTGCTCAAGATGGACCGCGACACCACCCTGCTCACCTCCACGGGTAGTGCCATCTGCGGTGCCGCCGCCGTGTTGGGTGCAGAACCTGTGGTGAAAGGCGAAGGCCACAAGACGGCCATTGCCGTCAGCACGGTGGTCATCTTCGGCACCATCGCCATGTTCCTCTACCCCATCATGTTCCGTTCGGGCATCCTTTCCGGCCTTGACAACACGCAGGTGGCCATCTATACCGGCAGCACGCTCCACGAGGTGGCCCACGTGGCCGGAGCGGGCAACGCCATGGACCCCACCGACAGCCTGGGCATTGCCGGCACAGCCACCATCACCAAGATGATCCGCGTGATGCTGCTGGCTCCCGTGCTCGTGGTCATGGGCCTGGCCCTGTCGCGTCTGCGCACCGCGCCCTCGGCTTCGGCATCGAAGAGCAAGATCACCGTGCCTTGGTTCGCCTTCTACTTCATCGGCATCATCTGCCTCAACACCCTCCTGCAATATCTCACCGGTGCCGCCACGGTGAAGGAAATCCCCCTCAACGGTGCCATTGAATACGTCGATACTTTCATGCTCACCATGGCCATGACCGCCCTGGGTGCCGAAACCTCCATCGACAAGTTCCGCCAGGCGGGTGCCAAGCCTTTCCTGCTGGCCGCCCTGCTCTTTGTATGGCTGCTTGTCGGTGGTTATCTGCTCACGAAATACCTGGTGCCGGTGCTGATGTAAGCCCTGCTTGCCACCCCCTGCAGCATCCGCGAACCCCACAACTGTCCGGCCGCCCTGCTTCATCTCCGAGAAACAGGGCGGCCGGACTTTTTCATCCTCCGGCGACTGCCGCCGTTTCTGCGCCCGGCCTTGCACTACTTTGCTTCGCCAAGATAGGCGGCTCGGTGGAACCTACCTCGGACACTATGTGCAATATTTCTTCTGGTTCTTCTGCGTCATTGGTATCGTCATTTTCGGCTTGACCATCTTCCTGCTACTCGATAGCCATTACCACTGGTCGAAGTAATCTAATTTTCCCAACATGGCTTGTGGGATTCATTTTGGGAACAACAAACCCACTGACAATCGGCATTTCTGCTGAAAATCAGTGGGTCATTTTATTCTGTTGTCAATCTTGATAAGATGATTACTTAATGCCCATAAAATCACTTAGGGGCTTAATCTTAGCTATGTATGTATTACTTGACTCTTTAAGATTCGGTAGTTGCTTGAACGGTATAGGTTTTGAATTGTCAAAATGTAAGACAATATAATATGGTGCATGTGACGGCTCAAAACCATACTTTTCTAATGTTTCTTTTGTCCATATATTGAATTGACCTTTTGACTTCAGCTTAAAAAGTTGACAATCTTCACCATTGGTGTGCAGTAGTACGTACGAAAGACGTTCAAATCCAGGAGTTATGCAAAGAGAGCCTTTGGAATCACCTGCTCGCAAATAGCAAATGCCAGTTTCAACCATTTTTTCTTTGAGTCCTTTGCGACAGTGATTTATCATAACGGTAACTTCTTCGGGATTTTCAGACATTTTCTTAAGAAGTTTGTCCCCTTTTTCCTTATCTTGACACTCCATCCATCTTTTAACCCCATAATCCAAGTATTCTGAGTTCAACTCAATACCGATAAATTTACGATTCATAAGTTTTGCTGCAATACCAGTTGTACAACTACCTGCAAATGGGTCGAGAATCGTAAATCCTTCTTCTGTACATACTTTGAGGATTCGATTGAGCAGCCGTAAAGGTTTTTGTGTTGGATGCTTACCACAGGTTCTTTCCCAACCGCCAGGGCTTGGCATTTTCCAAACATCAGGCATTTCTTTACCACCATTCATTTGTTTCAACATGTCGTAGTGAAAACAATGAATTGCCTTTGGATTTTTCCTCGCCCAAACAATATATTCAGCAGAAAAGTTAAGTCTACCCCCAAATGGTGTTGGAGGTGGATCTGATTTTTGCCAAACTACAATGTTCAAAATCTGGAATCCAAGTTCAATTAGGCATTGTTCAACGGAATAAATATTGTGGTATGTCCCACATACCCAAATTGTTCCATTGTCTTTTAGGACATCACGACATTTTGTTAACCAATCACGATTAAATGAGTTTATCTTCTCTAGCGTCGTGACTCTGTCCCATTCTCCCTTATCGCATACTTTTATCTTGCCGTTCTGTAATATTTGCTTTTGACTTGACAAAAAGTATGGAGGATCGGCAAAGATGACATCAACTTTATCCTTTATCTCAGTCAGAACTTTATTAGTGTCGCCTTGATAAAGGATAAAATTGTCGTTGTCGTTGAAATACGGAGTAATCATTATTTACCCATGAGTTCTTTTATCTTGCCATAAATATCTCGTGCTGAGACCCGATATGGTTCGAATTCAGCATAATTTCTATCATTGATATGAATCTGTCCCTCAAATATTTCTTTCTCACAAGTTGGTTCCGGACCGTCCTTTCTGTGTTGCGGAGAAATATGGACAGTCTTGAAATAACCTCCATCATGAGGTTCTTGTATCACACTTGAAGGGAAAACCCAATAGTCAATCTTATCACGCCATACTGCTATCCATACAAAGACATCACAGCAACTTGGCTTAATCTGTTGATAGTTCATATCAAACTTAGACTTGCTATTACTGGTAAGAGCTTTGTTTGCCAAAGTGTCACCACCAACTTTTTTTACAGCACGTGAAGCCTTGACTTCAACTTTGATTCCTTCAAGCATTAAATCATATTGACCTGAATAGTCTGGGTCTTTATCTTTTGAAGGCACTTCGAATTCTTCAACTAACTCCATCAAGTGTCGTTGACCCCAGGTCTCTCCAAAGGTACGAGGTGCCAATTCAAATAGATACAAATACCTATTACGCGCTATATATTCAGATCTAATCTGCAGATAATCATCTAGGGAGATTATCTCTTTTGCTATTAAATGGGAAATAGTATATTCAAATTTGTTGAAGGGATATACAGCATACAGCTTATCAAGAACTGCATCACTTAGTTTAACCTTCTCTTCCGCCGACAATGATTTTTTGTAGGCTTCAAGTTCTTTTACTAGAGTTTCCATGTATTTTTAATATTTATTGAATTATCTCTGAGTTATATCATAGTAACCTATGTGTAATCTGTTCCTGCTCGACAGAATTGATTCCAAAAATTGAGAAAACTATTCGATCAAGTTTCTGCTTGTACTCCGTTGAAAAAGATGTGGATTGTATGTCTGTCACTAATGAACACAACTCATCATCCTGTTCTTTTGTAAGTTTAGGGAATGGTAGCTCTTGAAGATTCCCTTTTAGCACTTTGATATCAGAAAATTTTAGCGAGTAATAATAATGATAAAGTGTTGAGTTTAGCAATGCTGCAACACTTTTGATGGAAATGCTGTCAAGTTCTGGTATCAAGATGTTGGCACTATTAAGGCACAAACATTGTTTGTCATCATAAGCAACAATTGGATACTTCGCAATGAAACGATATATAAGTTTCTCTGGTGCTCTAAAGTACTCTTCTTTTGCACATTGTTGGAAATTTCCTGGGTCAAATAAAATGTACGAAGAATTGTCTTGCAGTTTGAATGGGCTAACATGCTTTCCTACATAGACAGGCTCTAAACCTTCTGCTTTTTCTTTCTTAACTTTTTTCTTATTATCTCCAGTCACAATACCTAAAGCCCATGTACTATGAGATAATTTATCATTACATGAAGACTCCATCTTGCTAATGATAGATTTATCTAACTGACTAAAGGTTTCTGTTACAATGTTTCCTAATGTATAATCAGAATCAGATAATGTAACCTTATAGTTTCCACTATCACCTGTGACAATATATGTTTGTTTCCGCGTTTTCAGAGGACACACCTTTATACTGAAATAGTCAGTGAAAACGCCATCAAATCTATCCTTGTAAAGGTCAATCTGATGAATTGTTGTGTTTGAAAGAATATACCTGCGGATATCGTTATGAGATTTTATTTTAAGTAAAGATGTTGGTAACAAGAAGTACAATATGCCATTCTCTTTTAATCGAGTAAGAGATTTCGCAATCACCATTGATGCACGTTCTTTCGATTTGATAAAAGGATAACTTGCGGTATATAAACCTTCTTTATCACTTCCCCAAGGAGGATTAGTGTAAATATTGTCAAACTTAAAGGGAATTTCCGCTCTATTGTTTATAAATAAATCATTGCCAAGATAGTCTAGGCAGAAAATGCGGGGATTAAACTCTATCTCACTATATTTAATAATAAGATTTGCCGATGCAATCATTACTGCAATCGGATTTATATCAAAACCATATAAATTAGAAGGGTTGTTGGTGGAAACTCCCATTAAGAAAGCCCCACTTCCACAACACGGGTCTAAAAATGTTTCGTTTTCAGATAAAGTTTTACCATTCAAAATATATTTAACAACACTTCTATTTGTATAATACTGCCCAGTAATATTCTTTTCTCCTTCGGTTATCAAAGACTGGTAGATAAATCCTAATATATCCTTATCAGAATCCCATATACCCTTAGGAACGTCTATATTTAAACATTCCATGTTTGTATATTTTTGAAGAAAAAATTGAACATGTTTTTTCTGTAACAAACCTTTCTGAGAGAAAGCAGAATAGACAAGCGAGTACATAATGTTATCTACCGTAGATTCGACCGTAAGAACTCTTTGTAATAGCTTATCAGCCTTAGAATCACTAAGATAATTTGTCGCAGTTATACGTTTCGCCGACTGGGTCTTATTTGCCCTCTTAGTCAATTTTTCCTTGGAATCACTATTCAGTCTTTTCCAGTTATATTCGGTGGCTTTGCTTATTCTTGGCATTTTTAATGAAATAATGTTGTTACTTATTTGAACACAACAGGTCTTTAACATCGACATCTAATAGGTTTGCAATTCCATTCAAAGTCCTCAAATCAGGCTGAATACTATTCTGACACCATTTACTTACAGTACTTGGAGTCTTACCAAGTTCATCGGCAAGCCACTTACCAGTTTTGTTCTTTTCAACCAAAACGAGTTTTATTCGATTGAGATTAGCCATAATATTGCAATTTATAATGATCTGGTGCAAAGGTATCAAAATTCTATGAAATTTACGACTGTTACTAAAAGAAAGTTATGGATAGCAATATATTTTCTTTGAAATTACAGCAAAATGCCACGTAAAGGACTCACATTTCTGTTGGTATTCACTTTCATTATTCGCAAAACACATGAGTTCACACAATGCTGACGAGTCTCATTTGGTTCTCCACCTGTTCATTATCAAAGCAATCTCCAAATGCCAAAATTGGGAAAAACCGATACAATCTGCGTTAAGGTTTATTAAGTGGAATTTTCCTTCTTTTATTTTCAATATTTTTGTTCCCAATTTGTTCCTTTTGCCGTTTTCGACTTTTTAATATAGTTGTGTATCAACCACTTATGAATAATCAGCAGGTTTTCAAGAAGAAGATCATGATGGGCGTTTGCGTAGGCTCTTTCTCTAGACTGCAACTCTCTCGTTGTTTTCATGGCGTGAAGAAGGAATTACATGTGGCTATTAAATAGCACAGAACTTCAAAGACACTCAAATCTCGGAAATGCGTAAACTCAAACAGTTTGTTTACGCATTGGCGGCGGCTCGGCATGAAAAAAGAAAATCCTCTGGCTTTTCTTTTTGTCCTGCGCTCGCCTTGCACGACTTTGCTTCGCGAAGATAGGCGGCGGCTCGGAAGAATAAAATCAAAACTTTCAGCTTTGTTTTTCGTTCTTCTCTCGCCTTGCACTATCTTTGCAGACACTTTGACTTCAGCACCCAAGAAAACGAATGAATAGTAAAGACGATATAACACAGAATGCCTTTTCACTGATAGCCGACTTTGAGGGCGACATGGACGCCCTGTTGCACACGCCTCACGAGGAAATATTGCCCGTGTTGCCCTTGCGTAACTTGATACTGTTCCCCGGCGTGGTAGGTTCGGTTACAGTGGGAAGAGAGTCAAGCCTGAAAGTTGTTACCCAATCCATGAAGCGTGGGGAACTCATCGCTGTGTTCACCCAGAAAGATGCTTCGGTGGAAGAACCCGTCGCATCCGATTTATATCAGCAGGGCGTGGTGGCCCGTGTGATGCGCACCATCGATTTGCCCAACGGACATACGGCTGCTATCTTGCAAAGCTACGGCCCCATCCTTTTGGAAAGCCTGAAGCGGCGCAAGCCTTGCTATCGTGCGGAAGTAACTTCGCTGAACGAAACCGTCTACGACATCCACGACAAAGAATTTGCCGTGCTGGTTGATGCTTGTCGCGATGCCGTGGTGCGTTTCTTGAAGTTGAGCGATGTGCAGCGTGCAGATGAGTCAGCTTTTGCTGTGAAAAACATTTCGCACCCCGTTTTCCTCATCAACTTTATTTGCGTCAACATGGCGTTCTCTTTAGAAGAACGCTACGAACTTTTCTTGGAACACGACTTGAAGCGCAGAGCTTTCAAACTCCTCCAACTGCTCAATCGGGAGTGCCAGTTTGCCCAATTGAAACATGAAATCCAAGAGCAAACGCGCGAAGAATTAGACCAGCAGCAGAAGGAGTTCTTCCTCCACCAGCAGATTAAAAACATACAAAGCGAGCTGGGCGAGGACGAAAACGGCGACGTGGCCGACCTGGAGAAGAAAGCCTCCAAGCTGGTATTTCCCGAAAAGGTCGAAGCCACATTCCGCCGCGAGTTGGAGAAACTCAAACGCATCAATCCGCAGGTACCTGATTACAACGTGCAGCTCAACTACCTGCAAACCATTGTCAGCCTGCCTTGGGGTGTTTACACTGACGACAACCTGAACATCCGCAATGCCGAGCACATCCTCAATCGCGACCACTACGGCATGGAAAAGGTGAAGGAGCGCATTCTGGAACATCTGGCCACCCTGCGCTACCGCAAAACGAACAAGGCTCCCATCCTCTGCCTTTACGGCCCTCCGGGAGTGGGCAAGACATCGCTCGGCAAAAGCATCGCCGAAGCCCTGGGGCGCAAATATATGCGCATCTCCTTGGGCGGCATTCACGACGAGGCTGAGATACGCGGCCATCGCCGCACCTACGTCGGCGCCATGCCGGGCCGCATCATCAAGGGCATAGCCAAAGCCGAGACGGCCAACCCGCTCTTCGTGCTCGACGAGATTGACAAGGTGTCGGAAAACAATTACAACGGCGACCCGCACAGCGCGCTGCTCGAAGTGCTCGACCCGGAGCAGAACAATGCTTTCCACGACAACTACCTGGACCTCGACTTCGACCTCTCCAAGGTGTTCTTCATCGCCACGGCCAACAGCCTGCAGACCATTCCGCGCCCCCTGCTCGACCGCATGGAAATTATCGAAGTGGAAGGCTATCTGACGGAGGAGAAGAAAGAAATAGCCCGCCGTCACCTCGTGCCGAAAGAGCAAAAGGATTTCGACTTCGGTGAGAAGGCACGCCTCAAGTTCACTCCCGCTGCCATAGAATATATCATCGAGCGATACACCCGCGAGAGTGGCGTGCGCCAATTGGAGAAGCAAATCAACAAGATATTCCGCAAGGTGGCTTACCTCACCTCTACCTCCGACGATGACATCATGCCGTATGCCGGCAGCGCGGTCAAGCCCGCCGACATAGAGAAACTGCTGGGCAAACCGCTGTTCAGCCGCGACAAATACCAGGGCAACAAGTACGCCGGTGTGGTTACCGGACTGGCATGGACCGCCGTGGGTGGCGAAATTCTGTTTATCGAAACCGGCGTGAGCCGCAGCAAGGGAGGTAAGCTCACCCTGACCGGCAACTTGGGCGACGTGATGAAGGAAAGTGCCGTATTGGCATTGGAATATATCAAGGCCCACGCCGACACGCTGGGACTGGACTACCGCGTGTTCGACCACTGGGGCGTTCACGTCCATGTGCCCGAAGGCGCCACGCCCAAGGACGGCCCTTCCGCCGGCATCACCATCGCCACCTCCATCGCCTCGGCGCTCACCCAGCGCAAGGTGCGCGACCACCTGGCCATGACGGGTGAGATAACACTGCGAGGCCGCGTGTTGCCCGTGGGCGGCATCAAGGAGAAAATCCTGGCGGCCAAGCGTGCCGGCATCACCGACATTCTCATTTCGGAGGAAAACCGCAAGGATGTACAGGACATCAACGAGCGCTATGTGAAGGGTCTCACCTTCCATTTCGTGGAAGATGTGCAGGACGTGCTGCGTTTTGCCCTGCTTGAAGAAAAAGTGCAGAACGCTATCGAACTCACCGTGCCGGACGACGATTATGCCGGCAAGCCTGCAGAAGCCGCAACCGACGTCTCCGTGAGGCTGCTCAAGGAGGCAGATAAATAATAGATTGTTTCGGGGGATGAGAACGTCCCCCGAAAACATTATTTCCAAAGAAATCCATGGATTTTTCCCTGCAACATACCGACACTTCCTGTGCCGCCCGTGCCGGACTGATAACCACCGCGCACGGCCCGATACATACGCCCATCTTCATGCCCGTAGGCACGGTAGGCAGCGTGAAGGGCGTACATCTGCATGAGCTGAAGGACGACATCAACGCCGAAATCATCCTGGGCAACACGTACCACCTGTACCTGCGCCCGGGGCTTGACATCCTGGAGCGGGCCGGCGGGCTGCACAAGTTCAACGGTTTCGACCGCCCCATGCTGACCGACAGCGGCGGTTTCCAAGTGTTCTCGTTGGCCGGTATACGCAAGCTCACCGAAGAAGGCTGCGAGTTCCGCTCACACATCGACGGCAGCAAGCATTTCTTCACCCCGGAAAAGGTGATGGACATCGAACGCACCATCGGCGCCGACATCATGATGGCTTTCGACGAGTGTCCGCCGGGCACCGCCGACTTTGCCTATGCCCGCAAAAGCCTGGACCTGACGCACGGCTGGATGAAGCGTTGCTGGAAGCGTTTCCACGAAACGGAACCCAAGTACGGCTACAGCCAGGCTCTGTTCCCCATCGTGCAAGGCTGCGTCTACAAGGACCTGCGGCAGGAAAGCGCGCGCTTCATGGCCGACTTCGGGGCAGAAGGCTACGCCATCGGCGGACTGGCCGTGGGCGAGCCGGCCGAGGTGATGTACGACATGATTGAAGTGGTCAACGACATCCTCCCCACCGACCGTCCGCGCTACCTCATGGGCGTAGGCACACCGCTGAACATCCTGGAAGCCATTGAGCGCGGCGTGGACATGTTCGACTGCGTCATGCCCACCCGCAACGGCCGCAACGCCTGCCTCTTCACAGCAGAAGGCGTCATCAACATGCGCAACGCCAAGTGGGCCGAGAGCTTCGAGCCCGTCGACCCCATGGGCCACTGCTTCGCCGACTTGCATTACTCCAAAGCATACCTCCACCACCTTTTCAAGGCCAAGGAACTGCTGGCCATGCAGATTGCCTCCATCCACAACCTCGGCTTCTACCTCTGGTTAGTACGCGAAGCCCGCAGGCAAATCCTGGCCGATAATTTTGCCGCATGGAAACGCACCATGGCGGAAAAGCTGATGCGTAAACTCTGACACCTCCCTTAGAAACCGCCCGCCTATGCGCCAATTCCGCCTCAAGAACCGATTTAAGAACCGCTCCCAGCAAAGCTCTCGGCAAAGCTCCCTCCAAAGGAGCGCCGCCAGCCCGAAAGACCGGGGCCGAAAGCCCTGGTTGGGACGTGTCGACCGCTACATCGTCTACAAGTTTCTGAGCACCTATATCTTCCTCATCACCATCATCGTGGTGATTGCCGTGATTTTCGACTTCAACGAGAAGATAGACAAGCTGACGCAGAGCCATGCACCCTTGCAGAAAATCGTTTTCGACTACTACGTCAACTTCGTTCCCTACTTCGCCAACCTGTTCAGTCCGCTCTTCGTGTTCATCGCCGTCATCTTCTTCACCTCGAAGTTGGCCGACAATTCCGAAATCATCGCCATGAAGAGCACCGGCATGAGTTTCCGGCGGCTGCTCCGTCCCTACATGTTCTCGGCGGCCCTCATCGCCCTCACCACCTACTTGCTCGGTGCCTACGTCATCCCGCAGAGCAACGTGGCAAGGGTGAACTTTGAGAACCGGTACATCAAGAAAAAGACGGACATCACCTCGGTGGACAACGTGCAGATGCAGGTCGATACCGGCGTAGTGGCCTACATCACCCACTTCGACAACGTGACGAAGAGCGGCTACGGCTTCTCGCTCGACAAGTTCGTCGACAAGAAACTCGTGTCGCACCTCACCGCTCAAAGCATACAGTACGACACACTCTCCGACCGCCGCTTCTCCTGGACCATCCGGCAATACAAAATCCGCACCCTGGTAGGCAGGCGCGAGAAACTCGAAAGCGGACAGAAGCTCGACACCATCATCGTGATGGAGCCCAAGGACTTCTTCTACGTGCGCGGGCAGCAGGAAACCATGACCGTGCCGGAGCTCGACGAGTTCATCGACCGCCAGAAACTGCGCGGAGCAGCCGGCGTGAGCACGTTTGAAGTGGAGTATCACAAACGGTTTGCCACCCCCTTCGCCGCTTTCATCCTGACACTCATCGGCGTGAGCCTGTCGTGCGAAAAGCGCAAGGGAGGCATGGGCGCAAGCATCGGCGTAGGCATAGCGTTGAGCTTCACCTACATCCTGTTCCAAACCGTGTCGTCCACCTTCGCTATCAACGCCGGATGGCCCGCCATGTTCGCCGTCTGGCTGCCCAACATCATTTTCGCCATCATTGCGGCAGTGCTCTATCGGCGCACACCCCAATGACCTTGCAGCCGGGACGGCAACACGACAACAATACATTAAATACACTTCACATTCTTAGAACACCTCTATCTATCCATGATGTCCGAAGAAGTTTACTTTGAAGACCTCGACCTCTCAGACGATGTGCTCGATGCACTCTATGATATGCGTTTTGAAAAATGCACGCCCGTTCAGGCGCAGTGCATTCCCCCCATTCTCGAAGGGCGCGATGTGCTCGGCGTAGCCCAGACCGGCACAGGGAAAACCGCCGCCTACCTCCTGCCCCTGCTCACCCTGCTGCAGCGCGACGAACATCCCGCCGACTCTGTGAACTGCCTCGTCATTGCCCCCACCAGGGAGCTGGCGCGGCAGATTGACCAGGCCCTGCAAGGCTTTGCCTACTACACCGGCGTCAATGCCGTGGCCGTCTACGGCGGCAACGATGGTGCGCGCTACGAACAAGAGCGGCGTTCGCTCCAGGCCGGCGCCGACATCGTGCTGGCCACCCCCGGGCGACTCATCACCCATCTGCAGCTCGGCACGCTCGACCTCAGCCGCACCACCCACCTCGTGCTCGACGAGGCCGACCGTATGCTCGACATGGGCTTTGCCGACGACATCCTGAGCATAGTCAAACAAATGCCGGAGGAGCGGCAAACCATCCTCTTCTCCGCCACCATGCCGCCCAAGATTGCCGAGCTGGCCCGCACCGTGATGCACAACCCCGTGGAGGTAGAGATTGCCGTGTCGAAACCCGCCGACAACATAGCCCAAAGTGTCTACGTTTGCCGCGAAAGCCACAAGCAGTTAGTGCTCAACCACATCTTCCAGGAGCAACCTCCGCAGCGTGTCATACTCTTCTGCTCGTCGAAACAGAAGGTCAAGGAACTAAGCATTGTGTTGCAGCGCAAAGGATGGAACGCCCGCGCCATGCACTCCGACCTGGAACAGGCCGAGCGCGACGAGGTGATGCAGCTCTTCCGCACACGACAGGTGGATTTGCTCGTGGCCACCGACATCGTGGCGCGCGGCATCGACATCGACGACATCACCATGGTCATCAACTACGATGCACCCCACGATGCCGAGGACTACGTTCACCGCATCGGACGCACCGCCCGTGCAGGCCGTGAAGGCCGCGCCATCACCCTCATCGGCGAGCGCGACCTCTTCGCCCTGCGCCAGATTGAGCGCATCCTCAACCTGCAAATTCCGCGCGCCGAACTGCCCGAAGGCGTGCAACCGCCCCAAGCCGAAAAAGAAGGGGGAAAACACGAGAAACAGGGACGCAAAGGCCGCCACCGGGGCGGAAAAGGCAGAAGAAAAGGCAGCGGAAAAGACAACGCCGAACAAGGTAAAGACAACGCCGAAAAAAATAAAGACAACACCGAACAAGGCAAGGGTACCCCCCGAAAACATAAGGGAAAACACGGAAAAGGCAAGGGCAACAAAGAAAAGAAAGAGGACGCTGCCCAACCCGGAGAAACCACAGCACAACCCGGAGAAACCGCCACACAATCCGGAGGAGCCGCCACACAACCTGCGGAAGACACGGCAAAGAAACAGGGAAAGCCGCGCAGGAAGTCCCGCAAACGCCGCGCCGCCAAAGCCGGCCAACCCCAACCGGAAAACGGAGAGAATACCCCAAGTTGACATGAAGACACCACGCCTCCTTACGACCACCTCCGCCCTGCCAGACCTCTTCGCCGCACTGACCGGTTTGACCGCCGCCCCCCTGGCCGCCCTCCTCTTCCTGACAACCCTGGCCGCCCTGACCGCCCCGACCGTCACGGTTCGGGCGCAGACCCTCACCCCTGTCACCCGTTTCCATCCAGGGCAGAACCCCCGCGCGCCCTACTTCGACGAGCTGCTGAGCGGTTTCCTGCAATCCGCCTCGCCCGCCATTCCCGGCGGTTTCCTGCAAATGCCATTCGTGGGCACCCCCGTGTGGGTCTACGTGGGCGAAAAAGACACCACGCAGTTCATGGCCTATGCCTCCGGCTACGAGATGGCCGAAGCCCAGCCGCCCGGAAAATGCCGCGCACGACTCACCCGTTACAACATCCGGGCGGAACTCACCGAGCACCCCGCCTTCCTGGAACAGCTCTACACCTATCCCGACACTACAGCCGAGAAAGGCTTCCTCATCGACCTGGACCACGCCCTCAGCGGCCCCGGCTGTGAGGACATGGACGTTGTCTTCATCGACAAACGCACCATCCGAGCCCACCGCCGCACGGCAGTAGCCGGCAATGCCTCCCAGCCCGACCTCTACTACTACGCCCGCTTCTCCCACCCCTTCACCACGTGGAACGTGCGGCGCGAGCGGGTAACGCTCGAAAACGGGCAGAAAGAGAGCCGCTGCAAAGTGGCCTTCACCTTTCCGCTCAAGCCCGGCGAACAGCTCAAAGTCATCTCCGCCGTCTCCGCCCTGAGCACCAACGAAGCCTATGCCTGCGTTGAAGGCCACCGGCCCGCCACGCCGTTCAGCGACAAGCGCAAACCCCTGCCGCCACGCGATGACACCCCGCTGCTGGCTCAGAACGAAGGAGGCACCCCGTCGGGTTCAGCTTCGCGCCGTCACGGGGGCACTTCCACCTCCCGCTCCAAGACGGGAGGCCGCCCCGCAACAGGCAAGCCCGAACCTGCCTCGCCTTACGCCTTCATCGAGATAACCACGCGCCAAGCCCCCCTGCAAGCCGCCTTCCACGCCGCGATGAACCGCCTCATCAGCCTTCCCGCCATGAAGGGCGTAACGCAAGCCGACGATTTTCTGCAACGCTTGGCGGCACTCTATCCCGCAGCCGAGCCGGCACCCGACGCACTCGCTACCGACACCCTGCTGCGCAGCATGGCCCAGTCCATGCTCAAGGGTGAAAGCCAACAAGTCGACGCCACGGCACAGGCCGCATGGTACGTGTTCAACGCCATCGGCTTCCGCCCCGTCCGCCAAAGTCCCGACACGTGGCAGGTGGTGCGCCCCGTGTTCAACATCGTCACCCTCCACGTAGGCCGTGGCCGCCGCTTCATGCTCCATACCAAGCGCAACCTCCCCTCGCGCCCCATCGTAGGCCGCGCCACCCTTCAAGGCAATCCCTTGCCCGTTGGCCTCACCTTCACTCACGAACAACTCGTGCGCGGAGGCATCATGGAAATCACTTGCACCGAAGGATAATTTATAATATTAGTCCATGGCCGCAGGCTTCATTACAAATTGTAAATTATACATTGATTATGATCATAGGCGAACAAGCCCCCGACCTGCTGGGCTACGACGAAGCAGGCAATGAGTTGCGTCTCAGCGCGTTTCGCGGACGCAAAGTAGTGCTCTATTTCTATCCCAAGGACAACACCTCCGGCTGTACCGCCGAGGCGTGCAGCTTCCGCGACCATTACGATGAGCTCCGAGAGGCCGGTTACGAAGTCATCGGCGTGAGTGCCGACAGCGCACGGTCACACCAAAACTTCCGTGAACGCCACGGCCTCCCCTTCCACCTCATTGCCGACACCGAGCACCGGCTGCTCGAAGCCTTCGGTGCTTGGGGAGAAAAGAAGATGTACGGCCGCACCTACATGGGCGTATTCCGCACCACCTTCCTCATTGACGAAGAAGGGCGCATCAGCCGCATCTTCCTGCCCAAGGAAATCAAGACGAAGATACACGCAGAGCAAGTTCTGAAAGCATGAACTGTTCAACTTTCAACCCATACTCTATAAGCTCAAAAACAACAAAATCATAAACTTTCCACTCTATGGCAAAGAATCCTGAAGAAAACAACACGCTCGCCACGAGCGAAAAGCTCAAAGCCCTGGCAGCCGCCATGGCCAAGATTGAAAAAGACTTCGGCAAAGGCTCCATCATGAAAATGGGCGACCAGCAGGTAGAAGACGTCGACGTCATCCCCACCGGCAGCCTCGCCCTCAACGCCGCCCTCGGCGTGGGCGGTTACCCGAAAGGCCGCATCATCGAAATCTTCGGCCCCGAGTCCTCCGGTAAAACCACCCTCGCCATCCACGCCATAGCCCAGGCGCAGAAGAACGGCGGCATAGCTGCCTTCATCGATGCCGAACACGCCTTCGACCGCTTCTACGCCGCCAAGCTCGGCGTCAATGTCGACGAGCTCCTCATTGCCCAGCCCGACAACGGCGAGCAGGCACTCGACATTGCCGACCAGCTCATCCGTTCCTCCGCCATCGACATCATCGTCATCGACTCCGTGGCCGCCCTCACCCCCAAGGCCGAGATAGAAGGCGACATGGGCGACAACAAAGTAGGCCTCCAGGCCCGCCTCATGAGCCAGGCCCTGCGCAAGCTCACCGCAACCATCAGCAAGACCAACACCACCTGCATCTTCATCAACCAGCTGCGCGAGAAGATAGGCATCATGTTCGGTAACCCCGAAACCACCACCGGCGGCAACGCCCTCAAGTTCTACGCCTCCGTACGCCTCGACATCCGCCGCGTCACCACCCTCAAGGACGGCGACACCCCCATCGGCAACCAAGTGCGCGTAAAGGTCGTGAAGAACAAAGTCGCTCCCCCCTTCCGCAAAGCCGAGTTTGAAATCACCTTTGGCGAAGGCATCTCCCATGCCGGCGAAGTGGTAGACCTCGGCGTAGAGCTCGGCATCATCAAGAAGAGCGGCTCCTGGTTCAGCTACGGCGAAAGCCGCCTCGGTCAGGGACGCGACGCCGTGAAGAAGCTCATCAAGGACAACCCAGAACTCTCCGCCGAAATCGAAGAGCAGATTGCCGCCGCACTAAAAAGCTCCATGGACAACGAATAACTTTTTTTAATATACAATGTACAAATAAAGGCTGCGCCGTTTATCAACGTATAATGTATAATGAGGTCTGACGACCGAGGTACAGGGCGATGCAGAACCGCCTGCCTCATTGCCGTAGGCTTCATTATACATCATTACATTATACATTCACATCGGCGCAGCCTTCATTGTTCATTATTCATTGTACATTCACAAAAAAGTAACGTAGCAATTTGCCAACTTCGGCCCGTAAATTCGATTTTCCTATACGTATTTTTTCCCTCAAAAAAGCATTCACCCCTTCACACAGCGGTTGTTTTCTCCTGATTTTCAGCTACTTCAAGTGTGAAGGCTTTGTTTTTCAAGTATTCACAGCAATAAGGGCATGAATGCTGCTTTTCTCCTGATTTCGAGGCGCTTTTCCGGTGTGAAGGCTTGGTATTTCAACCCTTCACAATCGTTCACCACCCGTGTGAATGCTTTGCTGCCCATGTGAACACTTTGAAATCCAAGCCTTCACACTCTAAACCAATGAAAAATCAGCAGAAAACGCACTGCACGTGAAGGGGTGAATGCTTTTTTCGGGAAATAAAAAGCGTATATACGCGCGCGCGAAAAGGGTAATTCACACAACATATTGCGACTTTTCAGCGTGATTTATCCGCTTCGCCTGCCCAGCCGGACACTGCGTGAAGTTTTCTGCACAAGTCGCCGACTATTTCGCCGGACTCGGCGAGTTGGCAAACCAACTCCAGGACTGTTGAGAACAGCTCCAGAACTTTTGGAAAGGCATCTCATAACCTCAAAACCTTAATCCTCAAAACCTTTACATTTTCAAGGTTTAGTTAAAAAGTCACAAAATACCATCAGTCGCCATTCCGCTTCTCCTTCCGCCGGGTGGCGGAGGGCAGGCAGCGTTCCACCTTGATGTCCTTGTTCATTTCCAACGACACGTTGGTCGTTGTGAGCAGCAGAATTTTGTAGTAAAGCATGGAGCACATGTCGCAATACAGTCCGATGTGCGTTTGTTCGCCCTGCCACAAGTCGCGGGTAAAGGTGGAGGGGATGCGGATGATGCCGTAAATCTCGCCGCGCTGCATGGCCTTGCGAGCCTCGCTGAAGTTGGCGTAGTGTGCCACGATGTCCGTCACCTCCATGGAGTCGAGAATGCGAACCACCGTGTGGGTGATGTGCGTGTCGTCCTCATCGACCAGTGCGGTGGGTAGCTTGGTGGGCAACCCGTCGGACATGAGGGAGGTGAAGAAAACGATGCACAGCACGGGGGCTACTATCATCGTGAAGAGGAAAAGCGGACGATGCGCGAAGATGCGCAGCTCGCGCCGGAATATGCGGCACAGACGGCGGCAAACATCGGCTGTTTGCTTGGGAATGGATCTCATACTATTCTGGAAAGAGCGGGAGGGGTTTGTGCAGGAGATACGTTCTGAGGTTATAACCTCATAACCATCAAAACAGGAAACCTTACTTCCTGTCTACTTCCAACGCCACGGACATGCCGCTGCGCACCTCGTCCAGTCCGTCCAAGTCCAGGGGTCGTGCTTTCACCTCAAAAGTCTTGAGGGCGAAGCCTTCGAGTGCCTTCGTGGCTTTCCACACGGCGAAGGTGCCGACATCCTTCATCCGGGTGATGCGCACGGCCACGTGTTTGTCGAAGGCCGGCAGATACACTTGCGTCTCCGTGCCCACCTTCAAGCCCGGCAAGAGGTCCTCGCGTATGTTGAAAGTAAACCATACATCGTCCGTACACTTTTGTGTGTTTAGCCAAATATCCGGGTGCAAAGTTCGGGCGGCGCAGAGGCCGACAAAAGGACGTTTACAAGGAAGAATTGTCCTTATGAAAGGATTTTGAAGCGCATTTCGGGTTTCATCCGCAGTAAATGACTTGTTTTTTATCCCTATTCAATGGTATTGCTACCTTTGCGAGATGAAACGATTTATAATGTACAATGTAATTTTTAATGTAAAATGTATAATGAAGCCTGCGGCCATCATACAGGACGATGCAGAACCGCCGCCACTATCGGCATAGCCCTCATTATAAATTATAAATTATAAAATCTTCATGTTTACCTTCAAACAATTCATCATAAAGGATGCCCACTGCGCCATGAAGGTGGGAACGGACGGCGTGCTGCTGGGAGCATGGGCCGACGTGGCCGGCTGCCGGCACATCACGGACATTGGTTGCGGCAGCGGACTGATTGCGCTGATGGCGGCTCAACGGGCTCCGAAAGCTTGGGTCACGGGGGTGGAAATTGACCCTGAAGCTGCAAGAGATGCCATGACGAATGTGGCTGCATCGCCGTTTGCCCACCACACGGAGATTGTGCTCGCTGATGTGTGCCGTTATGCGGCCACCGCCCCGAAGGCTGACTGCCTGCTGAGCAATCCTCCTTACCACGAGGAAGATTTGCTACCGCCAGGCATGGCACGCGCCACGGCACGCCATACCTCGGGCGGCGGAATGGGGTTTGAGGCTTTGCTGCACGCCGTTTGCCAACTCTTGGAACCGAATAATCCCCATGCGCGCTTTTCGCTCATCCTGCCCACGCAGGCCCTGCCACGCTTCCTGCCACTGGCGGCAGTACATGGTCTTTACGTAACACGCCGAACAGATGTGGTGACACGCCCGGGAAAACCTCCCAAGCGCACGCTGCTGGAGCTACGTCCTCACCCTGCTCCGATGCGACACGACGAACTGGTATTAGTGGGTGATGACGGCGGACGCTCCGAGGCTTACGCCAACCTTTGCCGCGACTTTTACTTGGACAAGAGTTAATTAAGGGGGAAGCTATAGATAATTAGAGATAACTATAGATAACTATAGATATCCATAGAAAAAACTAAATACTATCAGCAGAGGCCAGCCCGTTCGTCGTTGAGACGCCGGACGGCATCCTGCACAATGAGGCCGGCGAGGGTGAAGCCGAAGATGGCGGTGATGTGGGCCAGGCTACCGTTGATTTGGGCTTTCGAGCTGCACCATTCGTGATCGACAAGGTCTGGGTGGCCGGAACCTTGCTCGGCTTTGGGGCACATACAGGCAGCTGTGCCGCAGGCGTGGGATGCTCCCAGATTGGGCAACAGCTCTTCGCTGTAAACACACTTGAACTTGCGCGAGGGGCGCACTCCCTGCTGCTTGAACCTGCGGCGCAGGGCGGCTCCCAACGGGCAGCCACGCACCTTCCAGAACTCTGCCACGGCTATCTTGGTGGGGTCGAGCTTGAGGGCGGCTCCCATGGAGGAGAAGAAGCGGGCTTTGGTGCGGCAGGCATGGAGTATGAGCTGGGCCTTGTGTTGCAGGGAGTCGATGGCATCGACAATGTAGTCGTAGGTTTCGAGGTGGAAGTCGGCAGCGGTTTCTTCGGAATAGATTTGCTGCCGTGCTTCTATCTCCGCCGAAGGGTTGATGGCGAGCAGCCGCTGCCGCAATGCCTCCACCTTCACCATGCCCACTGTTTGCATGGTGGCCATGAGCTGACGGTTGACGTTGGTGATACACACGCGGTCGGAGTCGACAATGGTGAGATGGCGGATGCCGGAGCGCACGAGGCTTTCTGCGCACCAGCTGCCTACGCCGCCCACGCCGATGACAATGACGCGCAGGTCTGACAGACGGTCTACGGCCTCTGTTCCCAACAGCCGCTCGGTGCGGTTGAATATGGCTTTTTCTATCTGTTTCATGCTTGAACTATAAATGTATTTTTCTCCTATTGACTATCGACATGTTACAGATAGCCGCTTGGTTCGCTGATGTCACAATGTTCCCAAACTATTACACCATTTGCAACTGATTCCCAAGATGCGAGGATGAGACTTCTTATCACAGATTGGTGATTTGCGGTTGTTGACATCCCAATTGCCGTTTTTGCTGTCATAATTTTTGGATTTGTTCCTGCGCAACTTTGATTGCGTCTTTTCTAAATTCATCATCGCCTACTGCATCAAGAACTTTATCTGCTAACCACAACGTCAGCATTTCCTTCTCGTCCTGATGTAAGTATGCTGCAAGCTTGATAACATGTTCGCGCTTTGCCCGTCTGTCACCTCGCTCTATCTTGCTGAACATGGGTGTGTCAATCTCCAATAGTGCCGCCAACTGTCGTTGTAGCACTCCTTGCTCGTCTCTGAGCTCTCTTATTTTCTTTCCGAATAACATATTTTGTTTCTTTTCGTCTTATACTTCGACTAACAGTTCGACTAAACTATCGGGAAACGACTACTTTTACGACTATAAGCCTCCGATTAGTCATTTACTAGTCGTTATTAGTCATTATCTAGTCATTTATTTGTTTACTAGTCATTCTTTAGTCATTTTCTATTCATTTACATGCAAACCATAACTTCCCTCTAAGAACGACAGAGCCGTCAGTATTCATTTCACTAAGGATATTACCTAGTAAACGAAGGTTTTGCTCTTGGCTATTTCTTTGGGGAAGTACCTCTTTGAGATAATCCAATATGGAGTTTTTCTTTGCGCCATCCTCCCCTGCATTTTGAATGAACTGCAAAGCCATCTGCTTTATCTTGTCGCGTTCAAGTCCTTTTACTTTGGTGTATTCCGGCAATTGTTTCGTTTGCCTTGCTATGCTCAAGGATATGGTCAGGTCTGGATATTCACCCTCTACCAATCCTCGTTCCAAAAGATTTTTGGCATCACTTTCACTCAGTCGGTGCCCTTTCTGCACAGCATCAAGCAAGATACAGTCTTCCAATGACAAGTTTTTTTTCTCTTTCAACAGCTTGGTGTATTTCTCATTGATGGCATTGCCGTATAAACGAACTGCCACTTCCTTCTTGGCTGCATCTATCTCGTAATCAGGCATAGGGAATCTGCGTTCCCATTGCTGATTGAATATCTTGCGTATGCCACGACCAACAATATCAATCATATTGAAGTTCACCATCGCATTACAAAGGCATTCATTGCGGTAGTGGCGCTGTGGGCCATGTGTAGCCAATGCCTTTTGCAGGGAGCCAGGAATAAAACTACCACCATTAGCATAATACAGGAATCCTGGATTCTCCACAAGATTGATTCTCTCCTGTAGGGTATAATCCTGATGTGCGATGCAGTTATGAAGCACTTCGCGCATGGAATAGTCATCGTATTGCTGCATTACATCAGGGAACATCGTGCCGCCTGGCATCTCGCGCATCGTTAGGTTATGCACTTTGGCAAGTATCTGGTCAACTGTCAAGATGAATGGCGCAGTGAAGTGTTCATAGTCAATTACATCTTCGTGTTCATCACGTAGTGACCAAGTTACCCTCACTACAGCAGGACGGAGTTTGAAGACTGACACAGGCTTGCCTAACAATATGATAGCTGCACGAGTGATACCACCGTCAATCATCACACCTGCATTGCTAAGGAACTCTGGTACCGACCAAGCGTTTACTTCCTCAGCAGGAATGCGACTGTGCACCTTCTTGAACATCACACGAGCTTTGGCAATCGCCACCTCATCCAAATCATCAATAGTTGCATTCGGTACAATCTCTGCCGACCAGTCACTACCCGTGAATAGAGGCTCATCAAGAATTGCATTCAGTCGCTCCAGTGTTAACTCTACAAGCGAATCTTCAATACGCTGCCATGCTTTATCATGAGCATACACAGGACGCTTCGGTAGATGCTTCGGAATACGAATCACCCACACCTTCCTCTGAGTGTCAGATGTGATGTACTCTATAATGTCTAGTCCTTCACTTGACAGGTTTGCACACCTATCCGTCAAACGAAGAATCGCCTTCTGCCTGTCATAGTTGTAGGTATCAGTACCGACAATCTCCAGAGTCTTGTCATGCACACCCACCACAAGGAAACCACCCTCCATGTTGGCAATAGCCGACACGTAGGATATAACGTCATCCTTCTCGTCCCCGCAGAACGAGTTCTTCAGATTCTTAAATTCCTTCCACTCACATCGAGCATTCTCTTGTGGGTACTCGCGGAGCAGGTATTGTTGTAGTTCGAGTTCGGTCATACTCAATACTTCTTTCTGTTTCTGGAATGGTCATATTTCAACATAATCACTTCTTCGTGATAAGGGCAGTTCACTAAAAATGACAGGATTTCCTTCACTTGTCAAGAATAAGGATATTCTGTTTCTATCTACATTGGTGAGGAATAGATGAAAACTGTTAAGTCCATCATCTTCACAAAGCCACTCTTCTTTGGGGACAATGAAATAACCATCACCGATATTGTTATTCTGATAGTCAGATTTCCTTGCTACCAAAACATCTTCATTTGTGTCGTACTTTCTTATCATTCTGTTTTTCTTTTTAGTTCGTAATAACAATCATATGTAGCCTGCACGTCAGCCATAGCGTCATGTTGATTAACAAAATGCTTATTAAATAACTTGTAGTAGAGTTCATCTAATTTGGGGTACTTATAGGGTTGACTCCGACGTGAATAGAATGATAGATTAGGTATCTTACATATATCCATTCCTAACTTCATCGTGTCAATAACATAGTGATTCTTCTTAACAAAAAATGCATTCTCTATTCCTTTGACTCTTATTATTTCAGATTTGATTACATTTATATCAAATGAAACATTATGCCCTATTACTATGTCGGAATTATATAAGACAATATCTAAGAAGGAAAGAACCTTATTTCTATCTTCTCCATCCTTTACAGCTCTCTCATTGGATATTCCATGAATTTTTGTAGAGCATTCAGGAATAGAATACCCGTCTGGTTTCAATATAAAGTTTCGTTTCGATAAAACCCCGTAATTCTCATCTTCTATTATTAATGCAACTTGAACAAGATGAGGCCAATTATCCAAATTTGTATATGGAAGTTTGTCGTTAAGAGGCAATCCAGTTGTCTCGGTATCAATAAATAATTTCACATTATTAAATGGTGAACCTTTAAAACACTTACCGTTTTTATCATAGGATTCATAATTCAAAAAGGGAATTGAATAGACAATGTCATCTTGAACGAGATTGACATTTACCATATATCCTCCTATATGAAAGCATAAATCTTGACAAGATAAACCTGTGGTTATACGACCAAAAATGAAATTACTCAAAAATTGTTTCTTTGTATCCATAATAGCGCATCTCAATTCATTTTTAGCCCCCAGATAATTACCAACTTTTTTATCCGTGTAATTTCCTACTGCAATTATTGGATTTTTCTCGCTGTAAAACATTCTTGCATAATCCCATTTGAAAGGAATAATAATCTCTTCTGGAACCTTGCCAACGATATCATATCCACCATAGACAGGATCCTCTATTTCAGATAATTTATCATGTTCTTCAATTACTATACCTTCCTTCTCCGTCTCAAAATCATAAACAGCCACCCAATTACAGTTTCTCTCTTCATAAGGAGATACTTTCCATCTATTGCTATCAGGTTTCATATTATCCCAACACAATGTGGACATTGTATTATATAGTGTACGCCCATTGTGATATAAATGAACCTCCACACTATTTTCATCTATAAACTTTATAAAATCAAATTCTGAAGATTTAAAAATATCTCCTCTGTAACTCTTACAGGTGTTAGCGTATTTTAAAATTTGCCATTTCTCTGTATTTAATCTTGTGATAAAATAATCATGGTTTAAAGTATTTATTCGATATTCTTCATAATAAGCTCGTATTGAATGCGTAAGCTCATAGTATGATGAATGTAATTCCACCATACAATCGGACTCATAGACTATTTTATTATCATTAATAATAAATAGTTTCTTATAAATCCCTATTTTTACTATTGCAAAGAACTCCCCATTACATAGAACGCCAAATTCAATTATCTCATCACATTCATAGGTGAATATGATTGCAATTGGAGTGAGGTTCTTATATGAGTATAAATTGGATTCTCTATTGTCGAATACGTACCATTCGTTATCTTTCTTTCCTATCAAAAAGGATATTTTGCACCTTTCGTCGATAATCTCTACTGGAGGTACAGATGAGTAACCATCCCAATCGTCGGGATAGATACCTTTTTCAAATATAGTACCATCATAGAAATCAATAGATTTTATTATATCATATGGATGGTCGTCAAATTGAGAATCCGCTTTCCTCAGATAGTATTTATGTGAAAGGATTTTGTATTTTGAATTAAATTCGTCACATGTAAATGAATATGTAATATTACCCTTGTCATCATATCTATCACATTGGATATGATTTCGTTTTATGACGAAATACACATCTGCTATTTCGAAATAACCATCGGAGTAACCTAATTGGCTTGATGCAGCTTCAACCAATTGTTCATCTGTATAATGTTTGCCCCAATTAGAATAAACGGCATCATATTTACATGGAATAATTTCCTTAAATGCTATTGTTGCTGTAGGTGATGCAAAGTTTTTTTCAAAGATTGTATTCACGATACCATATTTACAACCTTTATGGTCATTGAAGATGGTAACTATGGAGTAACAGTTATACAAATAATCTGAATCCCCAGATTGATTATTGGGATTATAATACTGTTTTGTCACCTTCGTTACTATATTGTATTTTGTATCTACAATTACTTTTCCATCAAGATCCACTGTACCCCATCTCTCATTTTTACATACAAAATAGCCATCTTCTGCATCATTTACTTTGTCATAGATAAAAGGCAGTACTATAGTAGAATCATATCCTATAAATCCCCATTTGCTTGACAATGGATCTAGTGCCCAAATTGCCTTGCTTGTATGATACCCAAATTCCAAATAGGAAAAAGGCAACAAGAGGTCTCCATATTTATTAATTATCCCATGCTTATTTTGCATTGACACATCATAGTAGCCTAGAACCTCATCAATCGGGAATATGTGATCAAATTCAGAAAACACTTTTTCTCCAGATGTGTTTATTACGCCGGCAAATACGCAACAATTGTATGTACTTGTGACCTGATCGTTTTGAAAAAATACTTTATGACTATATATTGGTTGTATCACAACCTTTCCAGATTTGTCCAAACAACCCCATTTCCCTCCCGATATAAAAGAACCTTTTAGATCATCTTTCTTTAACGTTCCACCAATATTGAACGGAATATAGCCGCATGCATCAATGTCTGAATCTTTATGTTGTCCCATTGGTAATAAAATGTAGCTGTTGGGAAGGTCTACCCATGACTCCCCAGTCACGGAATTGAGAATGTAATCATCTACAGACGTAATTCTCCATTTATCACCAACATTGATCCAGGTAACTTTCTTGTCAGAAATCTCCTTTCTTCTTTTCGTTTCCTTTTCTTTTACATATATACTAGCTATAGATTCTTCTAATAGATAATCCTCATCATTAGACTCAATTTTATATTTGATTGATTTCAGACTAATATCATCTTTTCTAAATTCTATAATATACATTCCTTTACGCAGTTCCATTTTAAATATGGAATTTGGGAAAGCTTCGCCAACTAGTTCAAAATCGCAATAGACAAGGCACTGAATATCTACTAATATTTTTAATATTGAACTCATATCATGTCTTTTTTTGAAATGTCAAACATCTATCTCACAATTCTCTTCAGGAATGAGCATATCATATCCATTGGAAGAACTCCACATTATTTCCGTATGATTTATATCAAGAAGGGAATACTCAAGCAACCCATTACCATATAATAATATGGGAACATTCTCTGCGTATTTGTTTAAGTCCTCAACCATCTTCTTAAATTTATTAACGTCAGCATCTTCAATCGCAGAATTCAAGATGATATATTTTAAGGCTTTGCCATAATCCAAATA
>JALEYW010000025.1:0-39159 GCA_022773145.1 Bacteroidales bacterium
ATAGAAGGCTATAGATAGCAATAGGAAGCTATAGGAAACGATGGCAGATGATTGATGGCCGCAACAAGTCGGCGACTTGTGCGCGAAAAGTCCTGGACTATTTTTTCCTAATCGGCGAGTTGAAAAAAATTGTCGGCAACTATTTTGGAGGGGGGCCTCACACGCACGTATACGTGCTCCGCCTTTCATCTCCAAGAAAGAAGATATTCTGTTTCTTGTTCTCTCACGCGCGTGTACGCGCCCTTTCTTTTTGTAAAAAAAGAAATTTCTTTCTTTTATATTTTTCTTTCTTATTCCTTTCTTTCTTCTTTGTGCTGTGGAGTGTGCGAAAGTGTGTGCGCACGAGTGTTTCAGCGATGGCTGAAAACGTCTGATTTTCAATACGTTCAGTGTGTGTTTTTTTGTGTGCCGAATTGTGCTTTTTCTTGTGCCCTCTTTGTGTGCCGTTACAACTTACTTTTCATAACATAGGCGGCGGCTCGGCATAGAAAAAGCAAATCCTTCGGCTTCCTTTTTACTCTGCTCTCGCCTTGCACTATCTTTGCACGCAAATAGGACAAACTAAAATGGCACAACTCAAACAACGCATTGCACACTTAATTGCCGATTTGCAAAAGGGTATTTATGAAAAGGAGACGGAAACATCCATGGCTCTTCTCGCAGCTTTAGCCGGAGAAAACCTACTACTGTTAGGACCACCGGGGGTAGCAAAATCGATGGTGGCACGCCGGCTGAAAACGGCCTTTGCACAAGCCACGTCGTTTGAATACCTGATGTCGCGCTTCTCCACCCCCGACGAGCTGTTCGGCCCCGTCAGCATTGCGCGGCTCAAAACGGACGATTGCTACGAACGCACCACGACGGGCTACCTGCCCACAGCCGACGTGGTGTTCCTTGACGAGATATGGAAAGCCGGACCGGCCATACAAAACACGCTTTTGACGGTAATGAATGAGAAGCTCTTCCGCAACGGCAACCGCGAAGAACAGCTTCCCCTCAAGTTGCTGGTGGCCGCGTCGAACGAATTGCCGGCAAAAGGCGAAGGTTTGGAAGCCCTGTGGGACCGTTTTCTCATCCGGTTGGTGTGCAGCAACATCAAAGAAGAAGCCGTGTTCCGGCAGATGCTGTGCGAACAGGAATCAGACGTGTTGCCCCCGGTTCCCCAAGCCTCCATACAACAGGCCGAGTACAAACAATGGCAACAGGAAGCCCAATCGCTACCCCTCTCCCCTGCCCTACTGAATGTCATCAGCCTCATTCGGCAATCCCTACAAAGAGTAACACCTGAAGGTAGCGACTTGCCACGCAGCATATACATCAGCGACCGCCGTTGGAAACACATAGCACGACTGTTGCGCACTTCGGCCTACTTGCAGGACCGTCCGGAGGCTGATGTGGAGGACATGTTACCTCTGTACCACTGCTTGTGGAACGAGCCGGAAGAGATTGCCACCGTCCGCCGCATTGTATGGCAAGCCGCAACGTCCCCATTGCAAAAACAGTTGGAACAGCTGGCACAAACCGTCAAGGCCGATTTGCGGGTCCGCCGTGCCCACGAAGCGTTGCAGAAAGCCCAACGCGAAGGCGACCACCGCGACGACAACCTGCTGATAACCGACGGTTTCTTCTACCAAATAGAAAACCACGGCACGGGGCACACGTATGTATTCATCACCGATTTCAAGCGGATGCCCATGCGTGGCACTTCTTCGGCACACACCTCTCCGGCACAAGGCATCATCTACGCCGACCCCTCCCGTCCCGGAAGAAGCATTGTGCGGATGTTTTCGCCTGATTGGCCCACAGCCACACAACCCCAAAAGGTGGAACAAGTTACCCTGTGCCGCGATAACACACATATATATATAAATGGTGTAGCCTTCAAAATGCGTCAGAAAGGCAGTGCTTTGCTCAATCCATCGGCGGGTTTGCTTGGTGACATCCCTTCTGCGCATACACCCCCGCAGGAGCCCATTTCTTTACCTGACTACGAGGCGCAAACCGAAGCAATCTGCATTCAATTAGAGCAACTGGTGAAACGTTTGAAAGATAATATTTTCATTACCCCGGCTGATTGTTCTTTCATAGACGCCCAACTGCCGGCCTTTTACAAACAGATAGCTTTAACCCGGGCCGACATCCGCAAATTGCTGTACAATGAATAAGCAAAAAGGCTACACACCGGCGGTCTACATGCACCTGTTGCAACACTTTGCCGAAACCGGCGAGTGCGAAGCTCCCGAACTTCACCGCGAAGACGCCATTGCCTCCTACCTGACGCAGATCATGAGCGACGTCACGCTGCGCGCCCAAGTGTTGGGCAGCCCGGTGTGCGCTCGCATCTTTATAGACACCATGGTGCAGTTCGTTTCGCTCATGCTGCAAAAGGCCAACTACCACCTGCAACGCGCGTCGGCGGAACAGAAGCAAATAGAAGCCGCCTCCTGCTGGAGCCTGACGAACCGGCGCGGCGGATGGTTGGCACTGGTGCAGCAAGTGGCCGGGAAGTATGAGGGACAAGGTTTTGAACGTGCTTTCTACGAGCATGAATTCGGCGAGGAAGGACGCTGGAACGACGATGGCACCTGGCAGAACTTTCTGGACAACTGGCAAGACCACCTCAACCTACACCTCGAAGCGCAAAACCGACAAGCGTTGGACGAACGCCGAGAGATGCAGGACCGCTTGCTGCGCACCAACCTGCGCGCTGCCCCGGACTACCTGGCGGAACACGGCATTGACGAAGTGACGTTTTTCCAGACCTGGGCATTGATGGGCGGACGGTGGAACTCGCTGGAATTTGAACGTCTGGCCAAAATCGCCAAGCTGCAACGGAAATACAAGGTGCTGGAACAAATCACAGACATCATGGGCCGCAAAGCCAACCCAGCCGGCACCCTGCGGCAAAAAACGGGTTCTGGCCATACGGAAGCCCTGACCCACGCCGCGCCAAGCGACATTGCCGGTATCAGCCAGGGGCACGACATCGGGGCACTGCTCCCCTCGGAACTGGCACAATGGCTTGACCCCGCACTGGAGGAAATCTTTTTACGGAAATACCTGACCCAACAATTACAGACCTTCGACCACCGCAGCGAGATGCTGCATCCGGCCCGTAGCCTGCACACGAAACCGGCCCGCCCCAAGGGTCCCATGATTGTGTGCGTAGACCGTTCGGGCAGCATGATGGGCGAGCCGGGACAGATTGCCTTTTCGCTGACCATGCGGCTGGCCGAACTGTGCCACAGGCAGCAACGGCCGTGTTACCTCATTGCATTTGCCGTGCGGGCCGTGCCCATCGATGTGCTACGCGACCGCACGGAGTTGCTCCGCTTCTTCCGCGAACGTCCGACCGGCAGCACCGATGCACGGGCCATGCTGCAGGCCACGTTTTCGCTGCTCGACAACCACCCGGAGCACGCCACCTCGGACGTGCTCTGGATAACGGATTTCCGCATTCCGGCCGTGTCCGACGAACTGCTCCGCCAAATGGCACACCACCGCACCGGCGGCACACGCTTCTACAGCCTGCAAATAGGCATTGCGGAAAACATTTGGAGAAAGCACTTTGACAAAATTTTCAGCATCACGGATGCCAAAATGCCCGTCACCTGAAAGCGGCTCACCCCCGTTTCCTATCCTACAAGACCCGACATCCCACGCCCAAACCGGACGTTTTATCTCCCCAAATGCCAACTGCATCACACAAAGTGCGTTTTTATAAAGAAAAAAAAGCGAAAAGATACAAAAGGTGGAATATTTTCGACTTTTTTGCTTGCCACCATTCAAAATAAATGCCGAACTTGCCGCCAATAAAGAGCATTATTCACCTTTTTATCACTTGAAAGCCTATGACACACAAGATGTTGGAACTGCCTTACGGGCAGGATGCGCTCGAACCCCGCATGAGTGCCGAGACGCTGGCTTACCATCATGGCAAGCACCTGAAAACTTACTTGGACAACGTGAACCGTTTGATCGTAGGCACCCCCTACGAGGATTTGCCTTTGAAGGAAATCATTTGCCGGGCTTCAGGACCGCTCTACAACAACGCCGCACAAGCCTGGAACCACATCCTCTTTTTCAAACAGCTCAGTCCGCATCCCGTATCTATGAGTCCGATGCTCAGCCAAACGCTCTGTGCGGCTTTTGGCAGCCTGGACAACTTCAAGAAACTGTTCTGCGATACGGCCATCAGCCTGTTCGGTTCGGGCTGGGTGTGGTTGGCCATCGACAACGAGCGCCAACTGCACGTGTTGGCCGAACCCAATGCGGGCAACCCGCTGACACAAAACATGAACCCGCTGCTGTGCATCGACGTGTGGGAACATGCTTACTACTTAGATTATCAGAACCGCCGCGCCGACTATGTGACCAACTACTGGCACCTCATCAACTGGGAAAAGGTGGAATGCCGCATGATGCGCGACGACTGTACGCTTTATTATTAACCTCTCACATTTTATTCACATCCACATGAAAAAGTATTATTGCGTTGTGTGCCAATGGGTGTACGACCCTGCCGTGGGCGACCCCGAAGGTGGTATTGAACCCGGAACTGCCTTTGAAGACATTCCCGACGATTGGGTTTGCCCTCTCTGCGGCGTAGGCAAAGACCAGTTTGAAGAGGTGGTGGAATAACTTCCAACTCCCTTTTCCAAAACATTTTGACACAGCCACCGGTAAAGCGGTTTCCTTCCGCTCTGCCGGTGACTTTCTTTGTACATACTTCATAACATTGGCTTCAGTTCGGAAAAGAAATTGCAAAACCTTGCGGTTTTTTTCTTTCTTTTCTCTCACTTTGCACGGCTTTTCATTTTGCTTTGCGCTCGCCTTGCACACTTTGCTTCGCCAAGATAGGCGGCGGCTCGGCAAAGAAAATGAAAATCCAAGGCTTTTCATTTTGCTTTGCGCTCGCCTTGCACTATCTTTGCACCCGATATCGTAAAATGCGGGGCAATTTAGCTTTTTGTCCAACAAACCGCTCCCTACGTCAGTCGCCGTGCATCTTAAAGCACTCCGACCGGGGCACATCCATAAACTAAGCTTATTGTGGGCCAGGGGTTTCCGTTTAACCAATACGTTCTTACATGGGGCTTTTACTCCTCTATCTTTTCACAGCTTTAGGCATTTCATTTCTCTGCTCTATTCTTGAAGCCGTACTGCTCTCCATTCCTATGTCTTTCGTTACGATGCTCGAACAAGAGGGCAGACCGGGCGCGGCACTACTGAAGAAGTATAAACAGAACATCGACAAGCCCATCTCAGCCATCCTTTCGCTCAACACCATTGCCCACACGGTGGGTGCAGCCGGCGTAGGTGCACAGAGCGAAATGATCTTCGGCAGCGAATTTTTCGCGCTGACCTCTGCCCTCCTCACCCTGCTCATCCTGGTTCTTTCCGAAATCATCCCGAAGACCATCGGCGCGGCTTACTGGCGCTCGCTGGCCATCACCTCCGCACGCATCATCCACGGCATGGTGTTCATCACTTACCCGCTGGTGCTGATGTCGGAACTCATCACGCACATTTTCTCCGGCAAGAAACACCCTGTGTCGGTGAGCCGCGAAGAGGTTTCGGCCATGGTGACCGTGGGAGCCGAAGAGGGCGTGCTGGAGAAGAAAGAGAACCGCATGATCCAGAACTTGCTGAAACTGGACGACGTGAAAGCACGCGACATTATGACACCCAGCTCGGTGGTGGAAATGGCGGAGGAAAACATGACGCTGAAGGAGTTCTACAGCAACGAGGCGTTCCGCACATACTCGCGCATACCCATCTACAACGAAGAAAACGACGACTATATCAAGGGCTACGTGCTGCGACAATACATCCTGGAAAAACTGGCCGAGGACAAGTTCGACCTGAAACTCTCGGACATCGTGCGACCGGTACTCACGTTCCAGGAAACGGAACCGGTGTCGAACATCTGGGAGAAACTGCTGGCCAAGAAAGAACATATCTCCATCATTATCGACGAATACGGCTGCTTCCGTGGCATCGTGACCATGGAAGATGTCATAGAAACCATGCTGGGCACGGAAATCGTCGACGAGAAAGACAAAGTGACTGATATGCAGGAGTTTGCCCGCGAAAAATGGCAGGAACAACAAGAACAGCAACGGCACAGCTAAGCCCGCTCTTGAATCTAAAGGGCTGGGGTGCCTTTTGAGCTTTATGTTTTTTGATAGATAGCTATAGGAAGCGATAGATAGCGAGAGAATTCTATAGAAAGCTATAAATAACTATAAAATCACTCCCTATTCCGCCATGTTCCGCTTTTCCCTTTTCCTTATTTTATTGATAGTGCTACCCGACCTCTTTATCTGGTGGCACTTTACGCGTCTGCACCCGGGAGTGTGGCGCACACTGCTACTGCTTGCCCCCACCCTCCTGTCGCTGGCGTGCCTGGGTTTGTTGCTGTGCCATGTGCGGGTGCCGCAGCTGATGCAGGTGGCCTTTGTGCTGCTCATTTGCATCAGCATTCCCAAACTCGTGTTTGTGCTCACCGCGCTGACCGGCAAGGCTCTCGGCTTAGCCCTCCCGGCAGCAGAAACTCCGACCGTGCGCATCGGTATGTGGCTGGCCGTGCTGACCGCTGCCATACAAATCTACGGCAGTGTCTGGGGCTGGCAACGACTGCAGGTGAAACGACAGCACCTGTACCTACAAGGGCTGCCGACCGCCTTCGACGGCTATCGCGTGGTGCAGCTCTCCGACCTCCACTTGGGCACCTACGGCGGCGACACCGCGTTCATGGCGCGCCTCGTCGACAGCGTGAACAGCCTGCGCCCCGACCTGATTGTCTTTACGGGCGACATGGTGAACACTTCGGCTACCGAGGCTGTGCCTTACGTGCAGGTGTTGCGGCGGCTGCAAGCTACGGACGGGGTGCTGTCTGTGCTGGGCAACCACGACTACATGACCTACCAGCCCGGCCTTTCACCCACCGGACAGCGTGCCGAACTGCAAACGCTGCTGCGCGCCCAACAGCTGATGGGGTGGCAAGTGCTGAACAATGCACATCAGGCCATCGTGCGTCAGGGCGACACGCTGTATGTAGCCGGAGTGGAGAACGTGGGCAAGCCACCGTTTCCCACGCGCGGCAACCTGAGCAAAGCACTCCGGGGCATTCCGCCGCAGGCTTGCACCCTGCTGCTCAGCCACGACCCGTGGCATTGGCGCCACGGTGTGGTGGGCAACAGGCCACAGCCCGTTCTGACGCTGTCCGGCCACACCCACGCCCTACAAATGCAGATAGGCAGTTTCTCGCCTGCCCGCTGGCTCATGCCCGAATGGGGCGGACTGTACAGCGAAGGCACGCAGCAACTTTACGTTTCGACGGGCATTGGCGGCTCCGTGCCCTACCGTTTGGGAGCATGGCCGCAAATCGAGCTCTTCACCCTGCATCCTGCGAAGCACTGAACAGCAGCCCGTAAGTCCCAAGCAAGCCAATATAACTCCCAAGCAAACAAAGCCGGAGCAGTTGACCCCAAGCCACTTGGCCCGTTCAGCTGCTCCGGCTTTTTTTCACACAGAACTCGGCACACCTTATTTATTTCCTTTCCCTCAGCTCGTCCACCCGGCTGTCGTGCGGCCGGTTGCCGTACATCACTTGTTGTATATTGTAACTCCTCACGTTATGCGAGCTGTCATGATCCGCAATGCGCGAGGGCAGCATATGCGGGGCGGAAGCCTCATCGACAGAGATATTGGAAAAAGTCACCCTGTCGATGAAGTTGCCCGGGCTGTAGGCTTTGGCTCTCCGCGCTATTTCAGCCAATATTTCAAAAAGATGTTCGGCGTTACGCCGTCTGCCTATGGCAAGCGGGGAGGCGGAGGAGAGAGTGAAAAAATTGAAGAGTGAAAAAGTTGAAGAGTTGATAGTTTATAAAGTCATTGTAAAACGCAATCATATACGCGCAATGACAATCCTATAAACTTTCAACTCTTCAACTTCTACTCGTCCTCCGCAAGGCGCACCTTGGCAATGGCCTTGTGCAAAGTGCCCTCTCCGATAATGGGGGCGTGAGCATCTTCGGGAAACATCACATAAAACTCGCCGGGATGCACCGTGAAATAGACGGTTGCCGGAGCGGCATAGAGGGCAAAGTCATTTTTCTCGTCAAAAGGTGCCTCGCTCTCGCAAGGCAGGGTGTCGAGGCTCCGCCACCCCACTTCCTCTGCGCCGCTCAGCGGGAAATGGACATCCACGTAGCGGCGATGCACCTCTAACTTCTGCGTCTCGCGGCTGCGCAGCTGCGGTTGGTCCAGATTGATAAACAAATCGTCGCCCTGCAACACAATCCGTCCCGGGGGCTGTTGGCTCAAGTCGTGGGTACGAATATAATCGAACAATTTTTTGAACAACGGATGCAAGCGTTCTGTGCGTTCCGAACGCGACAAGGAATTGATAATCATAAGCTGAATTTAAAATCTTACTTATTTCTTTTTGGCGGCAAAGCCCCTCACGAGGAAGAAGAATATGTGGGGAACGCCGAAGATGACGGCTATCCAGAGCATCGTGCGATCTTCGTGCCAGCCCACGGTCTGCTGATGCCAAAAGCCGGTGATGACGCAGAGCAGGGAGATGAAACCGCCGATGGCACTGAGGATGGTCTGTCCGTGCCGCCGCACCGTACCGCCGCCAATCTTGCTATGGCGGAGGCCGTAATAGGAATAAATGTCAATGCCCAACACCATCCACATGACCAGACGGATCCACGTGTCGGCCGGCAGGAAGAGCATCATGGCCACGCAGCACACCACGCCGGCAGCGGGCACGTAGGGCACCAAGGGGGTCTTGAAGCTGCGCGGTGCATCGGGCTGGGTACGGCGCACCACTATCACGCCGAGACATACAAGGGCGAAAGCGAACAGGGTGCCGATGCTGGTCATCTCGCCGGCGATGCCGGGAGGCACAAGGCCGGCCAGTATGGCGATGATGGTCATGAAAAGCAGGTTGCTGCGGGCCGGTGTGTGGAAACGAGCATGGAGATGGGAGAAGATGGGGGGCAACAGCCCGTCCTTGCTCATGCTGTAGAACACACGGCTCTGTCCCAGCAGCATCACCAGTACCACGCTGGCATAGCCCAGCAGGATGGCGAGGATGATACCCCGGTTGAGCCACGGAAAGGCGGGCACTACCACGCCGTCGGCCCCCACCTCACCCATGTTGGCCACGGCGGTGGCAGCGGGGGCGATGCTGTCGGAACCGATGTAGGCGTGATAGTCCACCACGCCGGTCATCACGAAGGCGAAGAGCATGTAGAGCACGGTACAGATGAAGAGCGAGCCGAGGATGCCGATGGGCATATTGCGGCGCGGATTGATGGTTTCCTGTGCGGCGGTGCTCACGGCATCGAAACCGATGTAGGCGAAGAACACGATGGCCGCACCGCGCAGAATGCCGCTCCAGCCGTATTCACCGAACACCCCGGTATTCTCGGGGATGAAGGGGGTCAGGTGGTCGCTGTTCACATAGTACAGCCCGATGCCGATGAACGCAAGCACCACGGCGAGTTTGAGCACCACCATGAGGTCGTTGAAGCGTGAACTGCCTTTCGTGCCGCGCATCAGGATGAGCGAAAGCACCACGACGAGCAGTGCGGCCGGCACGTTGAACACACCGCCTTCGGCGGGGCAGGCGGTATAGGCAACGGGCAGGGCATAGCCCATGTCGGCCAGCATCACGCAGAAATAGCGGCTCCACGAGATGCTCACCGCCACGGCGGCCACGGCATATTCCAGCACGAGGTCCCATCCGATAATCCATGCCACCAGCTCGCCCATCGTGAAATAGGAATAGGTGTAGGCAGAGCCGGAAATGGGAAGCATGGAAGCGAACTCAGCATAGCACAGTCCGGCAAAGGCGCAGGCCACGGCGGCTATGGCGAAGCTGACGACGATGGCGGGGCCGGTGTGCTCGCCGGCCACAATGCCGGTCACGGAGAACAGGCCGGCACCGATGATGACACCCACTCCGAGCGCGATGAGCCCCCAAGGCCCCAACACGCGCTTCAAGCCCCGTCCGCCTTCGTTTTCGGCTTCGCGGAGCAGTTCTTCACTTGTTTTGCGGATAAAGAGATTCATAGGCTGTTTGTTGCTGATAAAATATATTACTCCATGTACAAAAGGGCTGTGTGTCTTGCTTACGGCATTTCCCGTCAACTTTCCGTTTTTGTGTCGGTATTTCCACATGCAGCCTCTTTCAAATCTGCTTTCCTTCGTTTAATTTTTAGCTATATGCTGCAAAACTATGTTTTTTCTTGTCAAACTGCCAAAAAATACAAACCAAAAAGCGCGCTTTTACCACTAAACATGGAATATTTCTGTACAAGCCCGGGTACGGCAGAGTAGTCCGGCAGCGGAAAGTGTCTGATTTACCTCGTTTCTTCCTCCCAGTGGCACACCACCCTCAGGCTCCGTTTCGGGAGGACACCAGCAAAGGGCTTCGGGATGTTCATAATCAAGGCGCGGTTTTGTAATCCGCGCCTTGATACTATTTGCTCTATCGTCATAGAGCCATGTTATTCTGCGTGTTGGCGAACTTTGTTCTGCTCAGTGAACAGTCCCCCCGCGCTCCTACTCGCCCGCTGCCAGTTCCTCCAGCACCTGCCAGCACTGGAAGAGTCCGCGAGGCACGTGGAAGCAGCCTTTCCACTTGCCGCCCTTGAGCGGGAGCAGCACCTCGCCCCGGCGGTTGAGGTAGCCGTACCACTCGGGATAGTCGGGGTCGGCAAAGTGGGTCCACACATAATCGTGAACACGCTCGAACCACTCCAGACACTTCGGGTTGCCCGTGAGGCGGTAGCCCTTGAGCATGGTGATGAGCGTTTCGATGTGTACCCACCATAGTTTCTGGTCCCACTCCAACTGCTGGCAGGGGTGGCCCAGGCGGTCCATGAAATAGAAAATGCCGCCGTACTGCTTGTCCCAGCCATACTCGGCTTCGTTGAGCGCAATCTGCACGGCCTGCTCAATGAGGTCCTGCCGTCCGAGGCGTTTGCCCAGGTCCATGATGAACCACATGGCCTCGATGGCATGGCCGGGGTTGAGCTGCCGACCCTCGAAGCAGTCAACTAATTGGCCGTCGGTGCCGAGGTTCTCCACGATGAGCCCCAGCTCAGGGCGATAGAACACGTCCATCACCTCGTGGATGCAGGTGTCGATGGTGCGGCGCAGGAAGTCGGGGTCAAGCAGCGGTTCGATTTCGAGCGCCACGTTGCAGAGAATCATGGGCAGGGCAAACGATTTGAGCTGCCGCGCGCCGGGTGCCGCCTTGTTCCACTTGCCCTTGGGGTTATCCACCTTGGAAAGCACGATGTCGAAAGTGCGGCGGGCTATGTCCTCATACTCCTTGTTGCCCGTGGCGATGGCCAGCTGCCCGAAGGCGATGACGGCGAAGGTGTAGGAGAAGATGTTGTACGGCTCCACGAGAGGCCGTCCCTCGCGGTCGAGGGAGAAATACCAGTTGAGCTGCCCGTCGTGGCCGTTCCGCTTCAGGAACTCGGCACCTTGGATGGCACAGTCGAGCCACTCCTGCCGCTTCTCCACCTTGTTGTAGAGCGTGGCGAACATCCACACTTCGCGGCCTTGCATCCAGATGAATTTGTCGGTGTCGAACACCTCGCCCGTGCGGTCAAGGCAGGTGAAGTAGCCGCCGAACTCCTTGTCCTGCGACTTCTCTAACCAGAAAGGAATGACCTTGTCGAGCAACTCGTGCTTGTACTGTTCGGCAAGCGTTTTGAAATCGTATTTCATTGTAGTAAAAGATTTGTTTTGGGAAAGTAAAATCCGGTGAGTCTACTCGGCGCGGCGCGTCTGCCACGTGAGGCCCTCCAGGTTGGTATCTTCGCGCATAAAGAACGACAACAGCCATGCCACAGCCACGGAAACGGCCATGCCGATGAAACCATAAAGCAGGAAGCTCACGGGGGTGAAAGCACGCACTACGAACACGGCGGCAACGCCGGCCACAAAGCCGCAGAGGGCTGCCCGCCCGCCAATGCGCGGGAAGAAGATGCCCATGAGGAACAGGCCGCCCAAGCCGCTGGAGAGCAGGCCGAGAATTTCCTGGAAGAAGTCAAGCAGCGAGAGTATCTCCCACGTGGCCATGAGCAACGCGATGCCCATGCCCAACAGGCCGGCCACCAAACAGGTACGGCGCGCCACGCTGAGGGTCTGGCGGTCGGTGGCCCAGGGTCGCCAACGGCGGTAGAAGTCCACGCTGAAGGCGGTGGCCACGGAGTTGATGTTCGACGAGATGGTGCTCATCGTGGCGGCAAAGATGGCGGCAATGAGCAGACCGGCCAAGCCTTGCGGCAACTGGCTCATCATGAAGAAGGGGAAGATGGTGTCGGCCTTCAGCATGGTGTAGTCCAACTCGGCGGGATGGGTCTTGAAGAAGGTGTAGAGTCCGGCACCGATGGCGAAGAAGGCGATGGAAACGCACACACTCATGATGCCGTTCATCAGGATGCTTCGACGCGCACTGCGCTCGTCCTTAGTGGTGAGATAGCGTTGTATGACAGTTTGGTCGGAAGTATAGGAAATGAGGTTGTTGGCCATACCGCCGAGGATGATGACCCAGAAGGTGGCCGAGCGATAGTCCAGACTCCAATCGAAAAGGCGGAACTTGCCGGCCTCGGAGCCGAGTTCGACAAAGCCGGCCACACCGCCCTCGGTGCCCAGCACGAGGTAGCCCACGGCGAAGAGGGCTCCGCCCACCAGGATGATGCCTTGTACCACATCGCCCCAAACCACAGCTTCCACACCGCCCATGGTGCAATAGACGATGGTGACTAAGGCCATGAGCACGATGCAGATGTAGAGGTTGATGCCGGTCACGGCGGTCAGGGCCAGCGAAGGAAGATAGAGCACCAGAGCCATGCGCGCCACCATGAACACAATGAAGAGCGCGGAGGCCATGAGGCGCGTGGTGGCATTGAAACGGCGTTCCAGATATTCGTAGGCACTCGTCACGTTGAGCCGGCGGAAGAAGGGGAGATAGTAGCGGATGACGGGGAAGGACACCAAGAGGATGGTGACGAGCATGGGATAGTACGTCCAGTCGGTGGCGTAGGCTTTGGCGGGGTAGGCCATGTAGGTGATGGCGCTGAGCATGGTGGCATAGATGCTGATGCCGGCTGCCCACCAGGGGATGCGTCCGCCGCCCTTGAAGAAGTCGTCGGCACCGCTCTCACGGCGCATGAAATAGTAGCCCAAAGCGACCATACCGAGCAGGTAGGCCACCAGCACGGTCCAGTTGAGCCAGCCGAACGAGGGGGTGAAAGCCATTTGCATGGAGGTTACGGCTGCGGAGCGCACACCGGGCTTTTCTTCGCCGCCCGCCACGATCCAGTCTGCACCCACCTGCACCACGCCGGCACCGGCACGGGCCAGAAGGGGAGAACCGGGTTCTGCCACCCAGGTGTCGGTGATGGTGTGATATACGTACAAATTAGTATTAAACCGATACCAATCCACCGGATGGCGCAGGTAATCGCCCAAGGGGGGCTGCACCTCGCGATAGGGCAGGTTGATGGCTGCCTCGAAGATGGTTTTGTTCACACCACCCATGCACACGATGTGGGCACAGCCGGAACTGACTGCCACTGCTCCCACGGGGGCAAAGGCTTCGGTGCTGCCTTGCGGCACGATGGGCGCAACGGGCAGCCACGTCTGCCGGCGCGGGTCGTAAGCCCAGCCGTCGGCGTGCGCCTCTCCCTGCACCGTGGCCGAAGCGGGGGTGAAACCGCCCAGCAGGTAGAAGCAGGGACCGGTGCCGCTGTTCTGCACCACGCCCACGGGCTGCAGCCGGGCCTTTCCGGGAAAGTCGGGCAAGCGTTCCCAGCGTTTGCCGCCGGGCCACTGGAGGCGGAAGGCGGCCTGCGAGGGTTGGCCGTCGGTCTGGCCGCCGGCCACATAGAGGTAGCCGCCTCCGTAGCCGCCGGCCATGTTGTCGAGGCCCTGGGGCAGCGAGGGCAGCGGGGTGTCGACCACGTCGTCGGCATGGGTGCGGGTCAGCAGCCGCACGTCGGCATAGCTGCGCCGCCCGTCGGTGCCGCCAATGCACACCAGGCCCTCGGGCACGGTGATGCCCACGCCATAGGCCAGCTCGGTGGGCAGATAGCCCACGCAGTGCCACGCTTGTCCGGAAGGTGCCTTGGGGTCGAGTTCATAGATGTCGGAATAGTACACCTTGGGGCCTCCGTCGGCAGCAGCAGCTCCGGGAAAATTGCATCCTCCGGCCACCCACACCCGTCCATCGACGCATCCGGCAAAAGGAGCGGATACGCCCTGCGGAGAGTGTACCTGCAAGGCCGGCAACGAGCGGAAGGCCACACGATTGAAGGTGTTGTTGTCGGTCGGTGCCGCCTGTGCCCGCAGCAGGAAGGCACAGCATAGCATCAGGAGGAACAAGCTCTTTTTCATGCAATCGAGATTAAAAGTTCATTGTAAGGAAGAAGAGGGAAGCCTCAACGGTTGCAACGCTCAAAGAAGTGGATGGCTTCGAGTTCGCGGCGCATTTGCGCTTCTTCTTCGTCGGTCATGTTCTGGAAAGGGGTGCGGTTGGGGCCCAGATCAAGCCCGATCAGCTTCATGATGCGTTTGCCGCCCACGATATTACCCCGGAAATGGCAAATCACGTCGATGACATCCTGCGAGAAGTTCTGCAGCTCGCGGGCTTTCTCCAAGTCGCCGGCCTGCCATGCCTCGATGATACCCACCAGGGCACGTCCGTTGTAGTTGGTCGTTCCGCCGATGCCTCCCTGCGCGCCTCCCATGGCCAGACAGGGCAGGATGGTTTCGTCCTGGCCGTGGAGCATATCGAACTTGCCGTTCTTGTAACGGCGGCAGCGGTTGTACTCGTAGAGGCTCTCGAAGGTGTACTTGATGCCGGCAAAGTTGGGGATGCGTCCGTCGACGGCTTGGAGGAAGTCGTACATGGACAGGTAGGCATTATTGAAGGCGGGAATGTGGTAATAATAGAAGGGGAGCGAAGGCGCGCCGCAGGCTATTTCCTCGCAATACTTCACGAGCTCTTCCACACGGCCTATGCGGGGGAAGGGGGTGGCCATGGCACCGATGCCCCAAGCACCGATTTCCTCGGCGTGGCGGGCCAGCCGGTTGCTGCTGCGCACGCAGGTACTGCCCACATGCACTATCACCTTGAAACCTTCGGGGGCGGCTTTCACCCAGGCCTCAGCCAGCTGCTTCCGTTCGTCTTCCGTAAGCATATAGCCCTCGCCGGAGGAGCCGTTGATGAAAACGCCTTTCAGACCGTTGCGGGCCAGCATCTGGGCGTAGGCGGGAATGGGAGCAAGGTTGACATTCCCCTGTGCGTCAAAAGGGGTGAAAGGGGCATCGATGAGCCCGATTATCTTTTCCATTTTTGATGGGATTTAGGAATATGAAACATGAGTTGAACGGCTTCTCCACCCTTTCCAAACACACGAATGGAAGGAAGGTGGGGAATCCCGGACAAATGTACTGGATTTTATTGAAAAGCAGATAGCTATACCGCGTTTTTGTTTTTCAGCTGCAAATAGGAAGCAGGCTGCTGACAGTGCTCGGCCGGTTGGTGCACCGTTTGGCTTGGCCCAACAGCTGTCTGCCGGCTTCCCATCAGCTATGAACACCTCGCGTTCAACATGGAGCAAAAGGGGGCTCACAAGTCGCCGAGTTGAAAATTCTACTCGCCGAGTTGGCAAACCAAGTCGGCGAGTTGTGAAACCAAGTCGGCGACTTGCCAAAGAGTTGTCGTGGGGATAGTTCCGGCAGTGTTGCTTGGCTGGACAATCTGCTCAAACTGCTATTCTCCCCACCTATATGACTTTATCTCCTCCTGAAACGCTCCATATATATACGTAATTCTTCCTTTAGTAAAAAAGGTTCAAAGTTTCAGAAATAGAGCATTTTTCATTGAAAATCAGCAGAAAACAGATTGAATATTTGAAAAAAGCATCGTTCATCAGGATACGGCGGCCGACAACGCGCAATGGTTCAAAACCTTCATGTCTTTGTCTGCTGATTTTCAACGATAAACGTATCTTATATGAAGGTCTGAAACTTTTTTTCGGCAATAAAACAGGGGGTATTTGGGGGCTTTTTCCGCCCTTTCTGCACCGGCTCGTTCATTCATGGGACAAAGGATGCTGCCTGCGGACACTGCGAGGCCATAGACCGCATCCGTATGCCGACAAAAAAATCCCAAACGAAAAGGAGCGCAACAGGCTCGTTTCCGTTTGGGATGGTATGTGAAGAAGGGAAACGTTATCCCAGATACTTCATGAGGATGTTGATGTTGTCCGCCTCGCGCAGACGACGCAGGGCACGCTCCTTGATTTGGCGCACACGCTCGCGGGTAAGACTGAGGGTGTTGGCCACTTCTTCGGCAGTCATTTCATTGCGTCCGATACCAAAAAGCATTTTCAACACCTGGCGCTCACGGTCGGACAGGGCACTGAGGGCTGCTTCGAGGTCGGAGGCCAAAGATTCCTTTTCCATTTGGTTGTCGGTGCCCGGTGCGTTGTCGTCGGTCATGATGTCGATGAGACAGTTGGAGTCATCGTCTTGGAAAGGTGCGTCTACACTGACTTTCTTGCCGTTGGAACCCAACGCCTCCTGTATCTTGACCACATCGGTGTCGAGCAACTCTGCCAACTCGCCCACGGAGGGACGACGCTCAAACTCTTGCTCAAAATTGACGATGGCTTTGGTAAGCTTGCTTTGGAAGCCTACCTGATTGAGCGGCATACGCACAATGCGGCTCTGCTCGGAAATGGCCTGAAGAATGCTTTGGCGAATCCACCATACGGCGTAGGAGATAAATTTGAAGCCACGGGTTTCATCAAACTTCTGTGCAGCCTTGATAAGCCCTAAATTGCCTTCATCAATAAGGTCGTTCAGGGCCAAACCTTGGTTCTGATATTGCTTGGCCACGCTGACAACGAAACGAAGATTGGCTCTCGTCAGACGGTCCAAGGCTTCTTGGTCGCCCTTATGGATGCGCTGGGCCAGCTCTACCTCTTCATCGGTGGAGATAAGCTCCTCGCGGCCAATTTCTACCAAATACTTGTCCAAAGCCGCACTGGAGCGGTTGGTAATGCTTTTGTTGATTTTTAGTTGTCGCATAGTTTAAAACATCAATGCCCTTTTCTGTATGCAGATGCGCCAACGGCTACGGGAATGGGTGCTTTTTCTCCCGCTTGTGCTGTTTGCCTGATGGCATCTGCCTATTCTGTGGCTCAATTCTATTTAAAAGAGCTGCAAAAGTAAGAAGAAAACCAACGTCATACCACAAAATTAAGCTTTATTAGAAGTTTTGGAATGAAAATCATGGCAAAAACTGTTCAATTTGCTATCTGAATATCTCTAAAACGAAGATTTGAAACCTCAATATGACCAACTACTTGCAAGAACGCACCTTCAGTCTGCCCAATGAAGGGTAAGAACCAACGGCAAATGGTCGCTGTAGCCTCCGGCGTAAAAGGTGCCGAGAAAGGTGGAAAACGGCTGAACTCCCATCCCGGAAGTATCGGCGCGCAAAAGGAAATCGAAATCTGCTATGCAACAATCGGACGGACTACAACGCAAACCGCCCTCCCAAGCGGAAGGAGAGAGTAATCTGCCGTTCACCAACATGTGGTCAAGCCTGTTCCACTCGCCCCGATACTTGTAGGTGCCAGCAATGCCTTGACGGCCTTGCAACGCATTGGACAACAAGTAAAGCTGATGGCGCACGGAGACTGCGGTATCGGGAAGAGATGCACCCAAACAGTCAGTGAAGCATTTTTCGGGATACATGGCATTGAAATCGCCCGTCAACACGATGGAAGGCTTTTGACGAACGGCACACAAACTGTCTGCTTTCTGACGAACCAAACGACACACGCGGTTGCGGTATTGCTCGGCTTGTCGCCCGTTACGCCGACTGGGCAAATGGCATACGAAGATGTCAAGTGTATCGCCCAAAGGCAATTCGCCGGCTACATGCAACACGTCGCGCGTAACCGGCAAGCGGGAATGAAGAGGGACTACCCTAAAGGTGTCGACCGACACGGGACGAAAACGGGCGGGCTGGTACAACAAGGCTACGTTGATGCCGCGCGCATCTGCCGAACGAGTGATGACATAGTCGTAGCCCAACATGGCCAAATGGGTGCGACGAGTGAGATGGGTCAGCACGCTGTCGTTTTCCACCTCTTCCAAAGCCACCAAATCAGGAGAGGTGGCACCCCCAACGGCGGCAATGACACGCGCCAAACACCCCAACTTGGCCCAATAGCGCGCCGAAGTCCAATGATGACTACCTTCGGGAGTAAAATCGGTGTCAAGTTTGCCCGATGCGTGGAGTGTATCGAAAAGGTTCTCCACATTGTACTCCATGATGCGGAAATTCCACTGACGGGCATGTATTCCGCTCAAACTGACACAGCACAACAACAGCCAAAACGTGACGTACAACCGATTATTCATGATGATAGGGTTCGCCACGCAATATGGTCATGGCACGATACAACTGTTCTACAAACAACAGGCGAATCATTTGATGGGAAAAGGTCATCAGGGAAAGAGAAATCTTCTCATGGGCCATACGATAGACGTCTGCAGAAAAACCATAGGGACCACCCACTACAAATACCAGCCGACGAGCCGCCTGCTGCTGCTTTTTCTCCAAATAGCCGGCAAATTCTGTCGAACGGAACTGTTTACCGCCTTCATCGAGCAAAACCACGTAGTCGCCCTCGCGGATTTGACGCTGCAACAGTTCACCCTCGCGCTGTTTCTGCACTTCCGGGCTCATCGCTTTGGTGTTCTTCAATTCAGGAATCACTTCCAGTTCAAAAGGTACGTAATGTTTCAGCCGCCCTGCGTATTCGTCAATAAGCTCCACGAGACGTTTGTCAACAGTACGCCCTACTACCAATAACAATAACTTCATATCATGCGTTTTGGGGACGAATATAGGGAAAAACACGGACTATTTCCCCGACGGAACGAACGATTCATAAGTCCCATCGTCGAAAAACACACGAATTTCCTTGATTTTTCGGGTTCTTTTGTCAACATTTATCACACTTCCAACCAGCTCGTTTCCTCGTTTGGGATAAGTGCCGGTTTCTCTCCGCTGCCCATACGCGACATAGGGCTCCGGATGTACTGCTGCGCTCGCTGCCGGCACTGGTTGGTCAAAGAGCGACCCGGATTGCTGCGACGGCAGCATGGCCTCCGGACTTCCGGATGCAGGAGCTGCTGATGGTTCGCCGGACTTACCTTCATCGTTTGTCTCCTCCGGAACTTTGGACGCAATCATGTCGCCCTCACCAAACAACAACCAGTTGACGTTGATTTCGGGGAAGGCATGATGAATCGCCATCACATGATTGTTGGTGGGATTCGTTCTTCCTGTAAAAATGCTGGAGAGCGAAGCAGCGGAAATACCCAACCTGTTCGCGAAGTCCTGCTGCGACATGTGTACATGCTGCATGATGGTTCGTATTCTCTCTTTCATATATATAAGGTGTATAATCTATTTCAGGTTTGCCGGCCATGACTTCAGGGCTACCGGCCAGGGCGTTTAGGGGAAGCGGTGTTGCCGTCTGTACCCCAATTGGAGGCTGAATTTTCCAGAGATTTGAATGCACCGGCATTCATTTAGGTCAGAAAGCTACTTGAATGACATAGAAAAATCGAACAATTTTTCATGGCACAACAAACAGCGCATCGCAGCCCGCTGGATAAATCGCTTCCCAGCCGTTAGAGGTAAAAAACACTCCACCGCTGCGTTCCTCCAAGCGCCATCCGACTTCGTCCACTGCTGCTTTTATCCAAGCTTCATATAGGCCGTCTGATGATGATCCCGCCAAAAGGGGCGCCATTGGGGCAACCCGTAAGCGTTTACAAAGGTAAAGCTTTCGCAACTTATTGACAATACATTTGCAAAGTATTTTCTATTTACATTTTACGTTTTACAAGTTTACAAATCGCAACTCCCGAAATTTACATTGGCGCTTTAGATTTACAGATATATACAAGTGTAAACTCAGGAAGCGGATTTCAAACTGTAAATCGCTTTAATAAAAGAGGCATATCTCCTGGCTTTTAGAGATAAAAGAGAACTATTCTCACGTATTTACCCTATTTATGGGGTATATACAGCATATTCCTGTGCTAAACGACGATTTGACTCCAAAATATCGCCGAAAAATGAAGATTTTCAGGCAGTTTCAACCAAAAATCGAAGATGTATAAGTATTCATTCGGAAAACTATATCACAAATTCAAAATATAAATTCATAAAACTAACGACTTTTTATTTCTAAATATTCAATTTGAAATCCTACTGCTAATTTATATTTGTTGTATTCAAGGCTAAAATATCGATTTGTATATCTACGATTGAAAAGTCTAAAAAATCCTAAGTGTAAATCGGCAGGCGGAAAAGGAGGTCGTCTTTTGCACGATTGGCGCCGACACGAATGAGGATTGGACGGCGAACTTCTGACGCAGCCACAAAGCGCTAAAATAGGCACTTTATCATTGAGTTTCAACAATTTAGGAGTATTTTTCACGAAAAAGAAAGCCGCATGAAATAGAACGGACATCGTTTAATAAACATCGTTTTTGACTTATATAGATGGCAAAATATGACTATCTATTGCCCGATTTTCTTTCAGGAGGGGAGGATTTGAACGAGATTTACATTTTTTCTGCGCCAGAACTCGGCCCATGGCTCGACAGGAACTGTTGACAAACTCCATGGGCCCTGCCTTATACTTCCTACCGACCGGGCTGCATCCCTCCATCGGAAGTATTTTTCAAAGAGTCAAACCATGAATACCGGATGATTGGGGAGCAATAGGAAAAAGTAGATAAGCTGTCCAAATAGAAAAAGAGAACAATTTGATACTTGCAGCGATGGGAAAACGAAAAAAACGAACGTTTGCCCTCACAGGGGAAGAGGATGGCAGCGCAGCCCCACCCTGCCACCCTTGTTCCAGGTTTCGCTGCAAGCTCTTTTCCGTTGTACATTCCGACTCCCCTCCTTGAAAAAAGCGAACTTACATGTCGCTTCCACCCTCTCCCACTGCCCATTCTCTTCTCCCCGAACATGGTGTCATATCCGCCACCAAACAACAGGGTGTTTACCCCATCGGATAAACACCCTGCCATATAGAAAACAAATCCAGCACTCGGCCGAATGAAAAATCTTAGTGCAGTATAAAAAAGAAAAGTTCTTTCATCAGCTCCCCGGCTGGAATAAACGGATTGTCCACTCCTTTCGAGCGTGCATCCGTCCTCCGGATCTCAGAAAGGATTTGCATCACCTTCACTCCCGTGTAACGCTTCATGGCCGGCATCACATTTTTCCGAACCTGCCAGTCGGTAAGTCCCAACCAGGAAGCCATTCCTCGCTCGCTCTTATCGGGCGCATAGAAGGCCAACATCAGATTAGAGAAATACTTAAACAACGAAGGAAGCACCTTTTGTATCGGATTTTCCTTTGGATTACTGTCAAAATATTTCATAATTTGATTAACCTTCAGCACGTCTTTTTCTCCCAAAGCGTCCTGTAGTTCAAAAATACTGAAGTTCTTGGAAAGGCCAATATGGGCTTTTACGAGGTCGGGCGACACTATTTTTTCGCCTTGCGGGAGTGCGATAATCAACTTGTCGAGTTCCGAGGCCAGTCGGTTCAAGTCTGCGCCGACATACTCCGCCACCATCTCCGCCGCCCCCGGTGCAGTGGCCACATGGCGGCGTTTCAAATAATCGCGTACGAATGTGGGCAATTGGCTGTCGTAGAGTTTTTTCGATTCAAAGAGTACGCCCTCCTTGGCAATGAGTTGTGCCACCTTCAGCCTTCGGTCAATCGTGCCGTTCTTATGGCAGATAATAAGTACCGTCGTGGGTTGTGTCTGTCGCAGGTACAGCTCCAGCCGCTCCATGTGCTTCATGTTCTGGGCCTCCTTCACCACGATGACCAAGTGGTCCGCCCCCATGGGGAACGACTTTGCCGCCGTCATCACAGAGTCTATGTCCGCCTCTGCGCCGAAGAAAGTGAGCAGATTGAAGTCCTTGTCTTCCGGCTTCAGCACGGTGTCGACGATAAAGTCCGCCACGCGATCGATGTAGTAGCTCTCCTCCCCCATCAGGTAGTAAACCGGCTTCAAGTTGCCGGCTCTCACCTCGCGCACTATCTCTTCGTACGTAACACCCGCCGATTTCTTTTTATTAGTGCTGTTGTAGGTTGCCATTACCAGTCATATTTCAGGTGGCGTACGGTCTTCCGTTCGCCGATAATGAGTTTCATGCTTTCAATTCCCAGCCTCACGTGCGTAGCTGCATGGTCGCGTGTCACGCGGTTGTCGCTTTCTTCCGTCTTCACGCCGTCCGGCTCCATCGGGTTGTCCGAAACGAGCAGCAAAGCCCCGGTAGGGATATGGTTAAAGAAGCCGCAGGAGAAGAGCGTTGCCGTTTCCATATCCACCGCCATGGCACGTGTTTCGCGCAGGTAAGCTTTGAATTTATCATCGTGCTCCCACACGCGCCGGTTCGTAGTGTACACCGTCCCGGTCCAATAGTCGCAACTATTGTCGCGCAACGCTGTTGACACCGCCCGTTGCAGCATAAACGCAGGCAAGGCCGGCACTTCCGGCGGGAAGTAATCGTTCGACGTACCCTCGCCCCGTATGCCGGCGAGCGGCAGGATGTAATCGCCGATGTGCGTTTTGTCAGAGATACCTCCGCATTTGCCCAAGAAGAGACAGGCTTTCGGGCGGATAGCCCCCAGCAGGTCCATAATCAGTGCGGCGTTGGGACTGCCCATGCCGAAGTTAATCATGGTTATTCCGTTTGCCGTTGCCGCCCGCATGTTGGCGGAAAATCCCACCGGCTCTATGCCGTTTTGTTCGCAGAAGATGTCCACATAATTGTTGAAGTTTGTCAACAGGATAAACTCTCCGAAATGTTCAAGCGGCGTTTTCGTATAGCGCACCAGCCAGTTGCTGGTAATTTCCTCTTTACTCGTCATATTTTTATACTTTTGTCGGGGCAAAGATAGTGCTTTTATCGGGGTCAAGGTAGTGCAAGGCGAGCGCAAAGGAACAGAAAGTGCGAAGCATTTTCGAGTTTTGGCCAAGCAATAGCCTGTTTGCCACCCTCCCCAGCCGTTCCGTCCCTCCGGTTCCCCGATTATTTCTGTTTCTCCATGGATTCATTAAATCTTCCCCCTATAGTCCCCAAACTACGTCAGCAAGACGGACAGACAGCCATCTATGATTTCCTGCGCCGCCGCTATGTGCGGCTCACGCCCGAGGAGTGGGTCAGGCAGCACTTCACCCACTTCCTCGTACATGAGAAAAAATACCCCGCCGGCCTGTTAGCCAACGAGGTAACCATTGACGTTTGCGGCGTACAGCGTCGTTGCGACAGCATACTCTACCATCGTGCCGGCAGCCGTCCGCGCGTCATCATAGAATACAAGGCCCCCCACATCCCCATCACGCAGGCCGTTTTCCAGCAAATCTATTCGTACAACAGCGTGCTGCGCGCCGACTATCTCATCGTCAGCAACGGTCTGCAACACTACTGTTGCCACGTGGACTATGCCGAGATGAAAGTAGACTTCCTGCCCGACATTCCCTCCTACCCCGACCTGCAGTAAGCACCCGGCCGCCAGTGACTACGACTTCAACCACAGGCAGACAAAAAGCAGAGGGTCATAAGACAACTTCTTCGAGCGAACGGCACCATGCCGCGCATCGCCACATAAAGCTGTCTTATGACCCTCCTTCTATCTATCTTGCCGGTGCGAACTTGCGCTTATGCTTCGTCCTTCTTCAAGGTGCGGCGCAGCCTGCGCTTCGGCTTTTCTTCAACCGGCTTTTCTATCTTCACGCCGGCCAGTTCCGGGTCGATCATGATACGTCCGCAGTATTCGCAAACAATAATTTTTTTGCGCATACGTATATCCAGCTGTCGCTGAGGCGGGATTTTGTTGAAGCAACCGCCGCAAGCATCACGCTGCACGTAGACAATACCCAAGCCGTTGCGTGAATTTTTACGGATACGCTTGAAAGCTGCCAACAAGCGCGGTTCGATGCTCTGCTCCAGCCCCTTTGCCTTTTCGCGCAGCTTCTCCTCTTCGGCCTTCGTTTCGGCCACGATTTCGTCCAGCTCCGACTTTTTCATGTCCAGGTCGGCGCGACGTTCCTCCAGCTGATGGCGTGCTGCTTCGATGTCCTCTTTGCGTGCTTCGATGGCGCGTTGTGCCTCACCGATACGCTTGTTTTGCAGCTCCACCTCCAGGTTTTGAAATTCAATCTCCTTCGAGAGCATATCATACTCGCGATTGTTCTTCACCTCGTTGAGCTGCGCCTGATAACGTTCGATAGCTTGTTGCGCCTCATTGATTTTCGCTCTTTTGGCGGCGATGTCAGCCTGATAGCCTTCCACATCTTCGCCATACTTACCCACGCGGTGGGTCAAGCCCTCGATTTCGTCCTCCAGGTCCTGCACTTCGAGGGGCAATTCGCCGCGCAGGATTTTGATGCGGTCAATCTCCGACAGCATCGTCTGCAACTGGTAGAGGTTTTTCAACTTCTGTTCGACGGACATATCCGCCACGTCTTTCTTTGCCATATCTTTTTTAGTTAAGGATTATCGGATTGGTATTCACTTCCGTCCTCACGAGGCGCAAGTCCGGATGATTTTGTGCCAACATGCGGTGCAGCAAATCGATGGTAAAGCGTTCACTCTCATAATGCCCCATCACGCCGATGAGGATGACCTCTTCGAGTCCGAAGTAGCGGTGATAGCCCATTTCTCCCGTGAGGAACACGTCGGCCTGCTGCTTCACGGCTTCATTCAGCAGGAACTCCCCCGCGCCGCCGCACAGTGCCACGCGCTGCACCGGCTCTTGCCGACCGTTATGGCGCATCCCTTCCACGCCGAACGCCTTTGCCGCCATGGCCAGGAAGTCAGCCGACGGCATAGGCTTGGGCAACATGCCCACCACGCCGCTGCCGCCATCCGCCCCTTTGAGCGGTTGCAGAAAATGCACGTCCTGCAGTCCCAGCTTTTCGGCCATCATGAAATTCACGCCACCCGGTGCGTTGTCCAGGTTGGTGTGAGCGGCATAAACACTGATGCCATGCTTGATGGCCAGCACCACGCAGCGTTCCGGCTGCGTTTTTCCCGTGATATGCTTCAACGGGCGGAACAGCAAGGGATGGTGTGCCACGATGAGGTTACACCCTTTTCGCGCGGCCTCCTCCACCACTTGTTCCGTCACGTCTAAACACAACAAGACCCCTGATACTTCTTCGGCATCTGTTAATCCAATCTGCAAGCCGGCATTATCATAGCTCTCTTGCAGCGGCAGAGGCGCGAACCGTTCAAGGGTCTCAGCGACTTCCTTTATCGTCATATTTCAAAACGAACTTTCTGTATTTGGGTGCAAAGATAGTGCAAGGCGAGCGCAAAGCAAAATGCAAAGCCTTTGGATTTGCAATTTTCTTTGCTGAGCCGCAGCCTATCTTATGCTGAGATGACGACAACAGGGACAACATGAGACAACTTCTTCGCTGCTGGAAGGCTGCGAACTTTAACTACTGACAACTTTTGGTCTGATATAATTATCTGTGTGGCTCATCTGCAAAACACGACTAAGTAATCAGTTGTTCCAAGCTGTCCCTCTTGTCGTCATATTAGCAGCAGCAGTATTTGACATAAAGAAAACGTACACGCTAATCGATGAACCAACACAAAAAGTCCTTCATTTTTGGAGTCGGGTTGGCAAATCCAAGGCTATATGTGCAAACTTTGTAAAAGGATATAATTTTTCTGCCCCTCAGTTTCCTTTTTCCGCTGAAACACAACTACTTTTGCATCAGAAAAGAGATGGAAACGCCAACACAAAGGCAGACAATATATAGATAGGTTACGACAGCAAACGGCGGAAACGCCACATGATTGTCAGAGAGTAAAGATTAGGTAAAAAGATTTGTAGAAAGGAAACAGTTAGATGGTGGCCCCAACGGGCCGGTGGGCGTGGCTACAACGAGCCTCGCACCACTTTGAAAAAGGGCAGAAGCCCTTTTTTTTGTTGCCCCTGCCAATCATTCTGTTGCCCTACCCGATAATTCTGCTTTCCCTTCCGATAGCCGTATTGCCCCACCCATTGATTTTATTATCCCACCCGACAATCTTGTCCACTCACGCGCCGGTTTTGTTATCCCAAGCTCCGGCATTGTCACCCCACGCCTCCGCCATCCCGAACGGCGGAGGTCGCCCAAGCAATCCAGATACCGTCCGCTGAAATGTTAAAATCAAAAATTCGCCATTTGCCATTTCGCAAAAAAACAGTTATTTTTGCTTTAGCAAAAGGAAGAAGACCCGTTACAAAGGCTTCTTCCTTTTTTTCTGCCCCTTGATGAGGCTCGACAAGTCGCCGAGTAGGTTATTCAACTCCAGGAGTTGAAATTTTTACTCCAGGAGTTGTAAATCCAACTCGCCGTGTAGTAAATTTCGCACGCCGAACGGACCTAACGGAGCCCGGATTTGAAAATACTACTTGCCGTGCGGACTTTTTTGCACGCCGAGTCGCGACGCCGTTTGATACGAATAATTATATTGTATGTTAAATATGTTAACGCAAAATGGCCGTTAAGCGGATTTCTCTGCACCTCATCGGCTCTCATCCTTCGGCCGACCATTCAACTCCTTCACGAATTTTCCTCACCAGGGCAGCAGGGACTGTTTCCCGAGGCTCTCCCTCCTACAGCCGCCCCACCGGCTTCCCTTCCCGCCCTTCTGCCCTCCACAGCTAACCCTTATCACCATGAAACACCTGTCTGTCCGCGTGCCTTGGCACGACCATTACTGGGATGGCACGTTTTGCCAACATCCCTCGTGCAACACGTTTTGCCAAGCACTGCCCAAAATAGCCATGGCCAAGAGCGATGCCGAAGATGCCCGGGCCTGCCAAGCCTGGGGCACCCTCCAACAGGACCAAAGGCCCGCCTGCGCCGGCGAAAACGGCGGATTTATGTGCGACAAGCCCCACACCCGCGTCTTCAGGCACGTTTATGCGCGTCCGGGCAACCGCCACGCGGCGTTGCTCCCCACCCCGGTCAACATACCCCCGTATGCTGCGCAGGGCGTGCCGTTCAGGTATATGTCGAAGGACTATCAGCCCACCCTCAGCGAGCGGCATCCCGAATTCAGCGACGATGAGGAAGCCCCATTCACCTCCTCGTGGATCTACGGCGAACACCGGCAGCACGACATCCTCAGCTGGTTCCGCAGCCAGGTGGCCACCCACGAATCGCTCTGCGTGTTCTACTGCAAACACGGCACTCCGGTCGACGACGATTGCCAACGCCTGATTGTGGGGCTGGGCGAGGTGACCAAAGTGCATCCGCTGCTGGAATACGAAAGCACGCAGGATTTCACCTATCCGCTGTGGGAACTGGTGTTCGAGCATACCATCCGCCGCGACCTGACAGCGTCCAAAGGTTTCCTGTTGCCTTACCACCAATATTTGGAGCTGGACGAGGAAGAGATAAAACGCCAGACGGGACTGAGCAAGGAAGAGGCACTGGACGAGATTAAACTCACGCCGGACAAGCTCCAGGGCAGCCAACGCCTGGTCGGCGAACTGTCCTACGGCTGCGACTTCGTGAGCAACCCCTCCATGCTCGCTATCCTCGAAGGGGCGCGCTCGGCCATCGAGGCCGTGATACGCCACGGATTGGTGGCAGGCGACTGGAAGCGCCAACTGCGCTGGATCAACGACAGCATTGCCAAAGTGAAGTCCATGCTGACTCCCTTCCCCGCCTTTGCCGAGGCCCTGAAGGCCATGGGCGTTAACTATGCCTACCTCATCGAGCAGGACCTGCGGCAAGCCGGCTGCGGCCCCAAGGACAATCCTTGGCAGTACTTCGACAGGCTGCTGCAAGGCGACATCTCCACGGGCACCACCGTCTACTCGTCCGAACTGCCGCTTTACCGCCAGACGTGGGATTACCAGCCTGCCGAGGCCAAGGCGGTGCTCCAGCTGCTGTCGCGCTTCGACATCCCCTCAGAGCTTATCCGCCACTACTTAGAACAGCCCGACGAACAGGAGCCGTTGCTCCAAAATCCCTACCTCCTGTGCGAAGCCTGCGCCCGGCGCGCCGACTACCCCGTGACCACGCAGACCATCGACCTCGGGGTGATGGCCGATGCCGCCATCCAGGGTTCCTGTCTGCCGCAGCCGCCCTCGTTGGTTCCCAGCGTCATCGACCCCCGGCGGTTGCGTTCGCTGGTCATCGAACGCCTGTGCCAGGCCACAGACCAGGGCGACACGCTGCTGTCCATCGAAGAACTGGAAACGCACCTGGAGCAGACGTTGCAGCATGACAGCAACGCCCGGCTGCCCCTCCACATACTACATACGCTCCGGCCTTTCTTCTCCACCGAGATGGCCTACATCCCCGACGACAAACCAGAAGCCGTACAGCTCAAGGCGTATTTCCAGATGGAGGAACTTCTGCGCCGCATCCTGCTCCGTCGGGCCGCTAAGGAGGTGCGCCGACCCGTCCCTGACGATTGGGAAGCCATGGCGAAAGCCTGTACGGGTTACAATCCCCAAAACGCCCGCAGCGTGAGCGCAACGGCGCAGCAGACGGAGGCTTTGCGGATGATGGCCTCAAAACGCCTGTCGGTGCTGACGGGAGGGGCGGGTACGGGCAAGACCACGGTGGTGCGCTCGTTCTTGCGTTCGAAGCATATCCTGCAAGAAGGGGTGCTGCTGCTGGCCCCTACGGGAAAGGCCCGCGTGCGCTTGGCGGGCATGGCCCAAAACGGGAGGGGGATTGAGGCCAAGACAGTGGCGCAGTTTCTCACGGCGCACCAACGCTTCGACTACAACCGGATGCAGCCCTGCCCCAACGACAGCGCGCCCAAATACGCCAAGGCCAAGAACGTCATCATCGACGAGTGTTCCATGCTCACCACGCCGGACCTGTATGTGCTGCTCAACGCGCTCGACCTCTCGCAAATCAACCGCATCATCCTCATAGGCGACCCCTTCCAGCTGCCTCCCATCGGGGCAGGCCGGCCTTTCTCCGACCTGTGCCACCACCTGCTCAAAGCAGGACAGACACCCCAGTTGGCTTCGGCCATCACCTGTCTCAAAAGCGTGGTGCGCACCATCGGGTCCGGCCCGTCGGACGTACTGACCCTGGCCTCGTGGTTCGGCGGGGACAAGCCGCAGAAAGATGCCGACGGGATTTTCTCACGCATTGAGCGGCAGGAATTGTCCGGCGACCTCCGGGTGTGCTATTGGCACAGCGAGGAGGACCTGACCCGGCAGTTGCAGGATGCGCTGTGCCGGGAGTTGCAGTGCGACGGGCAGGAGTTGGGCCGGCAACTCAAAGCCGTCATGGGGCTCGACGATGCCGACAGCCTGTTCAGCGCACCGCAAAAACTGGAGGAGTTTCAGATCTTGACTCCCGTGCTCCATCCCATGTGGGGCACCTACCAGCTCAACGACTTCGTGCAACGCCTGATGGGAAACTCGGGGCGCAACGGTTTCATGCAGTTTTCCACGCAACGGATTTACCCCTACGACAAGGTCATCCAGCTGCAAAACGAACGGCGCAAGGGTTTCCCGTCCGGCCTGGAGCGTCAGCTCTCCAATGGGCAGATTGGCTTTGTGAAAAGCATCCGGCTGGAGGGCCGGAGCGGCTACTGCAACGTGACGTTTACCGGTCTGCCCCGCGAAACCTTTGGCTATACCTCCGTCAAGGGCGAGGATGCCGACTGTTCCTTCGAGCTGGCCTATTCCATCACCATCCATAAGAGCCAGGGCAGCGATTTCGGCACCGTGCTGGTGGTGTTGCCCAAATCGGGCCGCATCCTGTCGAGAGAACTCATCTACACGGCACTCACCCGGGCACGGAAGCGGGTGGTGCTGCTCGTTCAGGACCAAATCCACTGGCTGCGCGAACTGGCCAAGCCTCAGGCTTCGGCACTGGCGCGGCGTAATTCCAACCTATTCGACTTCTCCGTGCGCCGGGAGAAAGCGCAGATTCCCTATGTCGAGGGTCTCATTCACAGCACCAAGCCCGACAGCCAGGGAAAGGTGGTCTACGTCAGGAGCAAGTCGGAGGTGATCATCGCCAACGAGCTGATTTCCGCCGGCATTCCCTTTGCGTACGAGAAACTGCTGGAGGTGGACGGCCGGCGGTGCATCCCCGATTTCACCTTCGCCTCGGACGACGGCGATACCATCCTTTGGGAACACTTGGGGTTGCTCGACGTACCGGAGTACCGCGAGGCATGGGAAAAGAAACTGGCTTTTTACCAACAACTGGGCTTTGTGGAGGGCGAAACGCTCTTCACCACGCGCGACCATCCGCATGGGGCTTTCACCACTCAGGACGTACTGGCCGTGATTGAGAAACTCAAAGATGTAATGCTATGAACGAGACCGAAAACCGTTACTTCAATGAGCTGAGAGGCATCCAGCTGCGCCTTTCCGCCTCCTTGCAGGACCCGAGGCTCAGCGGTGTGAACGAAGTGATAAGCAACCTGTATCGCGACGAAGCGCATTTTGTGTACGAGTTGCTCCAGAATGCCGACGACCAAGGGGCCACCCACGCCAAGTTCCTACTGAAGCGCCACGAACTGGTTTTCATCCACAACGCGCCCCGGCACTTCAGCATCAGCAACCCGAAGACGCACGCCGAGGACAAGGAGGCGGGACGGCTGGGCAACGTCAATTCAATCCTCTCCATAGCCTCCAGCAGCAAAATGGGGCGGCACGACGAAGTGCCTATCGGAAAGTTCGGCCTGGGCTTCAAGTCGGTGTTCGTCTACACCGACCGGCCGGAAATCTACGACGACAATATCCGTTTTTCCATCTCCCACTTCATCGTGCCCGACCTGCTGTCCTGCGACCATCCGCTGCGCAAACGGCAGGAAACGCTGTTCCGCTTTCCGTTCAAGGCAGGAAAGGCCGAAGCCGCCTACCGCGAGATAGGCCAGAAGCTGGCGAACCTGGGCCATCCGCTGCTGTTTCTCAACCACCTGAATTTCATGGAATGGGAAACGGAGGACAATGCGGGCTACTACCGCTTGGACGACCAGGGAGCCATAGGCAGTGGAAGGAAGCTGCGGTACCGGGTGGGAACGGAGGACGAGGCGCGAGAAACGGAGTTGTGGAAATTCTCACGTCCCGACTCCGGCCACGACGCGCTCGCACCGGCGGTGGTGTTCGAGGTGGAGCAGGATGCCATCGTCCTGAAGCGGCATCCGCTCTACTGCTATCTGCCCACAGCGGGCGAGAGCCACTTGCCGGTCATACTCCACGCGCCGTTCAAGCTGACGGGAAACCGCGAGAGTATCATGGCGCACGACAGTCACAACCTACGGATGATTGACGAGCTGGCTTCGCTGCTCGCGGCCTCGCTCCAAGAGATTTGCCGGCTGGGCGAAGAGGCGCACAAGCCGTGGATCAGCGACAACCTGACGGAGTTCTTGCCGCCGGCGGACGATGCGACCCCGGATCCTACGGACGATGCCATCAACCTCGCCCCGCTCACCCAACGGGTGCTGGAGGCGGTGCGCGAAGGGGCGATGCTGTGGTGCGCCGACTTGGAACGCTACTTGCCGACCGCCTCGGCCTTCGTGGCGGACAACGGCTACTTGGCCGAGGTCTACCCTTCCCGTCTCCTCTCCCATATATATAATAAGGAGTGCGGCTGGGTGCTGCCGTCGTTGACGGCGGAAATCAAACGCGGCGCGCTCTTGCCCAAAATGCTGGGCATCGAACGCCTCAGCCCCGAGAAGATTCTCCGCAAAATCTCTCCGGATTTGCTCGCGCAGCAGCCGGAGGAATGGCTGAAGGCATGGTATGTGTCGCTGCGGAAAGTGCCGAACCTTTGGGAGAAGGGCGACGATACTTTTCTCCGCTACAAGAAAATCATTCTCACGGCGGACAACACTTTTGAGGCTCCTTTCGTGAAAGGCGACGTGGCCTCGCACGTGCATCTGCCCGGCGCGGAGGGCGGGAACTTGCAGACCGGCGGACTGTGCATGGTGAAGCCGTCGTTGGTGGAGGACGCAAACGTCAGGAACTTCTTCCGCAATCTGGGACTGACGGAAGTGAACGATTTTATCCTGGCGGAACAGGTGTTGCTGCCCGTGGTGCTGTCGGCGGAACGGGAGTTCAAGGAACGGCTGGACGCGCTGGTGAATTTTGTCAGGGTATTTTTGGACAAACTTATCCCGGAGCAACAAGCTGCGCTGAAGCCGCGTTGCCTGTTGCCTGCTTGGTCGACGGCAAAGGGATGGGAAATGGCGGAATGTGCCGGGGTGAAGTTGCACAATGCCGACAACGATTTGTTTTTCCGCGACAATCCCGAAGCGAAGTTCGTGGATTTCGCGAGGCTCAAGGAGCTGCTGCCCGCTGACGACGTGGCACTGCTGCAAAAGTTCACGGCGCATTTTCCGGAACTCCAGTCGTCCACCCTGCGCCTTTGCCAGCTCCCCATCACCGACAAACAGGTGGGGCGCATCCCTGCCGGCGCACAGCGTCCGGCACCTTACAATCAGGGCAAGGCGGCTTTTGAATATATAGAAGAGCCGGTGATTGACGGATTTGAACTGTTCGTGACCCGCACGGCTCCCTGCTGCCCGGCAGAGGCGGCGGAACTGCTGGAAAAGTTATTCGGCAACCGTTTTCTCCAAGCCTCTTACCGCTCGTCGTACTGGGGCACCTGGCATTCGGCGCAGCTGCCGTCGCTCCACCGCGAACTGCTCTGCGCACAACCTTGGTTAGAGGCGGCAGGTTCCGCATTGCGCAAAATGTTGGGACTACCGGTCAGGGAGCTGCAACCGGAGGACATGGAAGTGCTTCAATCTGTTTTTTCATCGTCGGGCATCGTGTCGAAAGAGGATGTGGAGAACCTACTGCAGTACATGGAGCAGCACGGAGTGCTGGAGCGTTTTCAGCTCAAACAGCGCATTGAAGAACAGAAGGCGGTGGTGAAGTCCAGCAAACCGTGTTCGCTGGCATGGCTCGAAGAGGTGCTGGACCTGCGCCTGAAGTATGTGGAGGCAGGCGAGAAAAAGGACATTGAGTTTCTGGTACGGTCGCTCTTACAGGCTATCGGGACGCTGGAAGTGGAGCGCGACAGGGACTTGAGGGAACTGTTGCCCGACGGTATCCACCTGCTGTTCGGCCCGCCGGGCACGGGGAAGACGACAGAAATCACCCGGATGGTGCAAAGCCTGACAGAGCCCCATCCGTCGGGGCGCATCCTCATCCTCACGCCGACCAACGCGGCTGCCGGGGTGTTGGCAGAACGGCTGAAGCACCAACATATCCGTGCCTATAGGGGTGTGAACGTGGCGAACTCAGAACTGGTCAACGAACTGGAGGATTTGCAAATTCCCATCTACGATGCTGGCAACGACTCCCTACCCCGGGTGCTGGTTTCGACGGTTCATTACTACGCACGTACCTTTGCCCTGAAAGAACAGGACTACCTGCACAACCTGGCTTGGGATGCCATCTTCATTGATGAGGCTTCGATGGTGACGCTCGACTATGTGTTGCTCGCACTGTTCAAAGGGCGGCAGTGTAATGCGCACTGCGAGTTCCACATCGTGGGCGACCCGTTGCAGCTGCCGGCCATCACGAACCTGGACCCTTTCATATTGGAAGACGCGCGGCTCGACGAATTTAATTTCTACTCGTTCATCGGCCTGTCGGAGTTCTCGGAAACGCCGGAGGGTTTGTGCCCACAACTGAAAGGGAAGCTGGGCATCCGGCTGCTGCGCAAGCAATACCGGAGTGTGCCGCCGCTGTGCGAAATGATGAGCCGCTTTGCCTATCAGGGCATGGTGCAGCCAGCGTTCCAAGGCCCGCCGCTCGGACTGCCAGCCGAGGGCTGTTCCGTCTTCAACCGGCCGCTGACGTTCCTGCGGTTCCCGGTTACGAAGGCGGAGGGCAGCGCACTATCGGGCCGCCTAACGGACTTGGACAAACTGAAAGGGAGCAATTTCCATATCTATTCGGCTCTGCTGGTAAAAGAGATGCTGCAACACTTGTTCGCACGACTGGAAAAAGCGGACTTCAGCCGCGAACTGTCGATTGGCATCATCACACCGTACACGGCGCAAAAGAAGTTGCTGGAAAAACTGATAAACGTCGGCACGTTCCGCCACAAGGCGAACGTCAGCCTTTGCGTAAACACCATCCATCAGTTCCAAGGCGACGAGTTCGACATCGTGATGCTGGTGCTCAATCCGCCGAACCTCCAGATGTTTCCGCCGGATAATATCCTGATTAACCAACGCAACCTGATCAATGTGGCGATAAGCAGGGCGAAGCATTGCCTCGTCGTGCTGTACCCCGATGCGTCGTGCGAAGTGAAAAATTTCCTGCATATCCACAAGCACAGCCCGGCGAGAAACATCGAAAGCCTGGCTGAGGAGATTTTCCACTGCAACATTTCAGGACTGACGGTGCAGGCGGACGATGTGGAACGGGAGTTGTTTGGCCGGACGGGCTTCCTGGCGGAAACGAGTGAGGTGCTACTGCACGAAGAAGTGAACTATCATGAAGCAGCCCACCCTTGCACGTACCGGTTCGTGAAAGGCATGGGCACCATCGACATCTTACACAACGAAAATCCCCTTCCCGAAGTTCTTATCCTATAGTAGCCGGCACTTTTCCGCTGAAAAAAGCACCGGCTCAAAGCCCAGCTCCACGGCCTTGGATTATCTTCCCACTTTCTCGGCCAATCGAGCCACGCGGCGCAGATCCTTGTCGTTGAGCGGCTTGTTTTTCGTTCCGCCGCGCTCGAAGGTGGCGGCGAGTGTGAAGCCGCTGTATTTCAATATCTCCTTCAAGGCGCGCACCACGCCGCGTGTCTGTCCGAACCATACGTTCAGAGGGAACGGAGTGGTCGATGTGGACACCACTACGGCACGTTTCCCTTTGTGCTTGCCCAAGGGAATGCCCCGGCGCGTTTCCCCCATCATGCCGTAGACAATGCGGTCGAAGAGCACCTTGAGCTCGCCGGGCATATTGCCCCAATAGCAGGGCGCACCGACCACCAAGAGTTGGCACCACTGGATTTTTTCAAGCGTGAGCTGCGCGCCGTCCTCGGGCAGGCAGCACCGGTTTTGCGTGCGGCACGTCATGCAGCCCGTGCAGTGCTTCACCGGCAACTCGGCGGTACGCACTACGCAGACCTCGTGGCCTTGTTGTTCGAAAACGGCGCGCATGGCTTCCAACAGCTGCGATATGCTGCCCTTTCGGCGCGGACTGGCATTGATTATCAGTATCTTCATGGTACATCTGGCTTATGGTTCCCCTACATCCCCCTCCCGATCGGACGGTTACTGGCTGGATTGCCAGAGGAAGGTCTTGGCAAACTCCGTCAGCTCTTTCTGTTGTAACTTGCCGTACACCTGCATCAAGAACACCTTGCCGTCTGCCACCGCGCCGAAGAATATCAGCTCGTCAAACACACCTGCCTGTTTCGATGGCCGCACATAGGCACAGACGACCTGGCGCTCGTGGGACAACTCAAAGAGCTGCTGGTATTGTCCGCCCGAGGTGATGGCCTCGATGTCCTTGATAACCAAATTGACCGTTTCCTGCGTCAACAGTTGCACGAGCAGCAGTCCTTCGGCATCACGGAACGAGGCTGACAAGGCACTTCCCGTCATCATCCAGACACTTGAGTCATCCAGCACCGCCTTGGGCAGGAAAACAATCTTCGTTCCCTTGCGGAACTTCAGGTAGCTGAAATCGTAATAGCCCCTTTTGTCCACCGCCCACATTCCTGTGCCGGCTTTCTCGCTCCACTTTTCGTCCGTGTTGCCCAAGGCTGTTTCCCAAGGCATCCATTCCTCCCGGATTTTGGCGGCCTCTTTGCGCAAATGCTCGGCATGGGTTTTCAACCCTTTCCTCTCCAACTTTTCAGCCCCCTCCAACAACTGCTGTTCGCTCTTTTTCAATCCCTTGATGTACTGTTTGCAAGCTTCGCGCTCCATTTGCTGCCCATCGACCGTAACGTAGCTGCTGCTGTCCGCGCGCGCCACATAGTAATTCGGCCAAGCAACAGGAAGAGATGCGGCCTTGACCAGGGAAAGGAACCAAGCCGCGAACAGGAATAGGCTAAGAAATATACGGTGTTTCATAGCGTGGAATTTATTTCAGGATTAGGGTATTCGAGGTTATCGTGTCGTTTTCCGCCGGCAGGTTGATGAGCAGCGGACTGTCGTTCTGGAACTGCCGTGTCATGGCTAAACAGTCTGACCGCACCTCTGCCAGGAAAGCGGCCACCTCCTGCAACTGCGCCTCCACCTCTTCGGGCGTATGGGCCGTGGCCTCATAGATGGAATACGGCTCGGCGGACGCTGTAAACTTCGATGGCAAAGCATCGGAAGGTGATTGCCAATCGGTGTCGGCAGGAATGGTGGTGGCGGTGGCAACGGTCGGGAGGATTATTCCGGCCTTGCGTCTGCGCCGGAGGGGCGATGCCTTTCTCGAACCGGTTGCCGGCTGAACAGACGAACAAGCCAAGGTAACGGGTTCTCGTTCCGCCGGTTGGGTGCGGTGTCCCGCTTGAGGCACACAGGCAGCCGGTTCCTTCAGACCGATACGCACCTCCTGCGGCTGTAGCTCCTGCTGCTCCTCTCCGGGAGTGAGCCCCACCCACAGGGCTCCACACAGGGCGGCAGCAGCCAGCAGTGCGCCCGCCCTGCGCCATCGGCGATAACCCATACAGACAGCGGGGCGCGCATCCGCGCTTTCCTGCCGCACGACAGCCCCGTCCGGTTGCGCATCAGCCGCTATGGGGCGGGCCTCCTCCGCTTCGCGGGCGGCAACTTCCACCGTTTGCTGCAACCGTTGCATAAAGCCCTCTGGCAGGGCAGGCGAGCTGAGCAGTGCAGCAAACATCCCCCGCTCTGGCCGCCATGCTTCGGGACAAGCATCGGAAAGCACAAAGTGGGCCAGTTTCCGGGTGTCGGCGGCAGAGAGTGTGCCGTCGTAGTACAGCTTTCGCAGGCGTCGGGCTTCGAGTTCGGTCATCATTTTTTCCAATCGGTTTGTGGGTACTACTATCATAAGAAGGAAACGCTATGCTTTACAGAACAGAGCCTTGACGGTGCGCCGCGCCCGGCTGAGCAGCATCCGCACATTGGCCTCGGTCTCGTTCATCCGGCCGGCTATTTCATGGGTGTCCAGCTGTTCAAAGTGGCACAGGCGGAAGGCTTCGGCCTGCTTCTTCGGCAATGTCGCCACGAGGCCGGCCAGCTGTTCCAGCTCGTCGTTCTGCGCCAACTGTTCGTAGGGCGAGGGGGTATCATCGGGCTGGAGGTTGTAAACATCCTCCACTGCCTCATCCGCCACTTTGCGCACTTCCCGTCGTCGCAGCTGGCTAATACAGTGGTTCTTGAGGGCTTGCGTGAAATACCGCTGTCCCTCTTCCACCTCCAGTTCCTGCAACATCTCGCTCCGGTTCCATAAGGTGAGGAACACCTCCTGCACCGCATCCTCAGCATCCTGCGAAGAGCCCAACAAGCGCAGCGCAACGCCGTAAAGCATTGCGCCCGAGACAAGGTATTGTTGCTGGAGTTCCTCTCGGGTCATAGGCAGTAGATGGGTATACCGGCACACGCTGTGGTTGCCTTCTTTTCCTACACAACGCTTTTAAAAGATGGAATGCAACAACAAAAGTAGAATTTTTGAAAAAATAAATGTATAAACCGCCGACAAAAACGAGGGTGTGTCGATTACTTTTGACACACCCTCGGTATTTGCCATGATGGGAAGGGGGGGGATATGGCTAAGGCAAGAACGATAGGAGGTGAAAGAAAAGGCACGCCGCCAAGCTGGTTAGGCCCGGCGGCGGAAATCATTCCAACATCTCTATCTCAAAAAAAGATGAGGATAAGCAATCATATACAATAGCTTTTGATAATTATCGGTCAAAAGCAATATTTTTGTTTCACATGCAGATATATTATTTACTAATTCGCAAACAGCAGGGAAATCATCCGTCAAATTACCTAATGTATTCTCTTTTTGGTACGAGAATACCTTATTGTCTTTATCACAAGTGACAAACAGCTCATAAGTATTATCCGACTTTAGCCTATAGATAACCTTGTAAGTTATAAGCACCAAGTCTTTATGCTTATACATGTTTTCATAGTGTTGGCTTATTTCATCCATATCTTTTTGAAATGTCGGCTTAGCTTGGCTGTAAACCTCCATAATGAAGTTTCCTGTTTCAAAATTGTATAATTTCGTTGCCATCCGTACAGCCTCATCCATTTTTTGCTGATTTTGCCGTAAAGTATCAATCTTTGTTTTTGTCGGAGCCATTAATTGATCAAATCTCCAAGTATTGATTGAATCTACTGACACAATGGTGACCTTTTGTTTCAAACTATCAGCAAGATATTTTTCGGCTTTGTCCGTTATAAGCTCTTTCCTATTCTTATCACAACTTGCAATACAAAATAGTAATGATATGGTTAGACAGGAAAAAAGCAGAAAGACATTCTTTCTCGAACGTGTAACGGGCGATGACTTCATCATAATTTGATTGGAGAATAGTTTTTTTGTTAACTCTTTTTGCGAATAAACCACTTGGAATAAGTAGGTATTCAAAATCTATTGATTTTTCAAGAAGCAGGAAGAGAATGATTGCAACTGATTATAAACCACTTATCTCTTCTTCACTGAGTCCTGTTGCTTTTTGGATGTCGACAGCACTTAATCCCATCATTTTTAGTTTCCGTGCAGTTTCCTTGATTCCTTCGGCGCGGCCTTGTTCCAACCCTTGCTCCAATCCTTCGGCACGCCCTTCTGCACGGCCTTCTTCCAACCCTTGTGCACGGCCTTGTTCCAACCCTTGTGCACGGCCTTGTTCCAACCCACGCTTGAGTGCACTGCCGTAGTATGTCTTTTCCGTGCTTATGATATCCCAGAACTTTTCGTAGCCCAGCAGCTGTTCCGGGGTATATGCCGACTGTTCAACCACTGACAAAGCCTTGCTTATCTCAGGGTTGTTCAGCAGGTCCGCCGGAGCCTCGTAGGTGGAACTCTTGATTTCAGTCAGATAACGGAGC
>JALEYW010000035.1:0-40284 GCA_022773145.1 Bacteroidales bacterium
CCCCAAGCGTAATATAGAAAACTGCTGTTCATCGTTATATATTTGTTAGTGGTTATTCAAATATACAACAAGTTCAGCGGTTTTCTTTTTTGACTATATATTTTTGCGTTCATCACTCGAAATGTCGGATGAACCAAAAAACTATTCGGCGACTTGTGAAACCCTTCTCGCCGCTTCCAAAATCAGCCGATCTGCGCCCCAAGGTAGGTTGACAACGCAGCGATAAAACAGCCACTTTTCTCGTTGGAAATGACCAAGCAAGCTCCGCTCTATCCATCCTGTCAAACGAAACTGATTGATAAAAGTCACTAAAGATACTTACACCATACCGCTTTTAAGCATCTCATATTTGTACTTTTCAGTTCAGAATAGTTACATTTGCAGTTATGAAAAAGAGAATTAAACGAATTTTCAAGTGGATTGGTGTCATTCTGCTTTCGCCTATATGCCTGTTTCTGTTGCTGGCCATCCTGATTTATGTGCCCCCCGTTCAGAATTTTGTGGTTCACCGGGTGGCCGAAGCCATGTCGGAAAGTATGGGGATCGACTTCCGCGTCGGTAAGGTGCGGCTGGCCTTTCCCCTCGACCTGGCCGTTCACGATGTGCTGGCCACCGAACAGGGCGACACGTTGCTGGAGGCACGCGCACTGAGGCTGGATGTGCAACTCCTACCCTTGCTGGAAGGACGCGCCGAAGTGGACGGCGTGGAGCTGTACAACGTGAAACTGAACACGAAAAGTTACGTGGCCGACACGCGCATCGTGGGACACGCCAAAGAGCTGACAGCCGCAGCCCATAGCATCGACTGGAAACAGGAACGGGTAAACCTGAACCGCGTGGCCCTGAAGGATGCTGATTTTCTCGTCGTGCTGAGCGACACGGCGCAGCAGGACACGACAACAAGCACTGCGCGCTGGATAATCGACGTGGAGAAGGCTGAGATTGAGCGCAGCCAAGTGGCCTTGCGCCTGCCCGGCGACTCCATGCGCATCGGAGCACAAATAGGCACGGCGGCCCTGCGCGGCGGACATTTCGACACGGGGCTGGGCGACTATGCCGTGCACAGCCTCAGCCTGCGCCAATCGGGGCTGAGCTACGACCTGCCCCACGAGAAACCGGCCGAGGGGCTGGATGCCAACCACCTCGCGGTGACGGACCTGCAACTGGCGCTCGACACGCTGACGTATACCCACCAAGGGGTGCTGCGGGCGGGACTGCGGAGGCTGGCCCTGAAAGAAAAGTGCGGACTGGTCGTGGACCGGCTGCAAGGTTCCATTTACATGGACACCACGCGCCTGGTACTGCCGGCCTTATGCCTCCGCACGCCCCACTCGCAGGTGGATGCTCAGGTGGACTTCGACTTCCGCTCGCTGGCTGCCGGGAAGGGCGGACAGTGCGTGCTCCATGTGGATGCCCGGGTGGGCAAGGAGGACGTGGTGTGTCTGGGGAAGGGCTATGTGGACCCGGAATATCTGAACAGTTTGCCGGCAACGCCCATAACGCTGAAGGCGGACGTGGAAGGCAACATGGACCACCTGCGCCTGCCGGAACTGCGGCTGCACCTGCCGGGAACGGCCAAGCTGGAAGCACGGGGATATGCCGCCCATGTGCTGCAAAACGGACGCAGCGGCCATTTCGCCCTGAACCTCTCTACGCAAAACCTAACTCCCGTCAGGAATATGCTGCCACGGGAGACACGCCAAACGGTGACGGTGCCCGACGGACTGTCGGCACGGGGCACGGTGGACTTCAACGGGGACTTTTACCGGGCCGACCTGACGGTGGGCGCGGGACGGGGACGGCTGACGGCCAAAGCGCAAGCGAACTTGCGCTCGGAAGCGTATGGGATTACGGCACAGGCCGCACAATTTCCTTTGAACAGTTTTGCAAAAGGCATGAACTTGTCGCCCTTCACGGGCCGGCTGCGTGCCTCGGGCCGGGGCTTCGACGTGATGTCGCCCCGTACCTCGCTCTCGGCCAAGGCGGGCATTGACCACTTGGTGTATGACACTTACGACCTCAGCGGCATGGCGTTGGGGGCGGAGTTGAAAGGGGGCAGGCTGAATGCTGATTTCTCTGCGGCCAACTCGTGGTTGGAAGCCAAGGGGACGCTGGCCGGCATGCTGAACAGGAAGGGGTACGACCTGACGTTGCTGACGGACATCCCGGCGGTGAACCTTCATGCCATCGGGATGACGCAGGACTCGCTGACCATCGGCACCCTGGCCGACATTCATTTCCGCGCCAACCCCTCGTTCGCGACCATGGAAGTGGACGGCTCGCTGTGCCGCAACACGTTTACCACGCCACGCATGAGCAACATGGCCAAGGACCTGCTTTTCAATTTCGCCACAGGGGCCGACACGACCACTGCCTCGGTGACGGCGGGCGACCTGAAACTGCAGTTGGGAAGCAAAGAGGACATGGGTCGGCTGTCGTCGCAACTGGGTGCTTTCTTGGCGGAGCTGTCACGCCAGGCGGCGGAGCATGAGTTGGATCAGGAGAAGCTGAAGGCTTTCCTGCCCGTCATGGGGCTGTATCTGGATGCCGGACAGGACAATCCGCTCTACAACATTGCCCGCATGAAGGGATTTGCTTTCACATCGGCCTTTATAAACCTGCAGACCGACCCGCGCAGCGGTATGTCGGGACGGGCGGAAATGGGTAACCTGCAACTGGGGCAGCTGCTCCTCGACACCATCAGCTCTCGCATCCTGCAAGACAGCACGGGCGTGCAGCTCTATGGCATGGTGAAGAACGGCAAGAAAAACCCCACGCCCATGGAGGTGAGACTGAAGTCGTACATCCTGCCCACCGGTGCCGGACTGGAAATGAAGTACCTGGACAGCGAAGGGGAAACGGGGGTAGACCTGGGCATCCAGGCCGAGATGGGCGAAGAGGGTATCAACGTGCATCTCTATCCTGAACACCCGGTGCTGGCGTACCGCAACTTCACGGTGAACAAGGAAAACTACGTGTTCCTCGGCAAGGACAAAAGCATCAAGGCGGACATTGACCTGCTGGCCGACGACGGCACGGGTCTGAAAATATACGGCGAGCCACGCGACTCGATGAACGACCTGACGGTGAGCGTGAACCAGCTGAACCTGGGCGAGCTGTCAACAGTGCTACCTTACCTGCCACGGATTGCGGGCATCCTGAGCGGCGACATCCACGTAACGGACGACGCACTGCACGAACAATTCTCTGCCATGGCTTCGATACAGGCGGAAAATTTCAGTTATGAGGATGTACCTCTGGGCAATGTGGGCATCGAAGCGCTCTACCTGCCCAAAACGGGCGGCGAACACCACGCCTCGGCCTTCATCAGCTCGAACGACGAGGAGGTGCTGGCTTGCAACGGCACTTACTTTGACCGCGACGGGGGCGTTTTTGAAGGCGATGCCCAGCTCCACGATTTCCCGCTCCACCTGCTCAACGGTTTCATGGTGGGCACGGACGTGGCACTGAAGGGAAAGGCGGCCGGCGAACTCCACGTGGAGGGAAGCGCGGAAAAACCGCTGCTCAACGGTTCGCTCGACCTCGACTCGGCCCACATTTACTCTGACGTGTACGGATTTGACTTCCGCACGGACGAAAGGGCGGTGGAAATCAAGGACAGCCGCCTGCTCTTTGACCAATATAACCTGTACTCCACAGGCAAGCAACCGTTGGTGCTCAACGGGGTGTTCGACATGTCGGACTTTGCACGAATGTCAATGGACTTCAACATGAAAGCGCAAAACTTTGAACTGATCAACACGCGCAAGAAGGCGCAGTCCATGATTTTCGGAAAAGTGTACACCAACTTCCTCGGCACACTGAAGGGGACAACGGACAACCTGTCCATTCGCGGCAAACTGGAAGTGCTGGACCGCACGGACATGACGTATATATTAAAGGACTCGCCGCTTTCGGTGGACGACCGGCTGAACAGCCTCGTGGAATTTGTGAGCTTCGAGGATTCCACTCAGACGATGCAGACCAAACCGGCGCCGGAGGGTAGCTTCGACCTGACGCTGGGCATCAGCATCAGCGATGCGGCACGTTTCCACTGCAACCTCAGCGACGACGGACAGAGCTATGTGGACCTGGAAGGCGGCGGTGACCTCACGCTGCGCATGACGCAACAGGGGGAAATGCGCCTCACAGGACGCTTCACCACGAACAGCGGCGAGATGAAATATGCACTGCCCGTTATCCCGCTCAAGACGTTCAAACTGGTACAAGGTTCTTACGTGGAATTTACCGGCGACGTGATGAATCCTACGCTGAGCATCGCGGCAAAAGAACGCACCAAGGCGGTGGTGACGGAGAACGACCAACAACGCTCGGTGGCTTTCGACGTGGGAGTGGAACTCTCTAAACCGCTTGACGAAATGGGACTGGAATTTACCATCGAGGCTCCTGAGGACCTGGCGGTACAGAACCAGCTGGCGGCCATGAGTGCCGAACAACGCGGAAAGGCTGCCGTAACGATGATGGCCACGGGCATGTACATGACGGACGAGACGATGATGTCGGGCAGCGGCTTCAAGGCGAACAATGCCCTCAACGCCTTCCTGCAAAGCGAAATCCAGAACATTGCCGGTTCGGCTCTTAAGACCATCGACATCAACCTGGGCGTGGAGAGCGGCACCAGCGAAACGGGCACGATGACCACGGACTATTCTTTCCAATTCGCCAAACGCTTCTGGGGCAACCGCATCAGCGTGATCATCGGCGGCAAGGTGTCAACCGGAGCCGATGCTACCAACTCTGCCGAAAGTTTCATCAACAATATTTCCGTGGAGTACCGCTTGGACCAAAGCGCCACACGCTATGTGAAAGTGTTCTACGACCGCGAAACGCAAGACCCGCTCGAAGGCCAACTCACCAAAACGGGTGCCGGCCTCGTGCTGCGCCGCAAAACGGACAAGCTCGGCGAGCTCTTCGTTTTCAAAAAGAAGAAATGATCAATGATTATCGAAAGCTATAGCAATCTATAGTTATCTATTGCCATCTATAGAAATCTATAGTTATCTATAGCAACCTATCACCACACAACCTATCATCTCTATGAAGTTCCAGCAATTCCTGTTACCCTCAGGCTTCATTGTCATCATATCCTCCCTCCTGCTCACCGCCTGCTCCACCACGCGGGCACTGCCCGACGACGAGCAGCTCTACACGGGAATCAAGGAAATCACCTACAAGGACGACCCGACACAAATGCGGAAGAACAAGGGCAATGACTCCACCGGTGTCATCACCGCCGTGGCCAACGCCTTCGCTGCCGTCAATGATGCCCTGGAAGGGAAACAATCGTTCAGCATCGACAGCCTGAAAATCAAGGCGCAGGCTTTGACCAAAGAGGAGAAGAAGGCCATGAAAATAGCCTGGGCAAAAAACGAAGCCGACTTTGAAGTGGCGCAGGAAGAAGTGGAGGCCGTGCTGGCCTATCCGCCCAACAACGCCGTGTTCGGCTCGTCGAGCATGAGCTGGCCTTGGAAAATCGGACTGTGGGTACACAACAGCTTTTACGACAGCAAAGGGAAAATAGGCCAATGGATACACCGCTCCTTCGGCAGCGAACCGGTACTGCTCAGCCAGGTAAGTCCGGAGATGCGCGCCAAAGTGGCCACCAACACACTCCACAACTATGGTTTCTTCCACGGGAAAGTGGATTACCAAGTCCTGACGCAGAAAAATCCCAAGAAGGCCAAGGTGAGCTACAACGTGCGGGCCGGCGAACTGTTCCGCCTCGACTCCATTGCCTACCTGCACTACCCTGCCCCAATGGACAGCCTGCTGCGCGCCCACCACAAGGAACGGTTCCTTAAAGAGGGCGATGCGTTTAGCGTGGTGAACCTCTCCAACGAACAGACGCGCATAGAAACCTTGATGCGCAACAACGGCTATTACTTCTACAACGCCGGTTACACCACCTTCCGCGCCGATACCCTGCAACGCCGCAATTTCGTGCAGTTGCAAGTGGTGCCCGTGGCGGACCGGCCCGAAAAGGCGGACCACCCTTGGTACATCGGACGCACCTTAGTGTCCATCCGCGACAAAGAGAACGCCCCACTCACCAACCACTTGGAACGGCGCAACTACTCCTACCAGTTCTCGGGCGAGAAGATGCCGCTGCGCGCCAACATGTGGCGACATGCCATCACGCACCGAAAAGGAGAGCTCTACAGCCTGAACGACCAAAAAGTAACCTTGGAAAAGCTCGGAGCCATGGGGGTACTGAGCCAGATGGACGTGGCTTATATCCCCCGCGACACTTCTGCCACTTGCGACACGCTCGACATCGTGGTGACAGCCGTGATGGACAAACTCTACGACTCGACCTTTGAGATGAACGCCACCATGAAGAGTAACCAGCAGATTGGCCCCGGCGTGTCCTACGAGCTGGCCAAGCGCAACGCCTTCCGGGGCGGCGAAAAGGTGTCGTTCAAAATATTCGGCTCTTACGAATGGCAGACCGGAGCCGGTGCCGAAGGGCACAACTCGCTACTCAACTCCTACGAAGTAGGCACCAAACTGGCCTTACGTTTTCCCCGATTTGTCTTCCCCGGCATCAGCCGCCGGCGGATGCGTTTCTATTCCTCCACGGAATTTGCCATGGATGCCGACTGGAAGAACCGTTCCAACTTCTTCAACATGATCAGCGTGGGACTCGGTGCTACCTATCACTGGTACAAACGCGAGACATCGCAACACGAGCTTACACTCTTCAATCTGGAGTTTGACAAACTAAACCATACCACCCACGCCTTCGACTCCATCATGCAGGCCAACCCGGCCCTGTATGTTTCCATGCGCGACCAGTTTGTTCCCTCACTCTCCTACACCTTTACCTACCAAAGCCGGAGTTGGCGGCAAAACCCTTGGTGGCTGCAATTCACCGTGAAGGAAGCGGGCAACTTCACCGCCGCCTGCTATGCCCTGGCCGGACAGAAACTGAACGAACGGAACAAGAAATTGTTTGGTAACCCGTTTGCCCAATACATCAAGTTCACGGCGGAAATGCACAAGCTCTTCAAGCTCACCAAGGACACGAAACTGGCCACCCGCCTCTTCGGCGGCATCGTCTACAGCTATGGCAACAGTTACGCCGTGCCTTACAACGACCAGTTCTATGTGGGCGGAGCGAACAGCATCCGGGCCTTCACCGTGCGCTCCGTCGGGCCGGGACGTTACAAGCCTGAAAAGTCGAAATATGCCTACATGGACCAGACGGGCGACGTGAAACTGGAGGCAAACGCCGAACTCCGCTCGCGCCTCTTCGGCGATCTCCACGGAGCAGTGTTCCTTGACGCCGGCAACATCTGGACGCTCCGCAACGACCCCTCACGCCCCGGCGCACAGCTCACGGCCTCCACGCTGAAGGACATCGCCCTCGGCACAGGCTTCGGACTCCGTTATGACATGCAGTTCCTCGTGCTCCGCTTCGACGTGGGCATCGCCCTCCACGCACCGTATGAAACCTCCAAGTCGGGATTCTACAACATTGAGAAATTCAAGGACGGCCTCGGCTTCCACTTTGCCATCGGTTATCCGTTCTAAGGGCAAACCATATACTCCATGCTGACCACAACCACCTTCACCTCGCCCTTAGGCATCATCCTGCTGCAAGCCGATGCGCAGGCGTTGCTGTCTGCACAGCTCACGCCAGCCGGGAGCAATACGCTGCAGGGGTCAGAAACAACGGAACCATCTGATGTACTCGTCGAAGCGGTTCGTTGGCTGGCGGCCTACTTCACCCACCAACCGCTACCGGCCATGCCACTCCTGCAACCCGGCGGCACAGCCTACGAGCAACGTGTTTGGACTGCCCTGCGCACCATACCTTACGGCCAGACGCTTACCTACGGCGAACTGTCGCGCCGCCTCATCCCCGCCTCCTCGCCGCGTGCCGTAGGACAAGCCGTTGGACGCAACCCGCTTTTTCTCTTCATTCCTTGCCACCGCGTAGTAGCCGCCCATCACCTTGGCGGCTTCGCCTATGGACAAGCAGCCAAGCAATGGTTGCTGGATTGGGAGAAGGAATAGGCCGAAGCAAATCGCTCAAACGATAACCAATCTACTTTTCTTCTCTTTAACTTCTCCACTCTTAAACTTACCATCTACATTTCCTCTGCTATGAAAACCGTGAAGATAACTGCCATACGGAAGGTGCAGCACACTGACCTCATGGCGCAATACGAAAACCCCATTGCCCACGCCTGCGAGGTGAGCGAGGGACAGTCGTGGCTTAGCGTAAACGGACAATGTCCCGAAGGCTTCTGTCCTGAAGCCTGGAAAAGCATCCGGGAGTTTGTCGAGGCGTTGGCACGCGGCGAAGGCAACTTCTTTGACGGATGGATGAAAAATCCCTTCAGTGCCATGCTGAGCTGCAACGACGGTTTCCGACCGGTCAGCTTCTACATTGAAACAATAGAACCACAATGAGATGAGCGCATTGAGCATCCTTTACCTTGTTCTACCGTTTCCCCTGCTGTTCGTACTTCACGAAGCGGAGGAAATCATGGTGCAACGCCGCTGGCTGGCGGCTCATCGGAACGCACTGAACGCCAAGTTTCCAAGGCTTCGCCCTTTGATAGCCCACCTTTCACGCCTCACCACCCCGGCCTTTGCCTTGGCGGCAGCGGAAGAGTGGTTCATACTGCTGATCGCCACCTGCTACGTGCTGGTTGGCGGCAATTATGCCCTACCACTTTGGTCAGCCCTCTTTATCGCCTTCGCCTTCCATCAGTTCGTCCATGTGTCACAAGCCGTAGCTGTGAAAGGTTACGTTCCCGGTCTCGTCACGTCGCTATTACTCCTTCCCTACTCCGCCCTCGGCCTGCAAAGCATCTGGCTCGTCATGAGCGGATGGCAGCTCCTCTTTTGGGGCATCGCCGGTGTGGCTTTCATGGCCATCAATCTGCGTTTTGCCCATTGGTTAGGCATGAAAATGAGCAATAATCCCCATAATAGAAACAAACATTAAACGATTTATCCCACTAATTTTCTACTCCCCCTTCTTATTATTAACAACTACAACTTTACTATCAAAATCGTTGTCGTACGACACAGCTAAGAAATTCGGGTAATCCGCCGAAAACGCAAACAGGAAGAAAGCCTTATCACTTTCTTCCTGTTTGCTCTGTACACTCTCAGGGGTTCGAACCCTGGACCCACTGATTAAGAGTCAGTTGCTCTACCAACTGAGCTAAGAGTGCATACTATGCGGGAAAAGACGCTCGGAAATAAATCCTTTTGAAGCATGGCAACCATGGCAATAAGCACTTTTCCGTTTTGCGAGTGCAAATGTATGGCTTTTTGTCTTTTTAGCCAAATCTTTCTATACTTTTTTGACAAGGAGGATTTATATACTCCACAAAATTGGCAGCTCTACGATGGACAAAGCTACCAGTATGTTTGTCCGATTTCACCTTTTTGGGAAACGGGAATTGGATAAATGCTCAAGGATGGATAATTTTGCAAAACAATCAGGCAGAAGATGACAACGCTCCGTTGCTCTGCTGCATCGCTAAACAAGCATCACAACAAAAGGAGCGCAACACAATCTACTGCAACAATTAAAATCATCTATACGGGTATTTTTCATCTCTACAAACCATGACCAAAATCTACGTAATGTCCACCTGCCCCGACTGTCTGCAGGTGAAAGAACAACTGAAAGACCATCCGCAGTACCGCCTCATTGACATTGGCGAGCACGTGCGCCATTTGAAAGAATTTTTACTTCTTCGCGACACTCATCCCGCCTTTGCCGAAGTCAAAGCGCAAGGTTCAGTGGGCATACCCTGCTTTGTAACGGAGGATGGCCGGGTGAGTTTCTCACCGGACGAATTTTTGTCGGATTATGTGGCAGATGGTGCTGCGTGCAGCCTCGACGGCAAGGGGTGTTAGAAGGAAGAGAGAGGGAGCAAGAAAATCTCCGTGCAACGGCAGCAACACCCGTTCATCGCAAAGCCGTTTCGGGCCAGTTGACTAAATAAACGCGCTCTGTGGTGCGGGTAAAAGCGGTGTAGAGCCAGCGTAGATAGGATGCGCCGCCGGCATCTTCGGGCACATAACCCTGATCCACATACACCCGTGCCCACTGCCCACCCTGCGCCTTGTGGCACGTCACGGCATAGGCATACTTCAGCTGCACAGCATTGTAATACGCATCCTGCCGAATGGCTTTCATGCGATCTTTCTTCAAGGGAATGTGGGCGTAATCGGCCTGTACAGCCTCGAACAAACGGTTGCTCTCCTCGCGGGTGAGGGAGGGCGACTCGGATTGCAGCGTGCTGAGCAGCACACGGCAGTCCAGCTCAAAATCATCGTAATCGGCAAAACGCAAGGTGGCATCGGCAAAACGGAAACCGTACTGTTCATGCACATTACGGATGCGCACCACCTCGGCAGCGTCGCCATTGGCCAAGAAACCCATGGGTAGCCGTTCGTCCTTGCCGAGTTGTGCCGCCAGTTGTTCAATCCAGAAATAATTGTTTTTCACAGCCATCACCAAGTCGCCCCGCGAGAGTTCCTCTTCGCGGTCAAAGATGCGTGCCCGGATGCCTTGGTTGTACACATTGGCACGTTTATTGGAGCGGGTCACCACGATGACATTGTCTGTGCCGAACTGGTGATAATCACCTTCGAGACTCTCGATCAATTCGTTGCCCGGCATCACGCGCACCTCGCCCCGAGGATCGGTATGGATGGGAGGCACTCCCTCAAACCCCTCATGCAACAGGTTGCGCAGCAGTGTGGCACCGGCCAGCACATCGCTCTCGCGCTGTTGGCGCACCACCTGCGTCAAGTCCGCCGCACCGACCAACAGACCGTAGCGAGCCAGCACCTCGGCCTGGAGTGCGGGACTTTCCTCCTCGCCCACCGGAGGCAACTGCGCGGTGTCGCCCACCAACAGCAGGCGGCAACCTTCGCCACTGTAGACATAGCTGATCAAATCGTCCATCAGTTCGCCCGAGCCGAAGGGAGTATCCATGTAACCGCCCGTGCCGATGGAAATCATTGAAGCCTCATCCACGATAAAGATGGCATGGCGCAACTTGTTAAAGCCCAGACTGAAGCGCGTGTTCTCCCCTTGAAATGTTTCCTGCCGGTAAATGGCGCGGTGGATGGTAAACGCCGCCGTGCCGGCATGTCGGGCGAACACCTTGGCGGCTCGGCCTGTAGGGGCTAAGAGCACCACTTCGCGGTGGAGCCGCCGCATCACCTTCACCAAAGCCCCGACGAGCGAGGTCTTGCCCGTACCGGCATAGCCGCGCAACAGGCAGGCGGCCCGGTCGCGCTGCGTACAGACAAAACGGCTGAGCAAAAAGGCTGCACGCTCTTGGTCGGGCGTGAAGGGGAAGCCAAACTCGGCACGGAGCAAAGGGAGAATTTCTTCGGAGGACATGGCAGAATGGTAAACGATTTTCGGCACGCATACTTACAGACAAATGGTCAACGGAGCACGTGGCCGCACCCCGTCCCCACCCCGGCGTACTACTGCGCCCGACACACTCTCAGGGCATAGGCCCCGATAAAAAGGAAGCAGGCTAAGGGCACGACAAAAGCGGCAGCGATGGAACTGCAATCCGCAATCAGTCCCATCAACACGGGAGCTATCGCACCGCCCACGATACACATGATGAGCAACGACGAGGCCATTTTGGTATGTTCCCCCACCCCACGCAGCGAGAGGGCAAAGATGGTGGGAAACATGATGCTCTCACAGAGATAACACACAAAAAAAGCGGCGATGCCGGCCATCCCCATGCCCGTAAGGAGCACGGCCATGGCAATCGAAGCGAACAAGGCACAGCCCAGCAGGACGCGGCCCGCAGCAATGCGCGCCATGAGCCAACTGCCGCCCATGCGCCCCAACATAAAGAGTCCCATGCCGCCGAAAGAGAGGTAGAGGGAGGCCGTAGCGTTGCTCAGCCCGGCATTTTCCGTAACATAATTAATGAAAAAACTGTTGATGCCGGTCTGGGCCGCCACATACAGGAACAGGGCAGCCATGCCCCACACGAAGGGGCGGTGGCGGAAGAGCTGTCCTAGGGCGTTGCGATTGGAAGTCTCTACGGGAGCGGAGGATTCCCCGGCCACTTCGGGCAACTTGATGCGAGAGAAGAGGCAGGCCACCGCGAGCACCACGAGGCCGATGATGGCGTAAGGCGTGGAGATGTCCGCACTGCCTTCCTCGCCCATGAAGAGGAAACAGCCGCCCACAAGGGGACCCACTATCCAGCCCAGCCCGTTGAACGACTGCGCCAGGTTGATGCGCCGCTCGGCACCGTCGGCCCGCCCCAGCACGGTCACGTAGGGGTTGGCCGCTGTTTCCAAACAGGTCAAGCCACAACCGATGATGAAGAGGGAGAAAAGGAAGAAGGGGAAGGAGAGCAACTGCCCGCCGGGAATAAAGAGCAACGCACCTACTCCGTAGAGCAACAAACCGGTGAGTACGCCCGCGCGGTAACCGAAGCGACGGATGATGAAGCCGGCCGGCAATGCCATGAGGAAATAGCCGCCATAGACCACGGCCTGTACCAGTGCCGACTCCGTCTTGGAGATGTGCATACTGTCCTGAAAATGTTTGTTGAGCACGTCCAGGATGCTGTGGGCAAAGCCCCAAAGGAAGAAGAGGGAGGTAACGAGTACAAAAGGCCAAAGGTAATTGCGCCCTTCAGCGGTCTGGAACAAAGAGATGCGGTTTGTTTTCATCAGCTGTAAATTGAAAAATCCGGCATGACGGAATTGTCATGCCGGATTGTTGGCGGAAAGGATAGGATTCGAACCTACGAACCGCTTTAGGCGGTTACACGCTTTCCAGGCGTGCCTCTTCAACCACTCGAGCACCTTTCCTTTTTGACGTTCTCAGCGTCTGTGGCTGTAAATCGGGTGCAAAGATAGGAGAATGCTCCTTTTGCACCAAATAAAAAGCTAAAGTTTTTTTAAACTTCACCACATTTCTGCCTCAAAGCCGCCACATTCCTGCCGTTCGGAAGCGTTTGCAGCGTTTTTTCGGGAAATGAAACGACAAACTATAGCGAACTATAGCGAACGATGCCGCCCCCGGCTTCATTATTTCAGAGCGGCTTCCAGCTCCTCCACTTCGCGACGGAACGCTTTGTCCACACTGATGCGGCGGGCCGTCTGGTTGCAGGCATAGAGCACGGTGCTGTGGTCGCGCTTACCGAAAAGGCGACCCAGCTGGCTGTAAGTGCTTTCGGTGTACTTATGGATGAGATACATGGCTAGCTGCCGCGACTGTACGATGGACTGTTTGCGGCTTTTCGACGCCAGCTCTTTTTGTTTGTGCCCGTAGCGTTTGCAAACGGCGGCGATGATGTCGTCGGGAACGAGTTCTTTTTTCTCCAGATTGACAGCCCGTGCCACAATGCGCTGCGTGAGTTGCAAATCTATCTCGCAGTTGTCCACCACGGAATAGGCCATGATAGAATTGATGATGCCTTCGAGTTCGCGCACACTGCTTTCCACATTCCGGGCGATATACTGCACCACCTCCGGTGGAATGACGAGTCCGTCCTTGCGGATTTTGGAGATCAGGATGTCGCGGCGCAACTGCGTATCGGGCTTTTCCAGCTCTGCAGTCATACCCCATTTGAAACGGGTGAGCATACGTTCTTCCATACCTTCGAGTTCCACGGGCGGACGGTCGCAGGTGATGATAATCTGGCGGTTGTTCTGCTGCAAGTGGTTGAAAATGTGGAAGAACGACTGTTGTGTCTTCGCCGTGGTTATCTCCTGTATGTCATCGATGATGAGAACGTCGATGGTTTGGTAGAAGTTGATAAAATCGTTCTGGGTGTTGTGGATGACGGAGTCGGTATATTGTGTTTTGAACACATGGGCCGACACGAAAAGCACGCGCTTTTCGGGATAAAGTTCCCGAATGCGCACACCGATGGCATTGACGAGATGGGTTTTCCCCACTCCGCTGGGCCCGTAAAGAAAGAAAGGATTAAACGTACTCTTGCCCGGGGTGTCGGCAATGCTGATACCCACACTGCGCGGCAGTTTGTTGCTGGCGCCTTCCACAAAGTTGTCGAACGTGTAACGGGGATTGAGTTGCGGGTCGATGGGTGGCAACTCGCCGGGGTGCTGCACCGTGTTGAGTGCATTTTTATGAACCGTTGCCGGGCCGGTTTTCAAGATAGGCTCATTGGTTTTGTTTTCCGGTTTGTCGGGTTTGAGCATATACTTGAGCTGTACACCGGTCCCATACACCTCTTTCATGGCCTGCACCAAGTAAACGGCATAATAACGGTCGAAATAGTCATAGAAGAATTTGTTCGGCACACAAAGCAGCAACATGCCGTCTTCGCAGCGAACAAATTCAAGCGGCTCAAACCAAGCATTGAAATGCTGCTCGGGAACCGTTTTGCGTATGATATTCAGGCATTTTTGCCAAGTAGAGGCATCGGATTGGCTCATAAAAGGTTAGCTTAGACGAGTTACGGACTACAAATTTCTATCTTTTTTCTGAAATAGCGAAGTCCCGACGAGGTCTAAATGCCAAGTAAATAATTCAAGTTTTGCAAATGAAAAGGTTATGAGGAATAAGGTTATGAGATTATAAAGTTGCTACTAAAAGTTTCCGCATAGCAGAAAATACTATACTCCGAAGGTAACTTTATAACCTCATAACCCCGGGAGCGAAGCAACCCTAACCTAATAACCGGTAAGTTTCGCAAGTTGCGAAACTTGAATAAACAAGCAAAACGGGAAGGGAAATTTGACGGATGCACCAGCGGCATCCGGGCAAATTTTCCTTCCCGGCTATATTTCGTCTAAAGAGATTCCGCGAACGTCTATTTGTCTTTTTTTCCGAAAATGGAGAAGTGGACGTAGCGTTTGGGATGAGCCTTGAGGTCCATCATGAGTGAGTCGGCATGGCCCAGCGTAGCATTCAGATTGTCGTACACTCCACGATCGTTGAGGAAGAGTCCGAGCGTGTTGTCCGTGGTGCGGAGTTGCCCATCGAGGAAGCTCGTGGTGGAATTGAGGCGTTCGGTCAGCTGATGGGCACTTTCGAGCGTGGCATTCACGCTGCCAAGAGTGGACTGCACGTCGAGCGAAGCCATGTTGGCCGTAAGTTTTTCGGTGTTGGCCAGTGTGCGGTTCAGCGTCGCCAAAGTTTGTGGAATATCTTGCTGCATCATAGCGTTGAGGCGTGCTGTGGTCTGCTTCAGGTCGTTGGTGAGTTCGGCCGTATTGTGCAGTGTTTGCGCCAGAGCGGGGTCGGCAGTCAGCCGGTTAATGTTGTCCATGATGCTGTCGAGCTTAGGCATCAGGCGTTCGATGGCGGGCACCATCTCCTGGATTTTGTCCATCGCTCCCAAGTGCATGCCGCCCAGGATGGTATCACCCTGCTCGATGTTGCGAGTGGGGTTGGGCCCCAGCACCAACAGCATTTTCACACCGCCCATCAGTTCAGCCTCCAGCTCGGCCCGCGTTTGCTCCGGCACACGCATTTCGTCGTCGAGCTCAATGCCCACCACCACGTGTTCGCCTCGCTTGTAGTCATAGTCGATGGTACGCACGATGCCCACGGGATAGCCGTTGGCATATACGGGATTGGACACAGCCAAACCGGCCACGTCCTTGAACTTCACGTAGTAAGTATTCGTAGCTTGGAACACGTTGATGCCTTTCAGGAAATTGATACCGATGAAAAGCAACGCCAAGGCCACAATGGCGGTAAGTGCGATTTTTGTTTCTTTCTTCATTGTTTGGGTAATCAATGTGTTTTGTTCTTCTCTTTTTCTTTTTCACGGGCTTCCGAAACCGAGACAGATTTTCCCGCCACATAAGCCACGATGTAAGCTCCTGGAATTTTTGCCTTGGCTGTTTTCAATCCTTTTTGTGCTTCGGCAAATGAGGAATAGTTTCCGTAGAAATATTTATACAGGCTTCCTTCTTTCACACGCTGGATGGCCAGTCCCTTAAACTGACTGTCCTTGGGCGAAATATCTTTCTTTCCGGCTCCCACTTGTACGCGGTAGTTCACCTTCGACTTCGGCTGTGCCTGCTGCTTGGCTTTGCTCTCTTTTGCGGCAGTTGTCTTGCCTTTGGTCTGCGTATTTTTGGCCGTGTTCTTCGGAGTCGTTTCCGGCTGCTTGGCTTTCGTTTTGCGTGTCTGTTTGGTCACATTCTGACCTGCCGTTGGGCGTGCCGGCTCGGTATTTTCCTTGCGTGTCGTTTCCTTCACGCTACGTTCCGGCTGCCGGGGCTGCTCCTCTTCGCGTGCTGCCGCCACGAGGCGTTCGGTGGGCACAGTGGCTACGGGAACCACAGCCACCTCGGCCTCATTTCCGGTTTGCGAATGAGGCTGCCAACCTTGTTCGCCCACCTTGGCAGGCAGGTTAGCCGGCAGGTCGCGAGCCGTTTTGTCGTGCTGACGTCGGTAGACCAGGAAACCATTGTAGATACTGCGACTCAGCTCGGCCACTCCCTTCTGTGAGTTGAGATAGCTCTCCTCCGAAGGCGTGGTGATGAAGCCCAGCTCGGTCAGCACGGAGGGCATGGAAGTGTTGCGTAGCACCAGAAATCCGGCCTGATGCACCCCTTTGTTGGGTCGTCCGGCCTGTGTATACTGATTTTGGATGCAGCGCGCCAAATCGACACTTTGGCGCATATACTTGTCCTGCATGATTTCAAAGATTACGTAACTTTCGGCCTTATTGGGGTCAAAACCTTCGTAAGTGCGTTGGTAATCGTTCTCCAGCGTAATCACGCCATTCTCTCGCTTGGCCACAGCCAGGTTTTCGTTGGCTCGTGCCATACCGAGCGAGTATGTTTCAGAGCCATAAGCTTGTTTGCCGTTGGGCAGCGCATTGGTGTGAATGGAAATGAAGAGGTCGGCCTTGTTGTCGTTGGCTATGTCGGCTCTGCGCTGCAAGGGAATGAACACATCCCGTTTGCGGGTGTACACCACCTTGACATCGGGACAATTCTCCTCGACCAGGCGTCCGAAAGCCAGAGCTACGTTCAGGTTGATATTCTTTTCTTTGGAATAGGCACCGAGTGCGCCGGCGTCATGTCCGCCATGGCCGGCATCAATCACGAGAGTGAAACGGTGCTTTCCACCTTCGGCGAAAGCGACAGCCACACCGAAGAACATGCACAAAAATATGGTCAATATATTCCTAAGGATTGCACGCATAAAGTAGATATGGATGAGTGAGAAACGCACCTAAGTCCTTGCGTTTCCCAAGACGGTGCAAAGATAAAATGAAATACGACAACAATAACAACAAAAGGCAACTTCTTTGCAGTCATCAAGCATTTTGCGTTTTCACTTGCGTTCTCAGACACAGCAATGAAGCGACCAATAAGTTGTCTGCTGTTGTCCATGTTGTCGTCATACCATCCCGGGCGGTGCAAGGCAAGTGCAAAACCTCCGAGATTTTGCCCTTACCCGGAAACCGGATGAATGTTTTCTACTGAAGTTTCCGAATGGGCATAACACCGGCAAAAGGACACGGCGGAATGAACGATTTTCCGCCCCAAAAGCTCATTTTCCTATACGTTTTTTTATCCTCAAAAAAGTATTCACCCTTTCACACGAAGGCTTTTTCTTCCTGACTTTCAACAGTTTCGAGTGTGAAGGCTTGCGTTTTCAAGTATTCACAGCAATAAGGGCGATTTATACTGCTTTTCTCTTGATTACCAACGTTTTTCCGGTGTGAAGGCTTTGTTTTTCAACCCTTCACAAGCGTTCACCACCCATGTGAAGGCTTTACCGCCCGTGTGAAGGCTTTAGCCACCTATGTGAAGGCTTTATTTTCAAAGCCTTCACACTCAAAACCCATGAAAATCAAAAGGAAACATATACCATGTGAAGGAGTGAATGCTTTTTTCGGGAAATAAAAAGCGTATGTACGCGCGCGCGAAGAGCGCATTCACCAAACAGATTACGGCTTTTTCAGCGTGGTTTACCCACCTCGACTGCCAAGCCGCACACAGCGTGAAGTTTTCTTCACAAGTCGCCAACTATTTCTCCGGACTCGGCGAGTAGGAAAAACAACTCCTGGACTTGTAAAAGGCATAAGACACCCTCATCCCACATCGCCTACGACACTTCCGTTTTTTTAATCTTTGTGCCTTAAAAGTGTGCCTATTTTTTTTTACGGCACCGGGCTTGGTTTCCGGACCGGCGCAAGGCCCACAGTCCGACAAAGGTCAGGACGCCGTTAAGCATGAGGAGTTCGTAGCCAAAGTTGTAATTCCACCACCGGGGCGCAACGTAGTCGAGCAGGCCGCAGAGGATGGGGGCCGCGAGGCAGACGTAGGGCACGAATCGGTCGGTGGGCTGCCAACGGGTGTAGAGGCCGAAAGCGTAGAGGCCGAGCAGAGGACCGTAGGTGTAGGAGGCCATGGTGTAGATGGCGTTCAGGATGTTGTCGTTGCCCACTGTCTTGAAAAAGACGATACATGCTGTAAAGGTAAAGACCAGTGCCAAATGTACCCGGCGACGTATGCGCCGGGCTGAAGCCGGATCGGTGTGCCCGTCCTCCACCTTCAGGAGGTCGATACATACGGTAGTAGTGAGGGCCGTCAGTGCGGAATCGGCACTGGAGAAAGCTGCCGCCACAATGCCTATGGTGAAAGGAACGATGACCCAACCGCCCAGCACGCCTTCGCTCACCAACCACGGCAGGAGTTCGTCGCTCACGGCAGGAGGCGTAATTCCCTCGCGGGCACAGAGGGTATAGAGCAAAATACCCAATGCCAGGAAGAGGGCATTGACGGGCAGAAAGGCCAGACCGTAAGTGAGCATATCTTTCTGCGCATCGCGCAAATGGCGGCAGGTGAGGTTTTTCTGCATCATGTCCTGGTCGAGCCCGGTCATCACGACGACGATGAACACGCCGCTGAGAAACTGCCGCCAGAAGGCTTGTCGGGAAGTCCAGTCCCATTCCCACACCCTGCACATGGGGCTCTCCCTGACGGTCTGTACCACACCGGAAAAGTCCAGCTCCATCGTTTGTGCCGCAGCCCAGAGTATGCCCACGGCGGCCAGGATGAGACAGCAGGTCTGCAGCGCATCGGTCCGCACAATGGCTTGTATGCCGGCCCGGCGGGTGTAGAGCCAGATGAGGCCCAGCACGGCGAGCACCGTGAGCAGGAAGGAGAAGAAGGACTCACCGCACAAGGGACGTACCACGAAGCCATGGAGCACCAGACAGACGAGGTAAAGACGTGCGGCGGCACCGGTGAGCTTGCTCAGCACGAAAAACAACGCACCGGTGCGGTGGGTGGAGGCACCGAAGCGGGTGTCGAGCCACGCATAGATGCTGGTGAGCCGCAAACGGTAATAGAGGGGCAGCAAGACCAAGGCGACCACGGCATAACCCACTATGAAACCCATGCACATCTGCAAATAGGTCATGCCGGTGGACGCTGCCCAGCCGGGAACGGAGATGAAGGTTACTCCGGATATGCTGGCACCGACCATACCGATGGCCACCAACCACCAGGGCGACTGACGGCCGGCACGGAAGAAGGCATCATTGCCTTGCGCTCCCCGACGGGCGGCACGACGGGAGATGAGGAGCAACACAAAAAAGTAGGCCACCAACGTGGCCAACATGAAAAAAGCGGACATTACGGAAAGTATATGGAAGAACAGACGGAAAGAGATACAAATGATGCCCTCAGTGCGAAACAAGCTGCTGCAATCTGCACGTGAGGGCATTTATAATCAAGAAGTCAGGAAGGGCAATGAGCCGTTACGCCTCAGTTTCCCATCAAAGTGCCGAAGCCGACCACTGCATAGTATATCATATACAGGATATTGACGGCTGCGCCGACGGCACCGGAAATGATAGCCCACTTCTTGGCATCGGCGGATGCCTTCTCGGCAGCCTCGTACTGCTGCGTCTGGTAAAGGCCGTTGACCTTGGCGGCATAGATGATGGAAACGATGCCGAAGGGGACACAACAGCAAATGGTGGAGAGGATGGCCCACAACATATAGTTGTCGGGCTTGGCCGGCGTGTAGCCGGGCTGGTTGTTATAGTTATAATTGGTTTCCATAAATAATAAAGAGCTTGGAAAATGAATAATCGGGAAAAGTGTTGCCGGCCTGCCTCTACAACAACAAAGCCATGCCGCCGTAGGCACAGAAGCTGATGAGACCAAAAATCAAGGCATACTTAATCCACTTGTCAGCATCGGCCGATGCCAGAAGTGCCTGGTCGTAGTAACCTTTATAATAGAAGGAGTTGACTTGATTGGCCTTGACAAGTGCCACCACGCCGCAGGGCAGGCAGCAGAAAATGGTGACGAGGATGGCGGCCACCAAGTGGTTGTCGGGGCAGCGCGGCCCGCCATTGTTGGCATAGGGATTGGGAGGTGTCTGACCGCCCGGCGGCGTGTGGTAACGCGGCGGTTCGGGTGGCCGCTGGTCGGAAAAGCCGGGACGGAAGAACATGCTTAACTCCGGAATGGAACCTGCGGGTGACCAGTCGGCCATGCCGTTGCACCAAACGAGCGTTTGTGGCGTAACTCCATTTTCTGCAAATTTCTCCGGGCTGATGGGACCGTTTTGTCGGTTATTGCGATCTAAATAGAAGTAATCGTGCATACCTATAAAGTAGTTTTGTCAAAAAATATTTGCATTGTGTTGCAAATATAAGGACTTACAGAACAAGGAAAGGATTTTTGTTAGTTTTTTTTACGCTTTCCAATTTTTTGTACAGCTGATTGTCAACTGCCACACGCCACTTCCCCACCGTAGGATTTCTTACAGATGGGGATAAAGGTTGCGCACGATGCCCCAGAGGAAGAAGAGCACGATATAAGTCCAGATGGCCACTTTTCCCTCGAACACCTTGCGCCACCGCGCCTGCCGCTCTCCGCGCCACACCCACTCGGTGAGCATCACACAGAGGCAGTAGGGAATGGAGTAGATGAGAAAACGGTTGTAGGCCCAGGCTTCGGCAAAACGGCCGTGGAGGGCAGCATGGATGGCGCGCTGGATGCCGCAGCCGGGACAGTCGTAGCCGGTGATGAGCTTGGAGGGACATTTGGGCATGAAGCGATGGGAAACGGGGTCGAGCAAATAGAGTGCCAACAAGATGGTCGCCACCAAACATCCCCAAAGGAGTTTGCGACGGAAGGAGGAGTCGTGCCACATGGACAAAGCTTTTTTACAAAACAGATACAGGGGAAACGGAATACAGCAAGCCGCAAACGGAAAGTTGCGGCGGAAATGCGGAAAAACTGCTGGGTGCAAGGAGCAAGCGGCCTCGGGGCGACAAAAAGCCCGGAACAGCAACGTCCCGGGCTTCGGTGGGTCGTAAGGCAGGGGCCGCCACGAAAGGCGCGCCTTATTTCTTGCCGTACATGTTTTCGTAATATTTCTGGTAGTCGTCGCCGCTGACGGCCTCCACCCAATCGTGGTGTTCGAGGTTCCAGCGGATGGTTTTCACGATGCCCACCTCGAAAGTGGTTTCGGGATACCAGCCCAAGTCTTCCTTGATTTTCGAGGGGTCGATGCCGTAGCGTTGGTCGTGACCCAGGCGGTCTTTGACGAAGGTGATGAGATCATCGTTAATCCAGTCAATGCGGATGTTGCCCTCGGCATCCTGGTCCTGTTTCTTGAGGAGCGTGCGGAACTGCGGCTCCTGCTCCATCAAATCGTGGATGGTCTTGATGATGATTTTCACGATTTGGATGTTCTGCCGCTCGTTGTGTCCGCCCACATTGTAGATGCTGCCGTCGGCACCTTGGCTGATGACCATGTCGATGGCCTTGCAATGGTCCTCCACGTAGAGCCAGTCGCGAATGTTCTCCCCCTTGCCGTAGACCGGCAGTTTCTTGCCCTCCAGGATGTTGTTGATGACGAGCGGGATGAGCTTTTCGGGAAATTGGTAAGGGCCATAGTTGTTGGAGCAACGAGTGATGCTCACCGGCATGTGGAAAGTGTCGCGGTAAGCGCAGACAAAGTGGTCGGCGGACGTCTTCGACGCGCTGTAAGGGCTGTGGGGGCAGAGCGGTGTTGTTTCGGTGAAATAGCCTTCAGCACCGAGCGAGCCGTAGACTTCATCGGTCGAAACCTGATGGAAGCGCACGCCTTTCCGCCAAGTGGGATAACCTTGTTCGTCACGGCCCATCACCCAGGCCGCCCGTGCAGCGTCGAGCAGGTTTTGCGTACCGAGGATGTTGGTGTTGAGGAAGAGCTGCGGATTTTCAATGCTGCGGTCCACGTGGCTCTCGGCTGCGAAGTTCACCACCACGTCGAAACGGTAGTCGGCGAAGAGGCGGTCGATGAGGGAGCGGTCGCAGATGTCGCCCTTCACGAAGAAGCAGCGTTCGTTGTCGATGTCGTCGGCAATGGTTCCCAAGTAACCCGCATAGGTCAGCAGGTCGAGCACGACGATGCGCACGTCATCGTATTTCTTCAGCATATACTTCAGATAATTGGCACCAATGAAGCCGGCGGCTCCCGTCACGAGATAAGTTCTCATATATAACAATTATTAAATCGGTTCGTGGAAGAAGCGCGAGGCATTGCCCCGAACTGCTCCCTGAATAAATCGGAATCTATATAACTATAAACGCAAAGCGTTCGTTTCTATTGTGCATAATGTTGCGCAACGAGGTTGGTCAGCCCGATAAACTCCTCTACGGAAAGCTGCTCCGGGCGGCGGGTCAGCAGGGGCTGGGCCAGGAAAACGGTGTGGTCGGGCGGCGTTACGCAGGCAGCGTCCAGCTCGGCCAGCAGCGGTTTGATGGAGCCGCGCATCATCTTGCGGCGTTGGTTGAAAGTGGTCTTCACCACGCGGCGCAGCAGCCGTTCGTCGCAGCCGGGATCGGTCACCTCATTGCGCGTGAGGCGCACCACCGCACTGCGCACCTTGGGAGGCGGATTGAACACGTCAGGCTCTACGGTGAAGAGATAGTCCACGTGGTAGTAAAGTTGCACGAGCACAGTCAGGATGCCGTAAGCCTTGCAGCCCGGCTTGGCGGCCAACCGCTCAGCCACCTCCTTCTGGATCATGCCCGTGCAGCAGGGAATGAGGTGGCGGTAGTCGAGCATCTTGAAAAAGATTTGGCTACTGATGTTATAGGGATAGTTTCCCGTGAGCACAAAAGGGCCGCCTCCGAAAGTATTCTCCAAGTGCATCTTCAGGAAATCGTCCTCAACGATGCTGTCTTCGAGCTGCGGAAAATTCTTGCGCAGGTACTCCACGCTTTCAAAGTCGATTTCCACCACCTTCAGCCTGCGCCCTTTCGGGATGAGGAACTGAGTCATCACCCCCATGCCGGGCCCCACCTCCAGGATGGGAAGCTCGGGACAGGCATCCACCGTGTCGGCAATGGCCTGCGCCGTAGGCAAATGGGTCAGGAAGTGCTGGCCGAGAAATTTTTTAGGGCGTACGGACTTCATATAAAGTATATTGTTTAATTTTGCTTATTCTTATCGGGCAACCGCCGCCTGAAGCGACACGATGACCACACCGTTATGCCCTTAACGACTCATGGCTGTCCTTAGTGCAAGTATAGCACGCTGCGCCAAACGCTGCCAATGCCGTAATTGGCGACAAAGGTAAGCAAAAACTTAAATAATGAAACCTTTCTTGAAAATCCTCCTGCAAACCGCCCTCCCTTTCATCTTGGGCCTGGGCATCCTGTGGTGGATGTACCGCGGTACAGACTGGAGCCACTTTTTCGCCTGCGTTTCCGATGAAATGCAATGGGGATGGATGCTCCTGTCGTTGGCCTTCGGCATCCTGCCCCAGTTGGCGCGTGCCTGGCGTTGGAAGATGGCGCTGGAGCCATTGGGCGAACGTCCCCGCCGCTCCACCTGCGAAGATGCCATCTTCATCTCCTACGCCGCCAGCCTGCTCATTCCCCGAGTGGGCGAAGTGACGCGCTGCGGCACGCTCAAGAAGTTCGACGGCATCTCCTTCACCAAGTCGTTGGGCACGGTGGTGACTGAACGGTTCATCGACTCGTGCATCATGCTCCTCTTCACCGGGGCGGCGTTTCTCATACAGTTGCCCATGTTTCTCACCTTCCTGAAAGAAACGGGCACGAACATAGATGACATTCTCCACCGCTTCACCGGAACTGGCTACCTCGTCACCTTCATCTGCCTGTTGGCAGCCTTGGCCACGGCGGCCATACTGATGCACAAGTACGCCCTGTTCCGCAAAGGGAAGGATATGCTCCAGGAGGTATGGGAGGGCATTCTCTCGCTCCGGAAGGTGAACAATCTTCCGCTATACCTCTTTTACAGCCTGCTGATTTGGGTAGGCTATTTTCTCCACTTCTACATCGCCTTCTTCTGTTTCGACTTCACCGCCGGCATCACCCCCGGCGCAGCCTTTCTCATCTTCTGCGTTGGCACGTTCGCCGTGCTAGTCCCCACACCCAACGGGGCCGGCCCGTGGCACTTCGCCGTGAAAACGATGCTCGTGCTCTACGGTGTGGCCGAACCCCAGGCCATCCTCTTCGCCCTGGTGGTACACACCATCCAGACGGCCTTGGTGGTCGTGTTGGGCGGCTTTGGCTGGGCAAGGCTGAACTGGAAAGGAAAACGATAGAATTAACCTTTTAAATACGAAAAAGACATGAGCGAAATTGCCAATCTGCAACCGCAGGCCATTTGGAAAAACTTCGACTTGCTGACGCAAGTGCCCCGTCCGTCAGGACATCTCGAAAAAGTACAGAAATTCTTGCTCGACTGGGCCGCACAGAAAGGTGTGGAGGCTTTCCAGGACGAAGCCGGCAACATCATCATGCGCAAGGCCGCCACGCCGGGCATGGAAAACCGCAAGTGCGTCACCCTTCAGGGCCACATGGACATGGTGCCCCAAAAGACGAAGGAAAGCACGCACAACTTCGAAACCGACCCCATACAGACCTACATCGACGGCGACTGGGTGAAAGCCAAGGGCACCACCCTCGGTGCCGACGACGGCATGGCGGTGGCCACCATCATGGCCATCATGGAGGACGACACGCTCCGCCACGGCCCCATCGAAGGCTTCATCACCGCTGATGAGGAAACGACCATGCACGGCGTGAACAACATGAAAGCCGACGTGATTGAAGGCGAAATTCTCCTGAACCTCGACGACGAAACGGAAGGAGAAATGATTATCGGCTCCGCCGGCGGCGTGAACATGAACGCTACGCTGGAATACAAGGAGGAGGAACCCGATGCCGACGATGCGGCAGTGAAGGTGATGCTGCGCAACTTGCTCGGCGGCCACTCCGGACTTGAAATCAACGAAGGACGCTGCAACGCCAACAAGGCCATGGCTAGACTGGTGCAGGATGCCATCGCCAACTTTGAAGCCTGCTTGGCCGAGTGGAAAGGCGGCAATATGCGCAACGCCATACCGCGCGAAGCCGAAGTGGTCCTCACCCTGCCGAAGGAGAACGTGGCCGCACTGAAAGAGGTGGTGGACGAATGGCGCGAGACCTTCACGGGTGAATACGGCAGCATCGAAAAGGGACTCACGCTCGAAGTGGAAGACGTGGCACTGCCCGCCCACATCGTGCCGGCTGAAATCCAGGACAACCTCATCAATGCCCTCTGTGCCGCCCACAACGGCGTGCTGCGTTTCATCCCCGAAGTGCCGAGCATCGTGGAAACCTCGTCCAACTTGGCCATCGTGGAAATCGGCGGCGGCAAGGCCAAATTCCTCATCCTTATCCGCTCCTCGCGCGACAGTATGCGCGAATGCTGCGCCGAAACGCTGGAAAGCGCATTCGCCATGGCCGGCATGAAGGTGGAACTGAGCGGCGAATACCCCGCCTGGCAGCCTAACCCGCACAGCGAAATCGTGGAAATCATGAAGAACATCTACCGCGAGCTCTTCCAGGCCGAAAACCGTGTGCAGGTCATCCACGCCGGCTTGGAGTGCGGCGTCATCGGCGCGCTGCGTCCGCAGATGGACCTCGTGAGCTTCGGCCCCACGCTCCGTTCGCCCCACACGCCCAACGAGCGTTGCTACATCCCCAGCGTGGGCAAGTACTGGGAGTTCGTGAAAACCATTCTCGAACGCATTCCCGAGAAGGCATAACCCCTGCCCCACTCGAAACGATTGAACAAAACATACCCGCCAAGGCGACCTCAACGGACCGGCCTTGGCGGGTATATTACATAGTACTCATTTCAAAATAAAAAAATTGGAATGTATAATTAAAAAATCCCCCTTTAGTTTCCTCCCCTGTAACATTTGCCACACCAGCGTGTATTGATAATAAGTAGTCAGAAGATAATAAGTTCATGGTCGCTTCGCTCCCGTGGGCGCAGCCATTCGGAAAGCCTGAGCGGAGGATTCAGCTCACAGCTTTATTTCCTTATGCCCTTTACAGGTCGACGCATGGAACTAACCACTAATTTCCGCGCCGGCAGACAAAGGGCACACAGCTTTGATCTCTACTCCCTGACCTATGTCGCCACGGGTAACGAAGACCGCCGCAACCGCTACTATGACAACCCGTCGGACAACGTAGAGGTCGGCATCGGTCTGTCGTGGGGCTATCTGCTTTTTCGCAAAGGCTTCCATGCCTTCACGCTGAGACCCTCAGTCGGCAGTCATGGTGTACAAAGAAGCTGTTGCCGCCCAAGGCCGACAAGGCGGGAGGATTTTACCCAAGTAATTGCCGGTCGTTTCCCTTCTGTGCGTCGTTGCTCAGAACAAGAGCCCCCACAGCAGGTAGAGGTTCAAGCCTGTCACCAAAATGGCCAAAGCATACAGCAGTGCGGTGGTGAAACGGCTATTGGCGTGTGTGCCCATAATCTGTCGGGAGGAGGTGAGGCGCACCTGAGTGAACATGGTCAGCGGCAGTTGCAGACTCAGCACGGCTTGGGAGATAATCAGTCCCTTGAAAGCATCGCCCACAAAAAGCAGAACGACGAAAGCGCCCACAAAGGACAGCAGGATGCCGGCTCGTGAATGCACGTCCTTCACATCGTAAGGCTCATCGTAGATGCCGGCAAAAATGGAACCGGCCGCCATGCCGCTGGTGACGGTACTGGAGATGCCGGCCAAGAGCAGGGCGACCGCAAACACGATGGCAGCACCACCTCCAAGCAAGGGGGCCAACAGGTGGCCGGCCTCGGGCAGTTCTTCCACCACTTTGCCCTGTGCAAAAAAGGTGTCGGCGGCCAGCACTATCATGGCGGAATTGATGGCCCATCCGATGGTCATGGCCAAAAGCGTATCATAGAATTCGTACTTCAGGGCATGGTTGATTTCCTTCTCTCCCGCCAGGTTGACTTGGCGGCTCTGGATGACCTCCGAGTGGAGAAATAGGTTGTGGGGCATCACCACGGCTCCCAACACGCTCATGACTACCAACATGCTACCTTCGGGCAAGGAGGGGACAACTGCCGAGGCAGCGGCTTGCGCCCAACGGGTATCGGTCAGGGTGAGTTCGTAAAGGAAGGAGAAACCAATGAGGGACACAAAGGCGATGATGCCTTTCTCCACTCGGCTGTAGGAGTTAGAGAAGAGGAGAAACAGGCAGAGCAGTGCGGAAACGGCTGCCCCGACCACGAGGGGGATGCCGAAGAGCATCTGCAAGGCGATGGCAGCACCCAGAATCTCGGCCAGCGAGGTGGAAACGGAGGCGGCCATGGCACTCCACAATACGGGACGGCTCTGCCAACGCGGCAAATAGCGCGTGGCAGCCTCAGAAAGGCAGAGGCCGGTAACGATGCCCAAGTGCGCCACGTTGTGTTGCAGCACGATGAGCATGAGGGTGGAAAGAGTTACGACCCACAGCAGGGCGTAGCCGAAAGTGGAGCCGGCTGCAAAATTGGAAGCCCAGTTGCCGGGATCGATAAAGCCTACGGTGACGAGGAGGCCGGGGCCTATGTTGCGCAGGATGTCGAGTCCGCCATTCAGGGAGCCTTCCCGCATCCGCCAATGTTTACGCCAATGTGCAGCAAGTTTTCTCAGCATAAGTGAAGGGGTTGAGATTTCAAAAAAGCCCGGAAAGCATTTCGGCTCTCCAGGCTGAGATTTCGTTTCTTAAAACTTCAAGTTCATCGAAAACTACGATTAGTAATTCTGGACAAGGAGTTCGAAGTAGCTCTGCGGATGGGCGCAAACGGGGCACAGCTCGGGCGCTTTCTGACCCACCACGATGTGGCCACAGTTGGAGCATTGCCAGATGCAATCACCCTCGCGAGAGAAGACGACGCTGTCCTCGATGTTCTTGAGCAACTTGCGGTAACGCTCCTCATGGTGTTTTTCGATGGCACCTACCATTTCAAACTTGGCGGCAATTTCTTCAAAACCTTCTTCGCGGGCTTCCTTGGCGAAAGTGGCGTACATGTCGGTCCACTCGTAGTTCTCACCGGCAGCGGCATCGGCCAGGTTTTCGGTAGTGGCAGGAACAGCACCGCCATGGAGGTACTTGAACCAGATTTTGGCATGTTCCTTTTCGTTCTTGGCCGTTTCAGCAAAGATATTGGCAATCTGAACGTAGCCATCATTTTTAGCCTTGGAAGAATAGTACTGGTATTTGGCGTGAGCCTGAGATTCGCCGGCAAAAGCGGTAGCCAGATTTTGTTCGGTCTTGGTGCCTTTCAAATCTTTCATTGTTTGGAATAATGTGGAGATAAGTTTGGAATATGTTAGGAGTTGATGCTTCATGATAACGGCCACCTTTCTACTGTGAACTTCATTTGTCAGAAAAATGGAGCATTAGGTAAACGCATCAGAAAGGTGGCCGTAGGGCATTACAGGATTTGTGTCCTGCAAAAGGATTTACTTCTTGAAATAGCGGTTGTAGAGACCTTCGAAGCCGCGACCGTGGCGAGCTTCGTCGCGTGCCATTTCATGAACGGTGTCGTGGATGGCATCGAGGTTGAGTTCCTTGGCGCGCTTGGCGATGCGGGTTTTGTCTTCGCAGGCACCGGCTTCAGCGTTCATGCGCTTTTCGAGGTTGGTCTTGGTGTCCCAAACGCAGTCGCCGAGGAGTTCGGCAAACTTGGAAGCGTGTTCAGCCTCTTCCCAAGCATAACGCTTGAAAGCTTCGGCTATTTCGGGATAGCCTTCGCGGTCGGCCTGGCGGCTCATGGCGAGGTACATACCCACTTCGGTGCATTCGCCGTTGAAATGAGCGTTGAGATCCTTTATCATTTCTTCGTCGCAGCCTTTGGCTACGCCGATTTCGTGCTCAGCCACGAAAGAGAGACGGCCTTCTTCAGAAAGTTCTTTGAACTTGGAAGCAGGAACGCCACACATAGGGCATTTTTCGGGAGCGTGTTCGCCTTCGTAAACGTAACCACAAACGGTGCAAATGAATTTCTTTTTCATAATGAATGAGTTTAAGTAGACGTTAGGTCTGTTGGATTGTATGTTAGAATTTGTCTGTCATATTTGTCATGAACGAAGCCACTCACCTACGCGACCTCAGCTCTGAAGTTGCTGTTCGGCGCATTGGCAGCAACAGCCACGATAGTAAACAGCGGTTTGCTCGGTGATGAAACCGGAAGGTATCTCAGCTTCGTCCTCCATGGCCGAATGGCGCAACGGGATGTCGAACACCCGCCCGCATCGGGTACACAGGAAATGCGCATGAGCCGATGTGTCAGCATCAAAGCACACATTGCGCTCGTCGATGGTCAACTGGATGGCCGCTCCCTGCTCGGTGAGCAATTTGAGCGTGTTGTACACCGTGGTTTTGGAGAGGGTGGGCATATTGGGCAAGAGCGCACTGTATATCTCGTCAACGGTGGGATGGGTGTGGTGCTCCATCAGATAATCCATGACGGCCAGTCGCTGCACAGAGGGCTTCACACCGTGCTCGGTCAGATAGCGGAGAGTTGTGGCGGCTTCCATTTAACTATTTTGTAATGATTACAAATTTTGTTTGCGGTGCGAATTTAGGGAGTTATTTTTTTTGTGCCAAACAATCAGCATTGTTTTTGACATAAAAAAAGGAAATAGGCATTTATTTAAGGGAGCTGCACTTGTCTTTAACAATGGGTAATCTATAGAGAAGATAGAATATGCCAATCAGCGAAGCGGTCAACGGGCAGAACGGATGCGCCACTCGGCCGGATAAAAATTGTTGGCCCGGACTCCGAGATTGTTCAGGAAGCCCAAAACAAAACCCTTGAACTTGGCCGTTACGTAGCCCCGTGGCGTATCGGACGGTAGCGTCAGTGCTTCGTGGCGCAAATAAGTCAGGGCATCGTCAAGCGACAGCTCCACGCCAGGAAAGGCTTCAGGGTTAGATTGCGTGGAGAGGGCCAACGGATGTTGCGGCACCAGTTTGCGGCCCTTCAGTTCGGCGAGCGCAATGCCGGCGGTGAGCGATTTCACGGTGGCAGTGAGGCGCATCACGTCCTCTGCCAGACATTCGCGCACGGCCAACACATGGGTTTCGTCGCTCTGCAACAGTCTAAACTGCGATGGCTGACGCAACCAGCCTGCCACTTCGCGTCCGCCGGCCACGGCCTGCCGTGGTCCTCCCTTGCTCTTCTTATTCTTTTTTTCGCGCAGCAAGGGAGCCTCCGAAGTTTTGCGCAGGAGAGCGAGGAAGAAGCCCTCGCCCGCCTGGCGGTGGGGAAAGAAATGGTAGACGGGGAGGTTGCGGCCGGTGGTGTCGCCCGCTATGTTCCACTCCTCGGCCACAGGGATGGCTACCGGCTCCGCGCCCAGCTCGCGGCAGATGCGCCACACATTGTCCTCATTCTCCTCCCGGTTGAAGGTGCAGGTGCTGTAAACCAGGAAACCGCCTTCGCGCAGGGCCGGCCACACATCGGAGATAATCTGCCACTGACGGGCGGCGCACAGCTCCACGGCCTCCGCAGACCACGCTGCCACAGCCCCCTCGTCCTTCCGGAACATCCCCTCGCCGGAGCAGGGCACATCGGCGGCTATCACGTCGAAAAAGCTCCCCAGTCCGGCAAAAGCTTCGGGATAGGCCGAAGTGCATACCACATCGGGATGCCCCCACTTCGCCATATTCTCTGCCAAAATCTGTGCCCGTTGCCTCACGGGCTCATTGGCCACCAACAAGGTGTCCTCGGGCATCAGGCTGCGCCAAAGTGTACTTTTCCCTCCCGGAGCGGCGCAGAGGTCGAGCACGCGCCTGGGAGCTCCCTCGGCCGACACCACGCGCCAAGCCTGCTCCACAAACATCGATGCCGCTTCCTGCACATAGTAGCAACCGGCATGCAGCAGCGGGTCGAAGGTAAAGGCAGGCCGCTCCTGCAAATAGTGCCCGTGGCTGCTCCATGGCACTGCGCCCTTGTCGGCGGCGGGGAGCGCGGGCGGCATTTTGGAGGGATTGAGGCGGATGCTTACGGGGCGTTCGGCCTGGGTGAGTGCATCGAGCAACAACCCGGCCTCGTCCCGGCCGAGCAGTCGGCTGACGGTTTGCTGAAATTCTACGGGGAGCATGGTTCAGAACAACATGGAAGGTGAAATGCAGAAAAGATGACAGCGAACGACTTCACACCGACACTTTAGCGGCTATATGCGGCCAAGGGTCATAGTTCTCCAGATGGAAGTCTTCGTAGCGGAAGTCGAACAGGTTTTTCACGTCAGGATTGAGCACCATACGCGGCAGGGGGCGCGGCGTACGGGTGAGCTGCAGCCGGGCCTGGTCCAGGTGGTTGAGGTAGAGATGGGTGTCGCCGGTGGTGTGGATGAAGTCGCCGGGCTGTAACCCTGTCACTTGCGCCATCATCTGCAGCAACAGGGCGTAGCTGGCAATGTTGAAAGGTACGCCCAGGAAAGTGTCGGCCGAGCGTTGGTAGAGTTGGAGCGAGAGCTTGCCGTCGGCCACATAAAATTGGAATAGCAGGTGGCAGGGAGGCAGGTTCATGCGGTTCAAATCCGCCACATTCCAGGCCGAAACGATGATGCGGCGCGAATTGGGCTCTTCCTTGATTTGGCGGATTACCTCTTGGATTTGGTCGATGTGGCCGCCGTCATAGTCGGGCCACGAACGCCACTGATAACCGTAGATGTGGCCCAAGTCGCCGTCGGCATCGGCCCACTCGTCCCAGATGCTCACACCGTGTTCGTGCAGGTAGTTCACGTTCGTGTCACCTCGGAGGAACCAGAGGAGTTCGTAGATGATGGACTTGAGATGGAGCTTCTTGGTGGTAAGGAGCGGGAACCCTTGGGACAGGTCGAAACGCATCTGGTGGCCGAAGATGCTTTTTGTTCCCGTTCCCGTGCGGTCGCCCTTCACCGTGCCACTGTCAAGAATACGGCTCAGGAGGTCAAGATATTGTTGCATGGCGGGTGATTGGTTGGTTTGCGGGGCAAAAGTAGTGCTTTTAAACCATTAGGTAAGTCATTTAAAAGTATTAAAATGTACTTTTGCCGCGTCAAATGCTTTGCCGCCGGTCAGCAGCCGGCTTTGCCGTCCCTCCTCCCCGAAGTTCCGATTGGTGCTCCGGTGCGGCATTCCATTCATCCCCTAACAGCATATTCCACATGAACCTGAGCATTATCTGCGCCTTGGCCGAAAACCGCGCCATAGGACTTCGCGGCGGACTCCTCTACCATCTGTCGGCCGACCTAAAACATTTCAAGCAACTCACCACGGGCCACACCGTGCTGATGGGTCGCAAGACTTTCGAGTCACTGCCCAAGGGCGCGTTGCCCAACCGCCGCAATGTGGTGATCACGCGGCAAGCCGGCTATTCGGCACCGGGCATTGAAGTGTTCCACTCCTTGGAGGCCGCCCTGGCAGCCTGCGCCTCCGATGCCGAGGTCTTTGTCATCGGGGGTGAGAGCGTCTACGCCGCCGCCCTGCCCTTGGCCGACCGTCTCTGCCTGACCCACATCCACGCCACCCCGTCCGAGGCCGACACCTTCTTCCCGCCCTGCCACATGGAAGAGTGGGAGCTGGAAAGCAGCGAACGGCACGAGGCCGACGAGAAGAACGCCGAAGCCTTCACCTTTGCCAATTATCGGCGGAAAGGATGATAAAAATATAAAACACCAGCTACCGGCCTATGCTCTGCACCTGCCGGCGCACGCCCTTGGAAATCTCCACGAAGAGGTAGCCCGGCTTGTTGGCCCGCACCTGTTTTTCCACCTTGGCAAACTCACGCCGGGCATATTCCTTCGACTTCTCAAAAGTGGTGCGGGAGATTTCGGCCTGCGTCATGGTCGTTTTGGTAGAGTCCAGTTTTTCATCGGGAAAATAATCATCAAGGTCCACGTCCCCTATCATGGTAGTTTCAAGAAAGGTAAGATTTTTCCTTGCTGTGTCGGTATAGTAACCCACGAACATATGGCCTGGCGTCTGCACCAGCACCGGCGTGATGTTGATGGCGCGCAGCAGCGAAGCAAAGAGCACACTGCCGTCCACGCAGTTGATTTGCGAGGAGTTCAGCGCGTCCTCGAACGTACGCACCCGCTGGGCATAAACCACATTGCTCGACAGGCTGGAATAGCTCACCGAGCTGTAGCGGAACTTCCGTTTCTGCAACACATACCACAACGCGTAAACCTGGCGGTCGACGGCGGCTTCCGTAGCCACCTGATAACCCTGAAACCGCTTCACGATGCGCGTGTTGAGAGCTTCGCGCAGCACCTTGTCAATCAATGGATGTTCCTCGTTCACATAAGCGGCATAAAACAGGCGGGTGCTCACGTAGCGCGTCTTGCCGCCCGGAAGTTGCCTGACATAGCCCAAAAGGCATTCGTTCACACTGCGCATGGAGAAAGTGCGCATTTTTTGTCCCCAGTCCTTCCCGTCCACCTCCACCTTCGCCACGACGTTCACCGGCTCCGCCTGCTCGTTGGCGCGCAGCACCTCGTAACGCCACAGGATGTCGGGGTAAATCACGTAAGTCACATCCTTGCTGGGCAATACGAAGGTCGAAACCGAGTGCGCATAGAAAGGCGTTTCGGCCAGCTCGATGCGCACCATGGCGTTCGCCCTGCGCGCCTTCAGCCGGATGGCAATGCTCGACTTCGGGTTGCCCAGACATTTCCCCTCCATGGGCTGGATAATCTGCGCGTCGGTGGTGGCCACAGAGAGCAGGGCAGAAGGGAACAAGTTGCCGCCCAGCGGGTCAGCCAACTCAAAATCATCCACAAAAGGACGCCCCACGACGACATAGGCCACACTGCCCACCAACAAAACGAGGATGGTGACGATGAGTACCACACGCCACACGAAACGGCGGCGTCGCAACAGGTCAGCAGGATGAAGCATAAATCAGAAACTGATGAGCGTATAAAGGTAAAGCACCGCTGCGGGGATGGCCAGTAGGGAAGAGTCGAAACGGTCCAGCATACCGCCGTGGCCGGGCAGCAGATGACCGCTGTCCTTGATGCCCAGCTGGCGTTTGAAAAGGCTTTCTACCAAATCGCCCCACGTGCCCGCCACGCAAACCGTCAGTCCCAGTCCCAGCCAGCCCGGCAGGGTGAGCTTGTCGGGGAAGAAATGGGCGAGCACCGCTGCCACTACCAAGCACAGCACGCCGCCGCCTATGCTGCCCACCCACGACTTGTTGGGCGACACGCGCTCGAATAGCTTGGCGGGGAAACGGCGGTGAAGCAGCGAGCCACAAACGTAGGCACCCGTGTCGGAAGTCCACAGGAAGAGGAACACGCTGAGGGGGTAGACGGGTTCAAAGAGCGTGGTGTTCGTCAGCGCGTCGTAACGGAAAGCCAGCACGCTGAGCAGGGCGAAGCCCAAGGCCACATACACCTGCGAGGCAAAGGCATAAGCCCAGTTCTTCAACGGGTCCGCCTTTTGCAGATACAGCTCGCTGATGAGCAGGTACATCACCGAAACCAAGTAAGGGATGAAAGCCCTTGAAGGCACATAGTCGGCACAGTAGCCCGCCATGGCCACGAACAGGTAGACCGCCGCCACCGTGTTGATGAAGCGGTTGACCGATGCGCCGGCATACCGGTTCACATTGTCAGAAAACTCCCATACGGTAAGTCCCGTTATCAAGGCAAACAGCAGGACAAAGGTGAGGGGGGAATAGAGGATGCCGCCCACCAGGACAACCACGAAAATGCAGCCCGTGGCAGCGCGAAGAAGCAGGTTTTTCATATGTAAATGATTATATCAGATTGACAAGACAGAAAGGGAAAACGCAAATAGCCGTAAGCAAGGTGATGCTGAGGCTTTCATCTTGCCTACGACTATGCGTCAAAGCTGTATCAGGTACGGGGCGATGCTTCCGGCACACCGCTGCCGCCTCCATTATCCGGAGCCGTGTCGTCAGCCGCTGCATCGTCCGTACCGTCCGTATCGTCCGTGGCGGAAGCCTGTGCCGCCGCTTCCGCTTCGAGCCGTCGCGTGCGTTCCTCGGCCAGCTTCAGGGCCTCCTCTTCCATCAGCACGTCCGCACGGCTCTTCCACGGTCGTGGGCCGAAGATGCGTTCCACATCCTCCGTGAAGATAACCTCGCGTTCTACCAGCAAGTCGGCCAGCGCATTGTGCTTCGCGGCATTGTCAAGCAGCAACTTGCGAGCACGTTCATACTGCTCTGCCACCATCCGCTTCACCTCCACGTCGATGAGTTCCGCCGTCTTTTCCGAATACGGCTTCGTGAAGTTATAATCACCCTGCACGTTGTAGTAGCACAAGTTGGAAAGGCTCTCGCTCATGCCCAGGTACGCCACCATGCCATACACGCGCTTCGTCACGCGCTCCAGGTCGTTCAGCGCGCCGCTCGACACATGGCCGAGGAACACCTCCTCGGCGGCCCGTCCGCCCAGCAGCGAACAGATTTCGTCGAGCATCTGCTCCTTCGTGATGATGGTGCGCTCCTCCGGCAGATACCATGCCGCACCGAGGGCCTGGCCGCGCGGCACGATGGTCACCTTCACCAGCGGATTGGCATATTGCAGCAGCCACGAAACGGAAGCGTGGCCCGCCTCATGCACCGCGATGGAGCGTTTCTCTTCCTCCGTCATCACCTTCGAAGTCTTCTCCAGACCGCCGATGATGCGGTCCACGGCATCCAAGAAATCCTGCTTGCCCACCTCGCGGCGGTTGTGGCGTGCGGCGATGAGAGCTGCCTCGTTGCACACGTTGGCAATGTCAGCCCCCGAGAAGCCCGGAGTCTGCCGCGCCAGCATTTCGATGTCCAGCGACTGGTCCACCTTGAGCGGAGCCAAGTGCACCTTGAAGATGGCCACGCGTTCCGACAGTTCCGGCAGGTCCACATGGATTTGCCGGTCGAAACGTCCGGCACGCAACAGTGCCGGGTCGAGTATTTCCACGCGGTTCGTCGCCGCCAGCACAATCACCCCCGTGTTCGTGCCGAAACCGTCCATCTCCGTGAGCAGCTGGTTCAGCGTGTTCTCGCGTTCATCGTTGCCGCCGAGCGACGGGTTCTTGCCGCGTGCCCGGCCTATGGCATCTATTTCGTCAATGAAGACGATGCACGGCGCTTTCTCCTTCGCCTGTTGGAAGAGGTCGCGCACACGGCTGGCCCCCACTCCCACGAACATTTCCACGAAGTCCGACCCCGCCATAGAGAAGAAAGGCACGTCCGCCTCGCCCGCCACCGCTTTGGCCAGCAGCGTCTTGCCCGTCCCCGGAGGCCCCACTAACAGAGCACCCTTGGGAATTTTTCCGCCCAGCTCGGTGTACTTCTGCGGATTTTTCAGGAAGTCGACGATTTCCTGCACCTCCTGCTTCGCCCCCTCCTGTCCCGCCACATCCTTAAACGTGATGTGCGTGGAGTTCTTGCCGTTCTTGTCGAACAGCCGCGCCTTGCTCTTGCCCACGCTGAACACCCCTCCGGCACCGCCGCCTCCGCTCATGCGGCGGAACACGTAGAACCAGAGAAACACCAGGATCAGGATGGGGATGATGCTGCTCAGCAGGCTGATGAAGAAGTGGTTGCTCTCCTCGTAGCGCACCCCACCCTTGAAGTTCGTGTCCAGAAAAGACGTTACGGCATCCACATTCGGGTACTTGGCCGAGACCGTCGGTGCCGTGCCCGTCTTGTCAGAGCCGGCCTTGAAAACTTCGCGGATATACTCCGGTTTGACCACAAAGCGCACGTCGCCGTCCGTTTTGTTCACCACCACCTCCTTGGCATATCCCTTGGCCACATAGTTTCGGAAAGCCGTGTAGTCTACCTCCTTGTCAATGCCCCCGGCACTTTCCTGGTTTCCCTGATAGAGCATAAAGGCCAGTCCCGCGATAATCAGCATATAAAGCCAGGAGAGGTTGAAGCCCGGCATTTTGCCTCCGGACCTGTTTTGTCCGGGCATATTGTTTGAGTTTTGCGGCATATTAAAGTTGGATTAAATAGTAGAGTCGTAACAGTTGAAAAAAAGGAAAGCCTAAAGTATATGCAATGATGGTCGTACGGGCCGATTGGCGCGGCATACCATCGTCCTTTGTTCTACTCAACTATTACGATAAAATCTGTTACTCCACATCCGGGAACTGCTTCAGTTCAGCATCATCCCACAGATTTTCCAAATCGTAATAATCTCGTGCATCGGGCAGGAAAACGTGAACCATCACCGTACCGTAATCCATGGCTACCCACTCAGCATTTTGTCGTCCGGCGATAGCCGTCGGCTTTTCCCCGATGTTTTTCCCCGTCATCTCTTCCACGGAGTCAACGATGGCATCCACCTGTTGCGGTGAACCGCCTGTGGCTATCACAAAATAGGCGCAGGGAGCCGTTACGATGTTTTGCAGGTTTACCGTTACGACGCTGCGTCCTTTCTTTTCGTGAATGCCTTCAATAATCGTATCTACCAGTTGTTGTGTATTCGTCATTTGTAATTTTGAATAAATATCCTATTAAATGGAATTGCAAAAATACTGCTTTACAAGGGAAGAACGAAAGAAAAACCAAAAGATTAGCATTTATTAGGTAAAATAAGTTTCTGCTTCAGAGGTAATGAGGAATTTGGATTTTAGGATACCATGATCGTCCCCGCCTGGTTCTACATCTATCGCCTCCGAACAGCAAGAAAACACGCACTGCTTGCCGCATAGCCAAATAAAAAACACTAACTTCGCCACGAATTGTGAACAAAACCATTATTTATTGGCTGAACTATCTTGCCACATGGAACAACAAACAAATCAATTCAACGAACTGGGCGAAAAGCCTGTGGGCAAACTACTCATGCAGTATGCCATACCGGCCATTGTAGCCATGGCGGCCTCATCGGTGTATAACATCATCGATGGCATCTTCATTGGTCAGGGCGTGGGTCCTGAGGCCATCATGGGACTGGCGCTGACGGGGCCGCTCATGTCGCTCACGGCGGCTTTCGGGGCCATGGTGGGCGTGGGCGCGGCCACGTTGATGAGCGTGAAATTGGGGCAGCGCGACTATAGCACAGCCAAACGCATCCTGGGCAACGTGATACTGATGAACGTAGGGCTGGGCCTGCTCTTGGGCTTCGCGCTGCTGCTTTTCATCAGCCCCATCCTGCGCTTTTTCGGGGCGAGCGATGTCACGCTGCCCTATGCCCGTCATTTTATGGAGGTGATACTGGCCGGCAATGTGATAACCCACCTCTATCTCGGCCTGAACGCCATGTTGCGTTCCACCAACCGCCCCCGGCTGGCCATGTACGCCACCTTCGGCACCGTCATCCTCAACTGCATCCTCGCCCCGCTGTTCATCTTCGTGCTGGGCTGGGGCATACGGGGCGCGGCTCTGGCCACGGTGATGGCCCAGACGATGATGCTCTGCTGGCAGCTGAAACTGTTTTCCAACCCGGAGGACTTTATCCGGTTGGAGAGGAAGCTGCTTCATCCCGACTTCAAAATCATCCGGGAGTCAGTTTTTGTGGGGCTTCCGCAGTTCCTCATCAACCTCTGTGCCTGCTTAGTAGCGGCCCTGATGACGCGCAACCTGACGGACTACGGCGGCGATGTGGCAGTGGGTGCCTTTGGTATTTGCAACCGTCTTATACTGTTTGTCGTGATGGTGGTTATCGGCCTCAACCAAGGCATGCAGCCCATTGCGGGCTACAATTTCGGAGCGGGCCGATACGACCGCGTGGTAGGTGTTTTGCGCCACGCCGTGGTGGTGGCGGTATGCATCACCACTGCGGGCTTTGTGGTGGGCACATTCTTCTCCACACCCGTCGTCACGCTGTTTGCCAAGGACTCGCCGGAACTGATTGACATGGCCGCCCACGCCCTGGAGTGCATCGTGATGATGTTCCCGATTGTGGGTGTGCAGATTGTGTCGACTGCTTTTTTCCAAAGCATCGGGCTGGCTGGCAAGAGTATCTTCCTGTCGCTCACGCGCCAACTGCTTTTCCTCGTGCCGGCCATCTTCATCCTGCCCCACGTATTCAGCGACCCGCTTGAGGGGCTGTGGCACGCTTCGCCCACGGCGGACGCCCTGGCCTCCGTCCTGGCCATCACGTTGCTCATCAAGCAGGTCAGGAAATTCCGCCGGACCTGACGAAAGTGCCCTACGCCCCGGCATAACCAAACCTTCTTATCCTCCTGTCACCATGGAACCTTACGTTATCAACATTGGCCGCTCATTGGGTAGCGGTGGCCGCGCCATCGGCAAGCTGCTGGCGCAGCAACTGGGCATCGGATATTATGACCGCGAAATACTCCAGATGGCAGCCCGCGAAAGTGGGCTTTGTCCGGAAGTATTTGAACGTACGGACGAAAAGAACCGTTTCCTGCACACACTCGGCAACATCATTCCGTTTGTAGGCAGCGGCAACACGTACGTAGCAGGCGAATTGTCCAATGAGCACCTCTTCCTCATCCAGAGCGAGGCCATCCGCAAAGCGGCGGCACAAGGCTCGTGCATCTTCATCGGCCGCTGTGCCGACTACGTGTTGCGCGACCATCCGCGCTGCGTGAACATCTTCATTTCGGCAGATATGCCCGACCGCATCAGCCGCCTGTGCAGCCTCACAGGCTGCAACGAAAAGAAGGCGCGCGAAATGATTGAAAAAGGCGACCGCCAACGGGCCGCTTTCTACAACTTTTACAGTTCGGGCACCTGGGGTGCCGCCGCCACTTACCATCTCTGTATCAATTCATCCGTGCTGGGCATCGAACGCACAGCAGACTATATCCGCAGTTTCGTTTCGGAAAAATTGAGTTTGAAGGACTGATGTGCCTCGAACCGATGTTTTAAGTAGGTGTTTAAAATTAGTTTATATTTATATGATTAATCAAAGTTTGCATATATCATCTGTCCCCTCTTGGGCGCATTTAGTTCCTTGTTTTTTCGGTCACATAGCCCGCTATGCTCCCTCAAAAAAAGAAACTAACTGCATCCCAATAGAGCACACATGATATAAACTAATTTTCAACACCTACTTA
>JALEYW010000047.1:0-26407 GCA_022773145.1 Bacteroidales bacterium
CTACCGCTAAGGTAGAAGGAATTAACAATAAAATCAAGGTAATGAAAAGAAATGCGTATGGATTTAGGGATGAGAAGTACTTCACACTACGACTCTATGCCCTGCATGACTGTCGCATCACTCGAAATGTCGGATGAACCTATTTTCTTTCACTCGCCGAGTAGGAAAAAATAGTTTGCCACTTGTGAGGCAATACTCCTCAACTATTTGTTTAAAAGAAAACGTGCGTTGTGTTGATATGCATGATGTTTCATGTAGTTTCACTGTCTTTATGACTAAAGGGCCTTGTCTGTTTTTTTATAAAAAAAGTGATGAAGATTTGCGCTTTCTTCTTATTCGTTCTATATTTGCAGAAAATTGCCGGGCTAGAGCCCGTCAGCACCTATTCAGATAAATATGAAGCATTTTATCCTCTTTACTCTTCTGACAGCCTGTTTGTGGTCCACTCCCGCATTCGCTTCTTCTGAAAGCGCGGAGCCGGCGATGCCTGTTGACGAAACGGCTTCCGGTTTCCAAGCCATGGCAGAGGTAAGTCTTGTGGTACGTGGCAACAGCTTGCAGGTGCAACATGCTCAGGGAGCCATGCTTGAAGTGTTCGACATCACAGGTAAGTGTGTCTACTCTCAGCGCATTGACAGTCAGGACAAAACCGTTCATCTTTCTCTCGGTAAGGGCTGTTACATTGTTCGCGTGGGCAAAGTTACGCGAAAAATTTCCCTGTCTTAATTCCTGGCAGGGGCGGAGCGCGTGAGCGCACTATTCTTCCCTTGACGAGATTTTTATTCGTAGCTATTTGCCTGCATGGAACTTTCAGCCTACAGTGCAGAACGGTTGCGCAATCCCGAAACGCGCAAGGTAGCTTTTGAGGCCATGGTTCGTGCCTTGGCCCCACGTCTTTATGTCCCCATACGTAGAATAGTTCTTTTTCATGACGACGCTGACGATGTGCTGCAAAACACTTTTTTGAAGGCATGGCAGTCGGTCGATACCTTTCGAGGTGATTGTCAAGTTTATACCTGGCTCTATCGCATCGCAGTGCATGAAAGCTTGGATTTTTTGCAACGCCGGCATCCTGCAGAAAGCTTGGACGATGAAGCAGCCGAGGCGGCACGAAGCTTGGAGGGCGACCCTTATTTTGATGGCGACGAAACGGAACGATTGCTCCAACAAGCCATAGCCTCTTTGCCTGAAAAACAACGTGTGGTCTTTAATCTGAAATATTTCGAGGAAATGAAATATGAAGACATGAGCCAAATGCTCGGCACCAGCGTGGGAGCCTTGAAAGCATCTTACCATTTGGCCGTGAAAAAAATTGAGCAATTTTTTCATGAGGCAGATTAAACCTTTAACATCTATCAACGTCCAAAGAAAAGAATGCGGGAGATAATCCTATATGATTATGTTCCACCAATTTTGATTGATGCTTATGCGAACTTTCGATGTGCGGCAACCTTATGAAGGAAACAATCCCTTCAAGGTTCCTGAAGGATATTTCGATACATTTGCCTCTCGCATGATGTGGCGGATAGGCAGAATGGAACGCCCCGAGGCACGGCAGGCGTGGGTGCAGTGGATTCCCTGGCTCGGCGCAGCCTGTGTGGCGGCATTGTGTGTGGTGTTTACCCCCATGGCCTACGTTGGTGGTACTGAAGAAAACAGTATCATACGGCAGGAAACCGCTGCTTCAAACTTTGGATATGCAGACCAGGCTTACGATTATGTATTGATGGCTAATGCCGAAAAAATGGAAATGTATGCAGCTGATTATTGATATGTACAGTTTCTTAACAGGAAGCCGGAACGTGCCAAACGCCGCAGCGTATGCTGTTCGGAGATTTGTGCAGTTAGTTCAAAGCAGATGGGCACAGCTCGTCGGACACGCCGGTTGTCCATCCGTGTATGCTCGCAGGCAATTTCTTCGTAGCCTATGCCGGGTTAGCATGTTGGTCAGTGTGTTGTTTCCTACGTCAGTTTTAGCCATGGAGCAGCCCGGCAGATTAACCGTGAAGGATAAGGTATGCTACGAACATCAACAACAGCCCCATAGAAGAGGACCCCAGGCTTTCCGTCCGGAAAAATTCAAGAAAGATTTGCAGGCACACATCATGCGCCAAGCCGAGTTGACACAAGAGGAAGCGCGTCAATTCTTCCCCATCTTTTTTGAGATGAAAGACAAGTTGCGCAATCTTGACCATCAAAAGAACCGCGCCCTGCGCCGTGCGGCAGAAGCGGGCAGCTCGGAGGCCGATTGCAAACGGGTGATGGCTCTGCAGATGCAGCTGAATCGTAAGCGCAATAAGGTTTACGAAGAGTACACGGAGCGTTTGGCCAAAGCGGTGAGTTACCGAAAATTAGTGAAAGCCTGCGAGGCCGATCAAAGTTTCGGTCGTAAAATGTTCCGACAAATGACAGGTGGCTCCCACCGGCAAGGGGGAGAAAAGAAATAGTATCTTGTAGCAAAGTCAACTTTTAGGCTGGAAACAGGATGTTTTAAGTTGAGGAGTTGAAGAGTTTAGAGTTTAACAGATGCTCGGGCACGCCGCTTTGACATGATGGCTATTAACTTTAAACTCTTCAACTCTTTCAACTTTTCCACTTAAAACATCACTTTTTAAGTTTAAAGCCAGAAAGCTGAAAGCTTATAAGGTCGCTATGAAGCGCATCAGCCATTCGCTCTCAGCGAGCATAATTATAAGCTTTCTGGCTAAATCCCTCATAACATACCCCTTCAATGACAGAAGATAATCCGGAAATAGATATGGCCTTGCGCTTGTTGTCTACCACCGGCACCAGCTTGTTTCTCACCGGGAAGGCCGGGACGGGAAAGACCACTTTTTTGCGCAAATTACGAACGGCACTTCCCAAGAGAATGGTGGTGCTTGCTCCCACCGGCATTGCAGCCATTCATGCTGGCGGCGTTACCATCCATTCCTTTTTTCAGCTTCCTTTCACCCCCTTTGTGCCCGGATCTGTACAAGCCAAGCAGCCACGCTTCGCCATGCGCGGACAAAAACTCAAGCTCATACAAAGCTTGGACCTCATTGTGATTGACGAAATCAGTATGGTGCGGGCCGACCTGCTCGATGCCGTGGATGATGTGTTGCGGCGGTTGCGCAGAAACAGTAAACCTTTCGGCGGCGTGCAGCTATTGCTCATTGGCGACCTGCAACAGCTCGCTCCCGTGGTGCGTGAGGAAGAGTGGACACTGCTCAGTCCTTATTACAGCACACTGTATTTTTTCGGTAGCAAAGCACTTCAACAGGTGGATTACGTAACCCTGGAGTTGAAGAAAGTGTACAGACAGACCGACCTCAGCTTTTTGAATTTGCTTTACAGCGTTCGGCAGGGACAAGCCGGCCCGGATGTGTTGCAGAGGCTGAACTCCCGCTATGTTCCCGGGTTTCAACCCGCCGCAGAGGAAGGCTATGTGCGACTCACCACGCACAATCGGCAGGCAGACCAAGTGAACGAACAAGAATTGGCGAAACTGTCCGGAAAGTCCTACGCCTTCAATGCCCGTATCAAGGGAAAATATCCCGAATATGCCTATCCCACCGAGGCAACCCTGGTGCTCAAAAAAGGAGCGCAGGTCATGTTTGTCAAGAACGATGCCGAAAAACGTTTCTTCAACGGGATGATTGGCAAAGTGGTGGAGATTGATAAAGAAGGCTTCACGGTGCAACCACACAATGGTCAATGCCATTTCATAAAAGTGCAACCGGAAACGTGGGAAAACGTAAAGTATGTGCTCGACACCGAAGCCAATGAAGTGAAGGAAACCGTGGAGGGCACATTCCAGCAATATCCCGTGAAACTCGCCTGGGCCATAACCATACACAAAAGCCAGGGACTAACCTTCGACCGCGTCATGATTGATGCTTCGGCGGCTTTTGCTCACGGACAGACCTACGTGGCCCTCAGCCGGTGTCGTACGCTTGAAGGCATCGTGCTGAGTGCCCCCATTCCGCCTTCGGCCATCATTGCCGACCAAACCGTGCTGCAATATACCCGGCACATGACAGCACATAAGGTGGACGAAGAAGCTTTGGCCGAACGACAACGTACTTACGAGCTTCGCTTGCTCACGGAACTGTTTACGTTTAGCCAAGAGCGTGTGGCCTTTTCCACTTTGGTGCGCATCATGGAAGAGCACTTTCCTGCCTCGCTCGCGCAGGCCACGGCAATTTTCAGCGAACAACTCCGAAAGTTTGACCTGGAAGTGATGGGCGTGGCAAGCCGGTTTCACGCGCAATATACCCGTATGTTTCAAAACGGCGCCACTTTGCAGGATGAAGCACTGCATGAGCGCATTGTCAAGGGGGCTGCCTATTTTGCCGACAAGCAGGCAGAAACAAGGGACATGTTGCTGACGAAAGGAAAAATCATGGTGGGAAATTCAGCCGTGCGCAAACGTTTTACTACAGCCATCAAACAGCTCCAAACACTGCTTGACAGCCATATCCACCTGCTCCAAACCACGGCTGAAAAAGGTTTCTGTGCGCAGGCATATCTCAATGAAAGAGCCAAAGAGGACAAGAGATAGTAGCAGCTTGGGAACACCGCTTAATTTTTCACTTCCCAACTCTTAAACTTTTCAACATGTGTGCTAACTTTGCGGCCGAATTATAAAAACTCTAAAACAATGGATTTAGCAAAAAACTATAACCCCGAGGAAGTTGAGGGGAAATGGTATCAATATTGGGAGAACCATCATTTGTTCTCCTCCCAACCCGACGGAAGAACCCCTTATACCGTAGTCATACCACCTCCTAATGTTACGGGAGTGCTCCATATGGGCCACATGCTGAACGAAACAATTCAGGATATCCTTGTACGTCGTGCACGCATGGAAGGAAAGAATGCTTGCTGGGTGCCCGGCACCGACCATGCCTCTATCGCCACAGAAGCCAAGGTGGTCAACAGATTAGCTGAGCGTGGCATCAAAAAAACGGACCTGACACGCGACGAATTCCTGAAGCATGCCTGGGAATGGACCGATGAACATGGCGGCATCATCCTGAAACAGTTGAGAAGAGTGGGGGCTTCGTGCGATTGGGACCGCACGGCGTTCACCATGGATGAGGAGCGTTCCAAGAGCGTCATCAAAGTGTTTGTCGACCTCTACCGCAAAGGGCTGATTTATCGCGGCGTGCGCATGGTCAACTGGGACCCCAAGGCAAAAACCGCCTTGTCTGACGAAGAAGTGGTGTACAAGGAAGAGCACACCAAACTTTACTACATGAAGTACTATGTGAGCGATGACGATGGCACAGCCTGTGGCACAGGAGGGGAAATCGTCCACCAGGATGAAAAGGGACGCTATGCCGTAGTGGCCACTACGCGACCCGAAACCATCATGGGCGATGTGGCCATGTGCATCAATCCGAACGACCCGAAGAACACTTGGCTCAAGGGCAAGAAGGTGATTGTGCCACTCGTCGGACGTGTCATTCCCGTCATTGAAGACGAATATGTAGACATCGAGTTCGGTACGGGCTGCTTGAAGGTAACGCCCGCACACGACGTCAATGACTACATGCTCGGCGAGAAATACAATCTGGAAGCCATAGACATCTTCAACGACGACGCAACGCTGAGCGCAGCCGCCGGCATGTATGTCGGACAGGACCGTTTCGAGGTGCGGAAGCAGATTGCCATTGATTTGCAAGCTGCCGGACTGATGGAGAAGGTGGAGGACTACGATAACAAAATCGGATGCTCGGAGCGCACCGGCGTGCCCATCGAGCCAAAGCTGTCCATGCAGTGGTTCCTCAAGATGCAGCATTTTGCCGACTTGGCCCTCGCGCCCGTGATGAATGATGAAATCAAATTCTATCCCGCCAAATATAAGAACACTTATCGTCATTGGTTGGAAAACATCAAGGATTGGTGTATCTCACGCCAACTGTGGTGGGGACATCGCATTCCCGCCTACTATCTGCCGCAAGGCGGTTTCGTAGTGGCGGAAACACCCGAAGAAGCCCTGGAGCTGGCTCGCCAAAAGAGTGGCAACGAGCAGCTGCAACTCGCCGACCTGCGACAGGATGAGGATGCACTCGACACGTGGTTCTCTTCCTGGCTCTGGCCCATCTCCCTCTTCGATGGCATTACACATCCAAACAACGAAGCCTTCAACTATTATTATCCCACGAGCGACCTGGTAACCGGACCCGATATTATTTTCTTCTGGGTGGCTCGCATGATTATGGCCGGCTATGAGTACACGGGCAAGATGCCGTTCAAAAATGTCTACTTCACCGGCATTGTGCGCGACAAGTTGGGACGCAAAATGTCAAAGTCGTTGGGCAATTCGCCCGACCCCCTCGATTTGATTGATCGCTTTGGTGCCGACGGTGTACGTATGGGAATGATGTTGGCAGCCCCTGCCGGCAATGACATCCTTTTCGACGAAGCACTTTGTGAGCAGGGTCGCAATTTCTGCAACAAAATATGGAATGCCTTCCGCCTTGTTCAGGGGTGGCAGGTTGACCAGGAGGCAGCACAGCCCGAAACGGCTCGTTTGGCAGTGAAATGGTTTGAGGCCAAGTTGCGCCAAAGCGCTGCTGAGGTGGCCGACCTCTATGGAAAATATCGCCTCAGCGAAGCATTGATGGAAGTGTATCATCTCTTCTGGGATGAGTTCTCCGGCTGGTTCCTCGAAATGGTAAAACCCGCCTACGGACAGCCCGTTGATGCCGAAACCTATCGGGCAGTACTCGCCACCTTCGATCAACTCCTGCATTTGCTCCATCCCTTCATGCCCTTCATTACCGAAGAGCTGTGGCAACATTTGGCTGAAAGAGCAGAGGGCGAAAGCATCATGGTCAGTGCCCAGCAGATAGAAGCACCTGCCCAGGCCGATGCCCGCCTCTTGGCAGAGGTGGAAGACGTGAAGTCGGTGGTAACCGGCGTGCGCGCCATCCGAAACGCCAAGAACATTTCTCCTCGCGAAGCACTCGACCTACAAGTGGTAGGCGCCAATCCGCTTCCTGCTTATGATGGCATCGTAGCGAAGATGGCAGGCGTCAGTGGCGTGCAAGTAGTGGCCGCAAAGGGCGAAGGCGTCAGTGCATTCATGGTAGGTACCACGGAATATGCCGTACCATTGGGCGGACTGATTGACGTGGAAGCTGAACTCGCCAAGGCCGAGGCAGAACTCAAACACTTACAAGGCTTCCTGGCCGGCGTGTTGAAAAAACTCGCCAATGAGCGTTTCGTAAGCCATGCCCCTGCTGCCGTAGTGGAGCTCGAACGCAAGAAACAGCACGATGCCGAACAAAAAATTGCCACGTTGCAGGAGACTATCGCTACTTTGAAAAAGTAAATAAAACGGCCAGTGAAAACACTGTCTGTTTGATAGATGAACCCCATTATAACGGACGAACCAAACCGGTGGCTGCCGACATAGACTGTAGGCGGAGAAAAGACCGATGGTTCGTCCGTTAGAGTAGATAGATTTTTGTGCTATTTCCCCCAACTCTTCTCGGGCACATCCCACCACATGAAACACCGTATTCTTTTTCTCCTTTGTTTTTTCCTTTTCCAAATACTTCGTGCGCAGCAAGAGCCATTGAACGAAGCCGTCAAGGACTTCTTTCGCCAGTACACCGTGGAAGGGTATCACCCACACGACCCCATGCGCATGGACTCCCTCCGGGCAGATGCCGAGCTGCATGAACTTCGCATTTATGCCAATGAACCCTTTTGTTCGCAGCCTTTCACACCCCAAAGCGTGCGCCGCGTCTATGCAGTGCTCCAACGCACATTGCCCGCCCCCTACAATACCTATCACATCCAGGTGTACAATAAAAAAGGACTGCTCATTGAAGACCTCATTCCCAACATCTTGCGCGAGGACAATCCCGATGCCAATCGCCTGTGGCGAGGAGTGAATTACACCGGCCTGCCCTGGGTGCGCAACACCTCATTACCCTATCAAGTGACCGAAGGATTACAAAACCGGCACCTGTTTATATGGCCCAGCCACGGACGGTACTATAAAAACGGAAGATGGCAGTGGCAACGCCCCTATCTGTATGGAACGACCGAAGACCTTTTTACCCAATCATTCGTTTTCCCCTACCTCATACCCATGCTCGAAAAGGCCGGGGCTGTGGTCGCCACACCGCGCGAACGGGACATCCAAATCCATGAGGCCGTGGTGGACAATGATACCCCCGACCGCCAAGGTTTGTATGTCGAAGCAACTTCGGATGATGCCCGTTGGAGCTCCTCCCCCGACAGTGCGGGGTTTGCCATGCCCCAGGCTTTGCTCAATGACAGCACCTTCCCCTTCCTTTCAGGCACTTGGCGCATGGTTCCCGCCCTTCAACGAAAAACGCGCTTGGCTTCCGCCACCTGGACCCCGCGCATTCCGAAGGCCGGACATTATGCCGTGTACGTCAGCTACGCCTCGCGTCCCAACAGCGTGCCTGATGCTCACTATACCGTTTATCACAAAGGAGGACGCACCCATGTGCAGGTAAACCAGCAAATGGGTGGAGGCACATGGGTCTATCTCGGCACTTTTGAGTTTGATGAAGGAAGCTCATCGCAGGGGCGCGTGGTCCTCACCAACCAAAGCAACTATCGGGGTGTCGTAACGGCCGATGCCGTGCGCTTTGGTGGTGGAGTGGGGCAGATGGAGCGCGGACAGGCCGGTACTTCCGGACAGCCTCGCTTCCTCGAAGCAGCCCGCTACTATGCTCATTGGGCTGGAATACCCGACACGTTGGTCAACACGGAAAAAGGTGCAAACGACTACGCCGACGATTTGCGTGTACGTTCTAATATGTTGAATTATCTGGCAGGAGGCAGCGTATATGTTCCCCAAGTGCAGGGGCAACGTGTCCCCTTTGAACTCTCTTTGGCCGTACACAGCGATGCCGGTGTAAGCACCGACCGCAGCGTTTACGGCACTTTAGGCATCAGTACTACACAAGACGGTGAGGGGCATACTCACTATGCCTCCGGTTTGTCGCGCCAGGCCTCGTCAGACTTAGCCCGGCTGTTGCTTTCCGGGCTATCAGCCGATTTGTCGCGCAGCTTCCATGTGGCATGGCCCCAGCGTGAACACTGGGACCGAAACTATGCCGAGACGCGCATGCCCCAGGTGCCTTCAACCATATTGGAGATGCTTTCCCACCAGAACTTCACCGATATGCACTATGGACACGACCCCAATTTCAAGTTTGCCCTGGCCCGTTCCGTGTACAAAACCATCCTGCGCTTTGTCAATTGTGCCCATGGGCAAAAGCACTATACCGTGCAGCCCCTGTCGCCACGTTGCTTTGCCGCAGAACTCACAGACGACGGTTCGCGGGTAAAACTGTCGTGGAAACAAACGGAAGACAGTCTATGCGACAATGCGCGGCCCCAAGGTTACATCGTGTATACCAAAATCGATGACGACGGATTTGACAACGGGCTGGCAGTGGGCAGTCATGAAAGCTACACCATGCCTATTGTGCCTGACAAAACCTATGCCTTCCGCATCACCGCCGTGAATGCCGGAGGCGAGAGCTTTCCCTCCGAAACATTGGCCGTCCGCTACACCTCGGGCAGTAGCCGGCGCGTGTTGATTGTGAACGGGTTCGACCGTTTGAGCGGCCCCGCCACCGTTGACAACCCTGACTCTCTGGGCTTCGATTTTGACCTCGATTTAGGCGTCCCCTATCATTCCACCACCTCCCTTTCCGGGCGACAAAAAGAGTTCAATCCCCAGGCACCCCATGCCGACGGCCCCGGCGGTTTGGGCTATTCCGGTAGAGAGTGGATGGGCCGTGAAATAGCCGGCAACACTTTCGATTATCCTTTGTGCCACGGAAAAGCTGTGGTCGCCGGTGGAAAATATTCCTTTTGTTCCGTCAGTCGCGAAGCCTTTGAGCAGTCAAAAGTAAAAGCGGGCGACTATGCGGCCATCGACTATATCGCCGGGCTTCAGGCAGATAAGCCCTATAATCTCTTGACTTACAAAACATTCCCGTTGGCCGTACGGCAGAAACTCACCCGCTATTTGCAACAGGGCGGCGCCTTGTTGGTCAGCGGGAGCTATATAGGTTCCGACAATCAGGGGCGAGCCGATGAGCGGAAGTTTACGGAAGAAGTTCTCAAATACCGCTATGATGGCAGTGCCCATGCCGACACCACCGATTATGTCAATGGGTTGAACCTGCAGTTTCTGATTAGTCGCCGGCCCAATGCGCGTCAGTATGCCGTGCAGTCCCCCGATGCGTTGCAACCGTCCCATCCCCTGGCATTTAGTGCTTTCGCTTATGGAGGAGGCCAAGGTGCCGGCGTGGCTTATGCGGGCAAGGACTATCGAGTCATAGCCATGGGTTTCCCGTTTGAGAGCATCACCGACGAAACGGTACGTGCCAAGGCCATGGGAGCCATATTGAAGTTTTTAGTGGAGTGACACAGTCTGCTTATCCCCCCCCGGCATACGTGTACAAAATTACTGATTTCCAATAGGGATGGTTGGGGGGCGCTTTCCGGCAAGGGGATGAAGGGGCGTTTGCTGGAGCCAAGCGGAATGAAAAAAGCCTCCCTCGGTGTTGCGAAATATAAAAAGAAAGGCATACCTTTGCGCTATGATTGAACTCTCCAGACATATTGAAAGCCTGCTGTTGGTACACAATTGCGTCATTGTTCCCGGGTTAGGGGGATTCGTGGCGCACTATGTGCCGGCACGTCGCATAGACGAGGAGCAACTCTTCTTGCCCCCGTATAGGAGCGTGGGGTTCAATCAGCAATTGTGCATCAACGACGGACTGTTGGTGCAGTCCTATATGCAGGCATACGACACGAGCTACCCCGAAACGATCAGGTTGATAGACGATGCTGTGGCACGACTGAAAGAGCAGATTGAAGAAGAGGGGAGTTACGAACTCTCCGGCATCGGCACGCTCTCTTCCAGTATGGGAGGTAACTATAGTTTCGTTCCCTGCGAAGCCGGTGTGTTGTCGCCCGACCTATACGGACTTGATTCCATTGTTATCCGCACCATTTCTAGGCATTCCGCTCCAACGGAGGCAACCGGTGAAGGTCAATCGGCTCATTCAAAGAAAATACATTTGAAGCGTACGGAAAGGGAATACACTTTCAGTATCAGCAGGGAAATAGTGAATTATGTGGCGGCAGCTGTGGTGGCTGTATGCTTCTATTTCTTATGGGCTACTCCCATTTCGCACGTGGAAGGGCAGGGCACGCAGCAGGCGGCTTCGGTTTGCGAACAGCTGTTTGCCGAACATGATGCAACTGTGCCTTCCCGGCCGACAATTCCTGCCGTGACACCTGTTACAGCCAACAAGCATACGGAAATGGAAGTTTCGACTACAAACACAAAGCTGGTTGGTGTAACCTCGACTGTCAAGGAGGCTGCTCCATCGCAACCGAAAGTGGCTGAGGACAGAACGGCCGGCGTGCCACAACAGACTCTAGGTGCATATACCATCGTTTTGGCCAGTGCCATTTCGCAAGGCAATGCTGAAAAGTTTTCCGAAATGTTGAAAAAAGAAGGCTTGGACGCTACGCCCTATCGCCGGGGCCGCATGGTGAGGGTGGTCAGCGGTAGCTATCCCACGGAAGCCGAAGCACGGGCCGCTTTGGTCAAGCTACGCAAACATGAAGCTTTTGCCGAGGCATGGGTCATGAAACGATAAGGCAAGGGGGCGCGGAAGCCGGATGCTTACGCGCTGTGGCAAGATAAGGAGTTGGTAAGTGCGTTACCCGATATGGGATGATGACTTACCAATTGATTGTATATAAACGGATGCTGGTCTGAAAGAAACTCCCATATAACATTGATTTATGAAACGTATACGTTGCCCTAAATGTGACGAAGCTATTCTCTTTGATGAAACGCAATATGAACCCGGACGCATATTGGTGTTTGAATGCCCGGGGTGCAGTAAAAAATTCAAGTTGCGTATGCCTCAGCCTGTGTCGGAACAGAAGGCTGAAGAAGCCGGCCCCGTAGTTTATGGCTATTTGGTGGTGCTAGAAAATGCGTTTCATTTCAAACAGGAGATACCGCTCTACGAAGGGGAGAACGTGGTGGGACGCCTGGTCAAGGGTACCCAAGCGAACGCCGCCATCAAAACGGTGGACCCCAGTGTGGACACTACGCATTGCGTGATTACGGTAAAACCTTTGCCCGATGGCAAGGCCAAATTCACCCTCCGCGATGCGCCTTCCAATACGGGGACGTTTTTGCAAAATGAACTGTTGGGTGTGAAGGAGCGGGTTAATATTGCGGATGGCGACATTATCACCATCGGAGCTATGACGATGATTTTGCGTGAAATGGGAAAAGAAAACGAAACGGAATGAAAACCCTTCAGAATCATCGTGAAATGAAAGTTTATTTATTTCTTCTCTTTATATCCTTGGGGCAATTTGTCTGGGGACAGCAACCTCATTGTCAGCCTCAAACTATATCTCAGCCCGATACACTCGTGCGACCTTTTGAGGGGCATTTCCATTGTAAGGAAACAGGGGTGGATTTGTATCTGAATTTGTATGAGAATACGCTTACAGCTCCGGGCTTTGATTTCTTGGGCACCATGCACGGCTATATGTTGGGAAACATTTACGGCACGTGGATGCTTACCCGTCACGATATTAAGGGAAAAACTGCCCACTTGCGTTTCAGCAATGACATAGGTTCCGATGCACAGGACATAGAGTTTACCCAAACTACTGACAGTACTTATCTGTACCGTGCTGTTGGCGGCAATGCTATCCGCAGGGCCGTGGGGCGTAAATTGGTAAAGGTGACCGACCTCATGGAGTTTAAACGCCGATAGACTCGATGTTCCACTCGTTTGTTTCGCGATGCAAGAAACACTTCCGCCGTGGGCTGAACAGTGTGTTGAGCCTCTTGTTCCCCAAATACTGTTGTGTTTGTGGTAAACGGTTGGTGTCCACAGAGGAGCATACCTGTGTGGCTTGTTTGGCACACTTGCCTCTGACAAAGTTCAAGGGAGAGAAAGGGAATGCCGTGGAGCGGTCCTTGTGGGATGCCCAAATTTGCACGGAGCACGCTTCCGCCTTTTTGTTTTATCATCAGCATTCAGTTTACAGCCGTATTTATTTCAGTTTCAAGTACTGTTATCATCCGGAGGTGGCTGTGGACTACGGGCGAATGATGGCACAGGATTTGGTTGGCACCGTTTTTTTTGATGGCATAGACGTGATTGTACCCGTACCCTTGTCGGCCAAGCGTTTCCGGAAGAGGGGTTACAACCAAAGCGAGCGTTTGGCAGCGGGAGTGAGTCAGATTACGGGATTGCCGGTAGAGCAGCGTGCAGTGGTACGTGTGGTGGACAATCCCACGCAAACTCGTTTGTCAACAGCCGAACGCATGGAAAATGTAAAAGGCATATTTCAGTTGGTCAATCCTTCCTGTGTGGCAGGTAAACATGTGTTGCTTGTGGACGATGTGATTACGACGGGAAGTACGTTGAGAGCGTGTGCCCATGCCTTGCTTGAAGCAGGCAATGTTAAACTCAGCGTGTTGACTTTAGGTACGTCGGAGCGCAACAGGCGGTATGTATTTCCTCGTAGCGAATGATAGTTTTTGATTTCTTGGCGTGTTTGAAGTTTTTTTCTTCGTTTAAAAAACTATTTCCAATGCTTAAACTGCTTGATTGCGAATTTGATAATTATAAAGACCGGTTTACGTTAATCTTTTAGGATGTTACCCTAAAACAACGCCACTTTTTTAGCATAGCCAAAATAATGCCTCTACTTTTGGGGCATGAAGAAGTCAACCATTTGGATCATAGCGATTGTCATGGGGGTGTCTTTCCTGGCACTCCTTTTCTTGCAGACAAAGTACTTCGAGGAGGTACTTAACATGCGCAAGGAGCAGTTTGACGAATCTGTTTCGCGAAGTCTGTATCAGGCTGCGCGCAATTTGGAGCTGAATGAGACACGGCGGGGGCTGGAAGCCGAGCTGATGACCGGCGACGCCGATAGTACGGCCGGGGCAGAGGCAAAGCAACTACTGGCTCAGCCTGTTTCAGGACAGACCACCCACGTCAGTATTCCTTCTAATGTTCCCAAGGGCCTTTTTCTGAATAATCTGGACGAGAACGATGTGGATTCCACGGTGCGCGATACCGTCAGACAACGCTATTTGCACAAACGGCTTTTGCTGAATGAGGTGGTGTACTCCATCCTTCATCGTTCGAGCGACAAACCGCTGAATGAACGCATTGATTTCCGCCTGCTGGATAGCAATCTGCGCTCCGAACTGCGGAGCAATGGTATCAACATTGACTACCATTTCTATATCACTACCATCGATGGGCGTGAAGTGTATAGGTGCTCGGATTTCAGCAGTGAAGGAGATGCCCATTCGTATCGACAAGTGCTCTTTCCCAACGACCCTTCCACACAGATGGGGCTGCTCTATATTCACTTCCCGGAGATGCGGAATTATATCTTCTCCAGTGTTCGGTTTATGATACCGGCGATGCTTTTCACCCTTGTGTTGCTGGTGGTGTTCATCTTTACGATTTATACGATTTTCCGACAGAAGCGGCTCACGGAGATAAAGAATGATTTCATCAACAACATGACGCATGAATTCAAAACTCCTATTTCTACCATATCGTTGGCAGCACAGATGTTGCGCGACCCGGCTGTGGGGAAGAGTGAGGCCATGTTCAATCACATATCCGGCATCATCATTGATGAGACCAAGCGGTTGCGTTTCCAGGTGGAGAAAGTGCTGCAAATGTCTATGTTTGACCGAAAGGCTGCCACTTTCAAACCTAAAGAGCTGGATGCGAACCTCATCGTGCAGGACACGGTCAACACGTTCCGCCTCAAAGTGGAGGCTTCGGGAGGTTCTATCAACGCTGACCTCGGAGCTCAAAATGCCAACATTTTTGTGGACGAGATGCACTTTACCAATGTTATTTTCAATCTCCTGGACAATGCCGTGAAGTACAAATCGCCCGACAGAGAACTTAAATTGAGCGTGCAGACGCGCAATGACCATGGTAATCTCTTGTTGAGCATTGCCGACAACGGGATAGGCATACGCCGCGACGATTTGAAAAAAATCTTTGAAAAGTTCTATCGCGTACATACGGGCAACCGCCATGATGTGAAGGGCTTTGGCCTCGGATTGGCCTATGTACACAGCATTATCAAAGCATTGGGCGGCACGATTCATGCTGAGAGCGAATATGGTAAAGGTACTAAATTTGTTATTATGCTCCCCTTGGTTGAACAACCCTCTGCTGCCCATCACGATCAATCTATTCACAATTAAATACTACCACTATGATTACTCCTGACGAAAAAATGAAAATTCTTCTCTGCGAAGACGATGAAAATCTGGGCATGTTGCTCCGTGAATACTTGCAGGCTAAAGGCTATGATACCGAACTGTGCCCGGACGGCGAGGCGGGTTATCGCTCTTACACTCAAAACAAGTATGACCTCTGCGTGTTGGATGTCATGATGCCGAAAAAAGATGGTTTCAGCCTTGCACGCGACATTCGACAAATCAATGAGGATACGCCTATCATCTTCCTTACAGCCAAAACGCTGAAGGAGGACATTTTGGAAGGCTTCCGCATTGGGGCTGATGACTATCTTACGAAGCCTTTCTCCATGGAGGAACTTACTTTCCGCATCGAGGCTATTCTGCGTCGGGTTCGTGGTAAAAAGAATCGCCACCGCACGCACTACAAAATCGGCTCTTTCAACTTTGATACGCAAAAGCAAATTCTCTCACGTGGCGATGAACAAACCAAACTGACCACGAAGGAAAGCGAGTTGCTGAGCCTGCTCTGTGCTCATGCCAACGAAATCCTTCAGCGCGATTTTGCTCTCAAAACAATTTGGATTGACGATAATTATTTCAACGCCCGTTCGATGGATGTGTACATTACCAAGCTGCGTAAGCATTTGAAGGATGACGATACGGTGGAAATTATCAACATCCACGGTAAAGGATATAAACTCATCACTCCCGAATTTGATGCTTAACCTTTGGGAATGACAGCTTCCCGGCGAGAGGCACAACGAATGACCTTACGGCAGCGATGCGTGCAGATTTCTATGTGCGCATCGCTGTTGCTTGTGTTTTTATAAGTTAAGTTTTTGTTGGTTATGAAGAAGAAAAGCAAATCTTTTCTCCTTGCCCTTCGTTCTTCACTTGCCTCAAGCTATCTTTGCAGCTGAATTTTGTAAACGATTATTGAAACATGAAATCTAAGTTGTTTTTCCCTTTCCTGTTGCTGGCAGCTTTGGCCGCAGTATGCCCCTCGTGTGATGATGACGAAACTTATGCGGACATGCGCAAGCGAGAGGACAGGCAAATCAAAGCTTTCCTTTCATCGGGTGTGCACGTCAAGGACAATGATTCCGGAGAATACCTGCTGGACATACCGGGCAACATCAAAGTGATTTCTGAAAGTGAATTTTATCGGAACGACAGTACCACTGATGTCTCTAAAAACGAATACGTGTACTTTGATCAGAAAAAGGTGTACATGCAAATTGTGGACAAGGGTACGGGCAGCAAGTTGGCCGATGGCGAAACGATGCGTATCATTACGCGCCATGTGGAGTACAATATCTCTACCGATACCATTCAGACCATCAATTTCCCGTCGTACTACGAACTGAACTATGATGTCATGTCGTGTACCAACACATTGGGCTTATTTTCCGCCACTTTTACCCGCGACCAGGGCGTGATGTACCAAACGTATAATTCTCCTGCCGTTCCGTCCGGTTGGCTCGTGCCTCTCACCTTTATCAATATCGGCAGGCTTGATGCGCCTGATGCTCGGTTGGCTCGTGTGCGGCTCATTGTTCCCAGTTCCCAGGGACAAGCCAACGCTTCGGCCAATGTTTATCCTTGTTTCTACGAAATTATTTACAGTAAGGGGCGTTGATGTCTCTTTCGCATAAAACAGCCGCCACCGGGAGGAGCAGATGGATATCGCTCTTTCCCGGTGGTGGCTGTTTTATGTGCTATTTATTCCAGTATCGGTGTTTATGATATTGAAGGTTATGCGGTTATGAGGTTATAAAGTTACTCGTCCTTGGTGCTTGAAGCGTCAATAATATCTTTGATGCCCTGCCAAATGGCGCGGCATGTCCGGAAAACCATCAAGGCCAAGGTGCGCCCGATGAGCACTACCATACGACAAATGAATTGTATGGCTTGCATACTCCAATCCCAAAGTTGATGTTCCGTCAGCGTGATGTGCGAAGCCACACGCCGATAGCCCACCATCCAGAGCAGCGGAAGTCCCACGCCGGCCAGCAGGTAAAGCATGGGCCAAATCATTCCGCCCGAAGGATGGTGAACGATAGGATGGCTTCCTACGGCTTCCCAGGGCAGACCGTAGCAAGCCACTTGGAGGGCACTGACCACTTTGAACGCTAGCAGGTGGAAGGCAAAAATATAGAGCGTTCGTTCACCCACATACACCAAGCTGCGCTTCACAAAGCCTTCCTTTTTGTCGAGAAAGCCGGCCAAGTAAACTAACAGCAGAAAGCCGGCAACGGCGGGGAGGGGTAGAGAAACAAATTCGGTGAAGGAGGGATTCCATGCCATGCTGGAAGGGAAAAAGAATGAGGCCAACAGCAGTATGGTTGCTGAAGGCACCGCTATGCGCCAGGTGAGTTTTTCCACCACACCGTATTGTTTGATGAGAAAACCACAAGCCATAAACGCCAATCCCATGAGTTCGCGGTAGCCTCCTTGCGCTACGCCTGTCAGTACCAGGCCATCGGCCACTTTCCACGTGGTGAGTAACAAAGCAATGATGAGTAGCCCCCATCCCGTGTGTTTGTAGTTTTGAAACTTTTCCGACCGTTGCAGCAGCTTGAACAGCACAAGAAAAGCCAGGCTCGAAAGCAGCAGGGCACGGAAGAACCAGAATGTGCCTCCCAGAAACTGGTCGTAGCCAGACATATTCACCACGATGCTCCACAGGTGTTGACTGAACTGATGGAAGGTGAAAGGATGTGTCACCCCGCCTTCGGCATTGCCAAAGTGTTCGCTGAGCAATCCGCAGTGGAACAGCAGGTTGTGAACAATGAGGAAAAACACACTCCAACGCAGAAAGGGGAGATAGAGCCCTTTCAGTCGGCGAACCACAAAGGTGCGTTCGTCCGAAAGATAGCGCGTGTGGAAGAAAAAGCCTGCGCAGAGAAAGAATACAGGCACATGGAAAATGAATACGAAGTTGAAAAGCCATCCGCTGATGCCTGCGTGGGAGAGCACTACGAGCATGATGGCCAAAGCCTTGACAATGGAAAACTGCGTGTTGCGCATGATGTTTGGTATGTTTTCAAAAAAAGAGATAATGGATGGAGAAACGGGTTCAACCTTGCATGAGCTGGTCCGGATGGGTATAGATTTCCTCAAGGGTAGGTTCAGTTTCATCCTTCTTGTCGCATTTGACAAAAGGCATGAGGAAATGGAAAAACCAACCTTTGATTTTTTTCCACCGACCCCATTCCTTCCAGATTTCCGGCGTGAGTTTAAAGCACCGTGTGTCTCGGTCGTGATAGAATATTTGTTGTAGTTCCTGCGTGGTACAAGTGTCAGCCACCAGCAGGTTACATTCATAGTCGAACGAGAGGCTCCGACTGTTCAGGTTGGCCGACCCGACGAATGCGTACAGACTGTCCACCATCATAATCTTGCTGTGGTGAAATCCTCCTTCAAAGAAGTAAACGTCCACTCCCTGTTTCATCAGTTTATGTACGTTATATTCCACGATGCGCGGCGTGATGGGAATATCGCTTTTGGCCGAAACCATCACCTGTACGTTCACGCCACGCCGGGCAGCTTTTTTCAAAGCTCGTTTCAGGTGGCGACAGAGTGTGAAGTAAGGGTTGATAATCAGGATTTGCTTTTCAGCATGATTGATGGCATGTACAAAAGTGTCATGAATGATGCGTGGCGAGGTGTGCGGGTCGCGGTTCACCACGCCCACCAATTTCTTGCCGGCTGTGGAGGTGGTGTCTTGTTTTAGTATGCCAAAGTTCGTTCGGGCATCACGTGTGCCCGGATAGTATTGCGGTCCTTTGATGTCCTGCCCTGTAACGCTGTTCCAAAATTCAATGAAAATTTTTTGCAAGTCGCCCACGGCTTCTCCTTCCACGCGAACGTGTAAGTCGCGCCACTCGCCAAACTCAGGTTTCCCCGTGATGTAATAGTCCGCCACATTCATTCCTCCCGTGTAAGCCACTTCGCCGTCGATGACCACAATTTTGCGGTGGTCGCGGTGCAGCACATGGTTCACCCAGGGGAAGCGCACGGGATCATATTCGTAGATTTCCACCCCGTGCGCCCGTAAGCTATCAAGGTGTTGGGAGCGCAGTGGGCGGTTGTTCGAGCTGTTGCCAAAACCGTCGAACAACGCCCTAACTTCCACCCCTTGGGCGGCTTTATGCACCAGCAGGGTGAACAGTTCTTTCGAGATGGAGTCGTTCCTGAAGTTGAAATATTCCAAATGGATGCTTTTGCGGGCCGCTTGAATAGCAGGAAAGAGATCGTCAAACTTTTCTTTGCCCGTCTTGAACACTACGATGCGGTTGTTTGACGAAAACTTCACGCCAAATTCTTCATGCAAATAGTTTACGATGTCCGAATCGCACCGCTCAGAAGGAGCTCTGCATCCTGCGGCCAAAGCAGGCAGATAAAACAAGTAGCCCAAGAGGAAAAATAGTAAAGTGTTTTTAATCATTGCCATACCATATACAAGCCCCGGACCTGTTGCCCGGAGCTTAAACTCAGAAATACCAGTCGTTAGACTCAATGCTGTTTGTTTGCATACTGCTTTCGGAAAGCAAAAGATTATATCAGGCTATATCATGGTGCTGAAAGAATCCACCACACCCAGCAACCTGTCGTCCTCGTCCACCACAAGAACGGAGTGAATCTTATGTTCGTGCATCAGTTGCTCGATGTCTGTAATTTTTGCTTCGGGGCGTACCCTTTTGGGGGTACATGTCATGATGTCTGCCACGGTCAGGTGAAAGAAACTGTCCTGAGAACTTTCCATGGCTCGGCGAATGTCGCCATCAGTGATAATGCCTGCCACTCGGTCGTTGTTCATCGCTACGCACAAGCCCAAACGTCCCGCTGTCATGTGCATCAGCGCGTCGGGCAGACGGGTTTCGGGTGAAACTATCGGTAAATCCTCTGTGTGCATCACATCACGTGCCTTTGTCAGTAGCCTTTTTCCCAGTGTGCCACCCGGATGATATTGTGCAAAGTCCGCTGCCTTGAAATGGCGGGCTTCCATCAGTGCGCACGCCAAGGCATCGCCAAGCGCCAAAGCAGCGGTTGTTGACGATGTCGGGGCCAATCCCAGCGGGCAAGCCTCGTGGCTCACTGCTGCGTTCAGATGTGCCGTGGCATGGCTGGCCAACAAAGAATGCGGGTTGCCCGTCATGGCAATCACCGGCACACCTATGGAAAGCAAATAGGGGAGGAAGCGCAAGAGCTCATCAGTCTGTCCGGAATTGGATATAGCCAAGACCACATCTTCGCGTTGAATGACGCCCAAGTCGCCGTGGAACACATCGAGCGGGTTGATAAAGAAACTGGGGGTGCCTGTCGATGACAGCGTGGCTGCAATTTTGGCACCGATGTGCCCACTTTTCCCAACGCCTGTCACGATGAGTTTTCCCTTACACTGAAGTATGGTTTGTACCGCTTTGTCAAAATCTTCGCCCACGTGAGGTATCAGTTCGAGCAACGCCTGTGCCTCGTCCTGTAAGCACTTCACGGCTATGTCAGTCCATTTGCCCATGACGGTGTATCTGTTATTATTATAAAGTCAGTAAATAAGAAAGGAGGAGAATAAAGAGGTTTAAAAAAACTGCCGGCATTCCTTTTTGAAGCGTCCATGCAACTTCTCTTAAAGTAGGCTGCGCATCAATCCTTCCAAGTCGTCCAACCGAAGCATGTTCGGTCCGTCGCTCAGTGCCCGGTCTGGGTTGGGATGCGTTTCAATGAAATATCCCTCGGCCCCGAAAGCTTTGGCTGCCAGTGCCATTTGGGGAACAAAACGCCGGTCGCCGCCGGTAGAGCCTCCGGCACCTCCCGGCCGTTGCACGGAGTGGGTGCAGTCCATCACGATGCGGTCGGCATACGGCTTCATGAGCGGCAGATTACGGAAGTCAACCACCAAATTGTTGTAGCCGTACATGTTTCCGCGTTCCGTGAGCCATACCTCCTTGGCACCCGCTTCCCGACACTTTTCGGCCGGGAAACGCATGTCTTCGCCCGACAGGAACTGGGCTTTTTTGATGTTCACCGTGCGTCCCGTCTTGGCGGCCTGTACCAGCAGGTCGGTCTGTCGGCAAAGGAAGGCAGGAATCTGCAACACGTCAACCACTTGCCCCACGGCCTCTGCCTGCCAACTTTCGTGGATGTCGGTGAGCAACGGTAAGCCATATCCACGTTTGATGTCTGCCAGCATTTGCAGGCCCTTTTCCAGGCCCGGCCCTCTGAACGAGTGTAATGAGGTGCGGTTGGCTTTGTCAAACGAAGCCTTGAAATACACTTCGCAGCCCGTCAGGTCGCGCAGACGGACCAGCTCACGTGCCACTGTTTCCAACAGTTCGGCCGACTCTATCACGCACGGGCCGGCTATGAATAGGGGTTTCTTCATAGATTAGTAATCTTTTTATAATGCAAGGGCAGGAGGGAGCAGATGAAAAGACATACCTGATTTTGCGGTCCTCTGTGCCGAATGCTGCAAAAGTAGGGATTTGTAATGAAATCGCCATACCTCAGACGTGCTAAATAACTATCAATGAACAGCCAAGTGTAAAAAATATAGCACCAAGGCGTTCGCCCCTGTCCAAGGCTGTGGTCCATACGTTATGGAGGAGATGTATTCCACGCCGAACTTTCGGTGCTCGGCTACCGGGGGAGAACTGCCATCGGGCTTCCAATATGGACCTATATCCAACTTTCAGTAGGATGGAATGTGGAAGGTATGAGGTGATGTGGTGATATAAAGATTTTTTCGGAAAACACGAAACAGCTTTGTCCGCTTGGGTCAACTACCTTGCAAGGCTGCTACAAACCCATCGATGGCTTCCTTTGTTACATGCTGCATCACCACCACGTGTGAAAGTTTTCCGCCAAACCGCGGGTCGTTGCTGTTGGCCAGATTGAAGCGTGCCACGATGCTGTCGTTGGGACGTGTGAAGAATACCGTGTTGCTGTATTCGTTGCTCCAGCATTTCCATCCGATACTTGTGAGTCGCTCTTTCAGATAGGCCGTACAGTCCAAGATGCGGTTAGCCTGTGCTGTCCAACCTTGGTCGCCCACCTGCTTTGTGAGCCACCAGAACTTGAGCGGCTCAATGCCCGAACGCGAACAACTGATCATGCGCATATTGGCGTTGAGATAAGGGATGTCAAAGGTGGTCTGGTTTTCATATATATGGCGCGTGGTGATAAAAAGTCCGCAAGGGCTGTCAATGCCAAAGAACTTGTGCCCGCTGATGGAGATAGACTCATATTCAGTTTCTCGTCTGTCCACCAGGTGGCGATACTTGGTAAATGGCAGATACCCACCGAAGAGGGCGGCGTCGATGTGCCTATACACCTTCATTTCCGGATGTCGCGCCAACACCTGGTTCAGAGATTTTTGGTCGTCAATAGCCCCTTTGAAGGTACTGCCCATCGCATATACCATGAGGCAAGGACGCGATGTGTCAAGCGCAACCTCTAAAGAGTCGGGAATCATGCGTCCCATATCATCGCTTTTTATAAGGCGGACATCAAGGTGTTGCAAGTCGCAAAGGCGGTAGTTGCTATAGTGTGCCTCGTCGGACACATAGACTACGGGCATTTTGCCCGTGAGGCGTTTTAGATAGTTGACACCGAAATAAATGCCGTGGTTGTTGCCGTCGGTACCGCTCATGGTGACCATGCCCCACAGGTCGTCGGAGGAGAAACCATATTTGGGAGCGAAAAACTCTATCACCTCTCGCTCGAACTTGATGGACGAGAGTGCTCCCTGTTTTCCAAACGGGTCCCCGGCGTTATTGATGAGAAAATTCTCCATCCCGTTGTCGGTGTACCATTTGTAGAAGCCCGTGAGGTTAGACACCTGGTTGCATGGATAACCCAGCGTGCGTGGCCTTTCCTGATGGCACTTCTCTGTCCATGCATCAAGTTCGGCATAGCCGGACTTTATCGTAGGTTGTGCCGATAGCATCGCGTTACATACCATGGCAACGGTCATGACGGCTATTCTAAACATCCTTCTCTTCATGATTTTTCGGTGGATTTAAAATTATTGCTTTTCAACTTTTTTAATCGCTTTGCAAAAATGCTCAGAATAATTGAGCTTAAGTGTTGTATGGGGCAATTTTTTATGGTGTCTGATAAAAAAACGCGATGAAGCCCAAGTTCGTGCGTTCCGGATAAGTTCCGGCAAGGGGCTGCCCCGGCAGAAGTCAACCCTCAAGGCAGGAGGGTATTTTCCTAATGAATATATTGTAAAATAATTTCGCATTCTTTCTGCTGTTTGTTGGGTATGCTTTAGAATGATCAACTTCCGTCAGTATAGATTGTTAAAGGTAGTAAGGTTACGGTCGCGTTCGCTCTCTGGTTATGTGACTATGGTGATTCTGTTTGACGCAGTCAAAATAGCCCAACGAGTAACTTTATAACCTCATAACCTTCCATCTCATCACCTCCGAAACCTACCTCTTCACCTCTTCACAACCGAAAATTGAATTATCGAAGTAAGTTTTACGGGTGGACCAACCGCTTCACAAGGTGACAGAACTTTTTTGTCACTTTACAGTTCCCAAAATAGGATTTCCTATACGTTTTTTATACTCGAAAAAAGCATTCACCCCTTCACATGAAGGTTCTTTACGCCTGGTTTTCAGGTGTTTTAGGTGTGAAGGCTTGGATTTTCAAGTATTCACACCATCAGGGACGTTTGCACCGCTTCTCGCCTGATTTTCAGCGATTTTCGGTGTGAAGGCTCTGTTTTTCAACCCTTCACAACCCTTTCACCGCCGGTGTGAAGGGTTTAAATTTCAAGCCTTCACACTCAAAACGTATGAAAATCATCTGAAAACGCACGCTGTGTGAAGGGGTGAATGCTTTTTTGAGGAAATATAAACAGTATACGCGCGCGCGTAATGGGGCTTCCTATAAACAGATGGCTGACGGCATGGGCATCAGCTGCGCTGTCTGCCATCCCAATCTCAGCATGCGGATGGGGATGGGTGGACCGGATTATTCCATCGGCTTTTTTGACCATACCCTACGGCATGTGAAGTTCTCTTCACAAGTTGCCGACTATTTCTTCGGATTCGGCGAGTTCGCAAACCAACTCCAGGACTTTTTTGAAAGGCATATCGTAACCTTAAAACCTTCAGAAGGTGTTGAAAACGGAGTGGTAGACTTTGTCAAAAATTTGCTTATTCTTCATACTTTGGCATATAAGCTTTTCTGACACATTGGTAGGTATGTTTTAGGAAATAACTATATTTGCCTATGAATGTCGTTCGCAGAGGTCCGAAATGAGGAAGAATGTGGGCGGTACAGACATAATCAGAAAGCATTAACCTAATTATTTTCCACCACCTTATGCTTTATATCATGAACAAAATCGCTGTTCGAGCTCTTTGGGTCTTCATTCTCATTACGGTTGCGTGTTCGGTAGAATTCAAAGCACAAGCTTCTGATTATATTGGGACTGTTAAGTTGAGAATGACGGGGAAGATGGCTAAAAACAATATGTATGGCCCGTGGGTGTACAGCGAACCCATTGACAAAGCCCCGACGAATGTTTTTGTGACTTATACCATCTACGATGACAAAATCCTGGATGAAAACGGGTCGGTTTATCAATGTGTAGATAAAGGTAATGTCGTGAATGGCGTGTCAACCTCTGTGTATAAGGTAGACGAAACAACCTATCTGCTCAGAATAGGCAAAGAACTCATTGTAATCTTAGAGGAAGGTGACAATGATTTCTACTTAGAGCTCGCAGGAGTTAACGGCCCCCAGTCGTTACTGAGTCAACAATACTTGAGCGCGGCGCAAACTGCCCGCCAACAAGCCAATACTTCCGTACAGCAAGCCCAAACGTCCGTCCAACAATCCTCGGCTTCCGGTTGGCAACAGCTTGCTGATGCGCTGGCCCAAATGGGAAACAGTATCAACCAGGCTTTGGGCAACTATGCTGCTAACAAATCCAATCCATCCCGACAGAACAAACCCCATTCTACAAGTCAGTCAGCTGCTTCTTCGCAATCCTCAACGGATGTGTGGACTCCTACCTATGTCCTTGAAATTCATACCGGTATGAATATTCGTACCACCCATCAATTTCATAATTGGTACAAACGTTTTTATGGCAATCGCTGGTGTCTGTTCCTTCATAAGGGAGGAACAAAATTTCATGTCGCTACAGTCAACAATGACCGTAGTTGTGCCGGGTATGATGTTTCACGCTACGCTTTCAAGGCCATCGACCCCACGGGAACTGCCGCAACAGGCAAGAGATACTATTATTTCAACTGATGCCTATTGCGGCATGTAGCCTCCGATGAACACGCTCAATGACATATTCGGTACATTCCGACCTTTGACACCGGCGCAGATGAAGGGGAATGCCCAATTCGTGGCGCTTTGGTCGGCTTCGTTGTTGATTGTTTTGGTGGGCGTGGTGGCAGCCGTCAGGACCGGGATTGTATGGATAGGGGTAGTTGCGGGCGGAATATGGATGGGTGTGATTTTTCTTTTGGCGAATAATCGTAAGGTTAAGTATGTGCCGAAATTCGGCGTAAAATACAATCTCTTGCGTTTTTTGATAGGCGGCTACCTGGTTTACAGCGGTGCTGTTTGGCGAGGCTTGCTTGGATGTTATTACCTTCTTGCTGCAAAAGAAGGATGGGAAATGTCTTTATCGGCGTTTGGTTGGACACTCATGACAACATCTCTTGCCGTTACGCTGATTTCAAAGTGGAGTCTTTATCGTATGGCTGATGTGCAAGTAGCGGACCTTGTAGGCGTAATAGAAATGACAGCATTGGCTGTATTTATAGAAAGCGTATTTGAAAACCCCTGAGTCTTTAGCTTAGGGGATGAAAAATACGGGGTAGCGCAGCTACCCTTGGTTTTCAATATCTTTCTTGATGGTCTCTTGACTGACATTCCCAATTGAAGAACCAAAATATCCATCAGTCCAAAAAGTGTGTTCTTTGTAGAAGTTGTGCCGTAGAAAATCTCTATACTTCTTCCATACAGCAGAGGTAGACATTTGCTTTAATCGTCTGACAATCTGTAGTGGTGATAGTTTCGGCTCGCTTCTAACCATCATGTGTAAGTGGTCTTTGTCTGTTTCCATGACTTCAATGTCAAAGT
>JALEYW010000040.1:0-54996 GCA_022773145.1 Bacteroidales bacterium
AAAGTTACTAAACATCAACAAATTAAACGGATTTTCAAAGAACTATTTCGTTGTCTGAAGTGTTAAAAACAGTAACATATAAGCACTGAAACCTAACGCTTATTCGAGCACAATTTTATGTCTGTTTTGAACACCCTACCCAAAGGGGCAAAAGCAGTGCAAGGAGAGAGCGGCTCGGCAAAGAAAATAAAATCCTGCGGCTTTTACATAAAGCCGGCTGCGGTTCGGAAAAGGCATTTTAAAAAACTTACGTTTTTTATTGCCTTTTCTCTCACCTTGCACGGCTTTTCTTTTCTTTGCTCTCGCCTTGCACTATCTTTCCATAACATAGGCTGCGGCTCGGCAAAGAAAATAAAATCCTGCGGCTTTTCTTTTCTTTGCTCTCGCCTTGCACTATCTTTCCATAACATAGGCTGCGGCTCGGCAAAGAAAATAAAATCCTGCGGCTTTTCTTTTCTTTGCTCTCGCCTTGCACTATCTTTGTCCCCAATATGAAGCATCTTTGGATTGAAACCTACGGCTGCCAGATGAATGTGGCTGACAGCGAAGTAGTGGCCTCCGTGATGCGGATGGCCGGCTACGAACCTTGCAATCATATCGACGAGGCGGATGCCGTGTTCCTCAACACGTGCTCCGTACGCGATAATGCGGAACAGAAAATCATTCACCGGTTGGAAGCACTCAACGCCTTGCGACGAAAAGGACGGAAACTCATAGTCGGGGTGCTGGGATGTATGGCCGAACGGGTGAAGGAGGGACTGCTCAACGAACACGGTGCCGACCTCGTGGCGGGACCAGACGCTTACCTCTCCCTGCCCGACCTCATCGCACAGGCCGAAGCCGGACAGAAGGCTATCAACATCGAATTGAGCACGACGGAAACGTACCGCGACGTGGTGCCAGAACGCTACTGCGGTAGCCGTATCTCGGGCTTCGTGAGTATCATGCGCGGATGCAACAACTTCTGCCACTACTGCATCGTGCCCTATACCCGGGGCCGCGAACGCTCGCGCGATGTGGAGAGCATCCTGCGCGAGGTGGCCGACCTCCAGGCCCGGGGCTACAAGGAGGTGACGCTGCTGGGGCAGAATGTAAACTCTTACCGCTGGGAACCGGCCACGGCGGGCGAAGCGGCCATCACCTTCCCCGAACTGTTGCGCCGCGTGGCGCGGGCGGTGCCCGATATGCGCATCCGCTTCAGCACATCACACCCGAAGGACATGAGCGATGATACGCTCCGCGTCATCGCCGAGGAGCCGAACGTGTGCCGCCATATCCACCTGCCCGTACAAAGCGGCTCGAACCGCATTCTCAAACTCATGAACCGCAAATATACCCGTGAGTGGTACTTGGACCGCGTGGCGGCCATCCGGCGCATCGTGCCCGATTGCGGCCTGTCCACGGACATCTTTGCCGGCTACTGCTCGGAAACGGAGGAGGACCACCAGCTTTCGCTCTCGCTCATGCGCGAATGCGGGTACGACTCGGCCTTCATGTTCAAGTACAGCGAACGGCCCGGCACTTATGCCTCGCGCCACCTGACGGATGACGTGCCGGAGGAGGTGAAGGTGCGGCGGCTGGAGGAGCTGATTGCGTTGCAGAACGAGCTGAGCGCGGAGAGCAACGCGCGGTGCATCGGACAGACTTACGAGGTGCTGGTGGAAGGGGTGAGCAAGCGCTCGCGCGAACAGCTCTTCGGACGCACGGAGCAGAACAAGGTGGTGGTGTTCGACCGGGGCAACCACCGGCCGGGCGAACGGGTGTGGTTGCGCATCACCGAGGCCTCCAGCGCCACGCTCAAGGGTGTGGAGACCGCACCGGAAGCATAGCACCAACGCCAACTGACATAGCCGGGAGCACGCATTGGCCACTCGCACAGACTTCTCTTCCTGCGGGTTTCCCATGCGCGCCCCCGGCTTTTTCGTGCCTTTCCATATTGTAATTTCCATACCCCACTATCATCCAACAAAAAAGGACAGCGCGAATCACTTCGAACTGTCCCAACAATGAAAAAAATTACGGGTCAGCGGATTATTCCGGTGGGTGGCGGTAATGTCAAGCGTATAGTGTTGCCAGTCTGAACATAAAGAATTTTATGTCTCCCACTCCACGGAACTGAGTTCTGAAAGCTTTTATCTTAGCATTAAAGGATTCGGCAGATGCATTGGTTAGTCTTTGCTCAAAATAATTAATTATGGTGGTGTTGTGGTTTTCAAATGTTTCAAGCACTTTGTTGAAATGATTGTCACCAAATGCCTCTACTTCGTTGTACCATTTGGCAAGATTAAGCCTTGCCACTGCTGGTATTGATTTTTTGTTGAATATCTCAACTAACTTTAGGAATAGATTATATGCTGTTTCCAAATCGGGAAACTTGTCAAAAAGTATTTTAGCCCGACTACACTGTTGTTCGTTCCATTTTGACTTGTGTTTGAGAATAATGTGCCGACTGCGAGCCATAATTTGTGGCAGTGTTTCACCGTTGCTCATTCTCTCGGGTTCCCATTTCCCGATAAGCTCACGTTCTTCTTTCGTTTTTGCATCTTTACGTTTGGCACGGTGTTCTCTGATTGCTTTATTCTCTGCTTCAAGCACTTCCCACCGATGACGTATGCGCAACTGGTCAATAGCCTCAGAAATGAGTTGTTGCACATGGAAGCGGTCATTAATCAAGGAGGCAGCGGGAAAAGCATTTCGAGCCGTCAACATCATAGCGGATGACAAATCGGTTGTTATTGTCTTCACTTTAAGCCGCATACTAAATGGTATTTTCTTCAATACGGCTGATACTACATCGGAGGCAACTCCGTGTACCATAGCAACAAGTGCTCCTTTCCTACCATGTGCTGCCTTATTGGTCAGGATAGTATAAGCATCACCATTGCTCAAACATGTTTCGTCAAGGCTCATATCCGCACCAAGATTATGCGGATACAATATATATTCTTCGGCATGATCCAACTGATCCCAATTGTGATAGCCGCTTATCTTCTCTTTGTATTGCTTTCGCAATGTCTGGCCCTTGAGACCATTGCGTGCCCCAAGTGTGGATATGCTGATTGGAGTGCTCTCAATCTCCTTCTTTTAAAAAAGCCACGAACTCGGCGTTGAGTCGTGTACCGTCAAACTCGGATACATCCCAGTCGTAACTAAATATCTCTCCACTGTCTTGGTCTAGCCATTTGCGCTTACGCACATGTAGATAAGTGGCACGGCCTCGTATCGGAAAATCCTGGATGGTGTGATAATCACCAAAACCATACGATATTATCGACTTGTTCTTCTTATCCTCTCTGAGCTGAACTTTCTTCTCGTCAAGCCAGATGTCAAAACGGGTGTCGGTCTTCTCAAAATGATCAACATCAAAATTATCAATTAGCACATCCGGGAGGATGGCACGGAGTAGTTTATCTGATTGCATACTGCAAAGGTAACACTATACGCTTGACATTACCGCCTACCCACCGGAATAATCCGCTGACCCAAAATTACATTAAGTACTCGCGGGCTACCTACTTCCCGCAAGTGGGGTAAAGGGTTGGAGCGGAACCGAAAGCCGTTCCAACCCTTTTTATACATTCAGACTTTCAACCAGGAGGATTAGTCCTCTTCGGTATTCCAGTCGGCGGAATTCCAATCGACGGAGTTCCATCCGCTGTTCTTGTTGGAGAGTTGCTCCGTGCCTTCCGTTTCGCTGAATTTCATGGTGGAAAGGGCCAAGCAATTCTCGGTGTGGAGGCACACGACCTCCGAAGCGGGGATGATATATGCTTTTTTCATGATTTCAATGTGGGTTTAGAGGTTGATAACTTTCTTGTTGCCTACAATGATGATGCCCTTGGTGTTCTTGTTCACGCGGCGTCCGGTGAGGTCGTAAGCAGGCGCGTCTGCCGGCAGTTCGGTAGCTACGTTGTCCAGACCGGTGGCAGCACCGAAGTCGAAGCTCAGGCCGTTGGCCTGTGAGGAGACCAGTGAGAGATAAGCCTTGAAGCCACCCAGGTTAGCACCGGTGTACTTGTAGAAGCCGATGCCCGCTTCGGGGTTCTGCAGGGTGTAAATCTTCACGCTTCCAGCAGCGGGCTTGGCGATGGCCTTGTAAGTACCGGTCAAGTCATTGCTGCTGACAGCAGTTGCTTCGGAAGTTACCTGCAGATAGATGCAGTTGGTGTTTGCATCGCGGACAGCACCATTGTCCTTGAGGATGACAGCCGTACCGGCGGGAATCTTATCCGTAACGGCCTGAAGCTGCAGTGAAGAACCGTTTACAGTGGCTGTATAAGCCGCCAGGTTTTCGCGCAAAGCGAGGTCAACAGGAGCATAGAGCGTACCGTATCCTACTTCGCTGCTTACGGCTACGGGCAGATACTGTACTTCCTCAATCGTCCAGCGGTAGTTGTTGTCGGCCGTGGTTCCGCCGCAGTCAACATAAGTGCTTCCATCATACAGGTTGCGATTGCTACCCATACGGATGTAGTAAGTACCTTTAGTATGGCCTTCGCCGAAGCTAACTACTCCGGCAGTACCACCAACAGGCACACATTTCCAGCTGCCACCATTTACACCACCTTCTTGGGCGAAAGCACCCACGCAAAGGCCGTCAGCGTAAGCCACGAGGTTCGTGCCATCGTAGTAGAACACACTTTCGCGAGTATTGTTGGCTTCTACCATACCCAACTGACTTGTCTTGCCCTCCGTTTCAGACACGGTCGATACCATATACTTACTGCTGGTTGTACCCTTGAAACGGTAAAGTTTACCTGCTGCAGGCAGGTTCAAGGAAAGCGAAGTCAGCGTATTATCGATGGCGGTTTTCTTTTCATTGATTGCCTCAAGCGTGCTCAGTGCACGATTGGTGGTTTCGTTGCACAAGGTGCTTACTTCTTCGCTTGTTGCACCACCGTACTGATTCAGCCCTGTACCAATCAGACCGTTGTAGGGAGCCAAGGCGGAAGTAGATGCCAGCATTCCATCATAGGCTGCATACAAAGCCTCGCTTTCGCTGCTCAGCAAATCAATAGTAGTACCAACGTAATTGAAAGTCCAGGCAGAACCGGTATTAGCCGCTGTATCTTGCCAACGTACAATTACTTGATAGTCATTTTGTGCATGAACTGGTTTGCCTTCTCCATTGGTCTTGAAATAGAACTGCTGAGGGTCGGTGTCAGCAATGGCGGTTACAACGATATTATTGCTGCCCCAGAAGTTCTTTCCCGTATAAAGGTTCTTAGCCACATACTTACCGGCTGCCATGGTTGAAGCGTTCAATCCTTCCATGACCCAAAGCATTTTCTTGTTGGCGGTACTTGATGTAGTAAAGTGAAGCTGGTCTCGATTATCATCATAGATGGCTTTGCCTGCGGCGTAAGCGATTGTACCATTGATGGTAAATACGGGCAAAGACCGATTATAGAGCTGATTAAACTCTAATACTGCCATTTGAGCAGTAAACATGTCATCTGCAGTTTTGGATGATTCGTTGTAAGCTGTCTGTGCTTCAGTCAGAGCCGTATAGGCTGCATCAGTGTACTGGCCCAAAGCCGGAACAGCAGCATGATTGCTTGCATTGTCAGACACCAAGGCTGAAAGCTCAGCATCTACCAAATCGGTTGCGTCGGCAGTCATTTCTTCAAATCGCCAAGAAGAAGCAGAATTGGCACCACCATTCCACCCTACAATATTACCACTTACACCGTCACCATTGCTGTGTCCATTGGTATGAAAAGCTGATTCATTGCCCTTCTTGATATTGAACTGACCTGCAGCCAACCATACCAAATTCAAGCCAGTGGCTGAAGAGCCCATTGCGTTTGTGGCCTGAATGTACTGACAGTTGTTCAGGTTGCGGATAGAATATGTACCATCTCCCATAGGAGCAACCGCCCAACAGTAAGCCAAATTATCAGTGGCGTCATTGGCCCAATAAGGTGTAGTGCCATTGGCATACATTGCCTTTTCTACGCTCTGCTTGTTGTGATATTCAGTGTAGCAATTGACTATGCGATATACCTTACCTGCTTCCGGCATATTCAAGCAAGATAACAAGCGAGAAGAGAAGTTAGTGTAAGCATTAAATACTTCTGAATAAGTTGCATTGTTATAAATATCAGTCATATTGCTAATGAACGAATTCAAGTCTGTCGGATTGTAATATCCCACTTTTGCTTCATTAGTTGAGGCAGAGTAATCAGCAGTAATAAGTTCCGACAGCTTCGGCTTCACATAACTATTCATGTCGTTGAAGAGGTAGAACTCGGCACAAGTGAAATAAGTGCCATTCGTCGAAGCATCAGATACAACCAAAACGTAGCGGCCGGACTGCTTCGTGTCAAAAGGAGCAAGCTTATACTCCCTACTACCACCGTAACTGAATGTTGCCTCAGCAGCCAACGTATAGCTACTAAGGTTTTCTTTGCTTACACCACCCGACACGTTGAATTCACTGTCAGAGAAATAAACACGCATTCGGGTAGATGTTCCGTTTCCGTTATCGGGACGGGGCAGATAGGCAAAGCCTTCGATGTCACTAACCGTCGCACCCATGTCGATGATGAAGTACTGGGGAAGGGCGGAGCCAGAACCTGTGTACCAGTCCGAATGATAATAAGTAGATTCATTGCCATCAAAGGCACGTTCCAGCTTTCCACTGCCATTACCCTCAATGTCCGATGTTGGCGCTGCAGGCGAACTGAGAGTCCAGCCGTCGCGACTCACTACACCCTGCGTGATTTGTGCAGAGGCAATCCCTGTCCAGCAGAATAGAGCCAGACAAAGGGTCAGAAAGAATGTAGCTTTTTTCATTCTGTGTAAAATTGATTAATGAATAAAAAGAAAATATTAACTGTTTTAAAAGAATATACCGATTAAGCGTGTGAGTACACCGGAAAGAGGAGTGGCTTCTTGAACTTCCCCATCCGTGTTCCAAACCTAAACTGTCATTGCTTTCATTTCTAATGTCTGCAATTTCGTATCAGGATTTAACAGGTTAAACGTAGGTTTCTACATTATTGAATCTGAAAATTTTGCCGCAAAAGTAGAATACTGTTGTATACAAACCAAACAGGGGGGTAAAATTTGTTAATTGTATGAAATTTTCCGCCTTTTCTACCGCCGAAGGCGGTTTTCAGGGGGTAAAAGGGGGCAAAAGGGGGTGCGGAAGGCGGAAAAAAGTGACAGAAAGCGGCGCGATGGGTGGTAAATGGACGAGAAAGAAAAACAGTCCGGAACTGTTGGCGTACAGGTTCCGGACTGTTTGGGAAATGGGGGAAAATGTGTTTTCCGAAGAAAGGAAAAGATGCGCTGCGCCGTGGTGGCGGCGGTCAGGAACGGCTGAGCGTCAGTCCCTGCCGGCACGCTTGCGGGCCAGGTGGTCGAGGATGATTTTGCGCATACGCATGGACTTGGGGGTAACCTCCACGTATTCGTCCTCCTTGATGTATTCCAAAGCCTCTTCGAGGGAGAAGATGACGGGGGGCACGATGCGTGCCTTGTCGTCGGCACCGGAGGCGCGCATATTGGTGAGCTGCTTGGCTTTCGTCACGTTCACCACGAGGTCGTTGTCGTGGACGTGTTCGCCCACCACCTGTCCGGCATAGACCTCGTCCTGCGGGTTGATGAAGAAGCGGCCACGATCCTGCAGGTGGTCAATGGCATAGGCAAAGGCCGTGCCGGCTTCGAGCGAAATCATGGAGCCGTTTTGCCGGCGGGTGATGTCGCCCTTGTAAGGCTGGTAGTTCTTGAAGCGGTGGGCCATGATGGCTTCGCCCTGCGAGGCGGTGAGCACGTTGGTACGCAGCCCGATGATGCCGCGCGAGGGAATGTCGAACTCGATGTCCACCCTTTCGCCCAGACTCTGCATGGAAGTCATCTCGCCCTTGCGGCGCGTGACCATGTCAATCATCTTTGACGCAAATTCTTCGGGCACATTGATGGTGAGTTCTTCGATGGGTTCGCACTTCTGGCCGTCGATTTCCTTGTAAATCACCTGCGGCTGTCCCACTTGCAGCTCGTAGCCTTCGCGCCGCATGGTTTCCACGAGGATAGAGAGGTGCAGCACGCCGCGTCCGCTGACAATCCAGCTGTCGCCCGTTTCCGTGCGTTCCACTCTCAGGGCGAGGTCCTTTTCCAATTCCTTCTCCAACCGGTCGTTGATGTGGCGTGAGGTGCAGTACTTGCCTTCTTTTCCGAAGAAGGGCGAGTCGTTGATGGCGAAGAGCATAGACATGGTGGGCTCGTCGATGGCGATGGTGGGGAGCGGTTCGGGCTGTTCGAGGTCGCAGATGGTGTCGCCGATTTCAAAGTTTTCCAGTCCCACCACGGCACAGATGTCGCCGGAGCTTACGGCTTCCGCTTTTTGGCGCGCCATGCCCTCGAAGGTGTGTACCTCTTTGATCTGCGTTTTCTCAAACGTGCCGTCGCGGTGGGCGATGGTGCATTTCATGCCCTCGGTGATGGTGCCCCGGTGGACACGTCCCACGGCGATGCGTCCGGTATAGTTGGAGTAGTCGAGCGAGGTGATGAGCATTTGGGGCGTTCCCTCCAGCTGTTCGGGGGCAGGGATCACCTCGATGATTTTGTCGAGCAGATAGTCGATGGAGTCCGTGGGTTTGTCGTAGTCCGGTCCCATCCATCCGTTCTTTGCCGAACCGTAGACCACGGGGAAGTCGAGCTGGTCCTCGGTGGCGTCGAGGTCGCACATGAGGTCGAACACCATTTCGTAGACCTCTTCAGGGCGGCAGTTGGGTTTGTCCACCTTGTTGACCACCACGATGGGTTTCAGTCCGATTTGCAAAGCCTTCTGCAAGACAAAGCGTGTTTGAGGCATAGGGCCTTCAAAGGCATCGACGAGCAGGATGCAGCCGTCGGCCATATTGAGCACACGTTCCACCTCTCCGCCAAAATCGGAGTGGCCCGGCGTGTCGATGATATTGATTTTGGTGTTTTTATATCTGATAGAGACGTTTTTCGACAGGATGGTGATTCCCCTTTCCCTTTCCAAGTCGTTATTGTCGAGAATAAGTTCTCCGGCGTTTTGGTTTTTTCTGAACAGATTGCCCGCCAGCAGCATTTTGTCGACGAGTGTGGTTTTGCCGTGGTCGACGTGGGCAATAATCGCAATGTTTCTTATGTCTTGCATATAGGAAAATAATACCTTAATTCGGGGTGCAAAGTTAGTGCAAGGCGAGAGAAGTGTAAAGAAAATCGCACGATTTTAATAAGACGACAACAAAAACAACTAAAGACAACTTTTGCAGCATCATTTAGCAGAACCAATTTTTGTAGTCAACAACAAAAACAACACCCGGCATGTTGGATGCAGCGGAAAAGTTGTCCGAGTTAACACCCTGTAAGAGAAGTGCCATAAAAAGTTGTTCCCTGTTGTCCGGGTTGTCGTAGTAAAAAAACAGGTCGACAACCATAACAACAGGGAACAACGTCATGAAGCACAAATGCAATACCGGGGCTTACCGTCCCCCCTTACGCCGTCCGCCGCTGCCGCGTTTACGCTTCTTGGAGGGCGACATGCCCGGCACAGCCTGCTTCGGTTCTTCCGCCATTGGCCCTTCGTTGGTGCTCACCAAGGCAAAGTCGAGCTGGCGGCGGTCCAGGTTGGCACGCTCCACCCGGATGCGCACCTTGTCGCCGAGGCTGTAACGGCGATGGTAACGGCGGCCTACCAGACAGAAGTTGCGCTCGTCGAACTCGTAGTAGTCGTCGAGCAAGAGGCGGAGCGGCACCATGCCCTCGCACTTGCTCTCATCCACCTCGACATACAGTCCGAACTCCGTTACCCCGCTGACCGTGCCGTCGAACTCCTGTCCCAAGCGGTCGGCCATGAATTCCACCTGTTTGTATTTGATGCTGGCGCGTTCCGCCGTCTGTGCCAACTGTTCCATATTCGAGGCGTGTTCACACAGCTCCTCGTACTTCGGCCCGTTGACCGAGCGACCACCCTCGCCGTAGCGCGTGAGCAAACGGTGGACCAGGGTGTCGGGATAGCGGCGTATGGGCGAGGTGAAGTGCGTGTAGTACTGGAACATCAGGCCGTAGTGGCCAATGTTGTGGATGCTGTAACGCGCCTTCATCATGGCACGCAAGGCCACCATCTCCACTACATTCTCCTCCTTTTTCCCCTTCACGTCGGCAAGGAGCCGGTTCAGGCTCTTGCTGATTTCCAGTTTCGACCCGTCGGTACGCACCTTGTAGCCGAAGCGGGCGATGAAGGCACTGAGTTTCTCCATCTTCTCCGGGTCGGGCACATCGTGGATACGGTAGGGAAAGACCTTCGGTTTGCGGCCTTTGGGCACTTTGGCCATCATCTCCGCCACGCTGCGGTTGGCCAGGAGCATGAACTCCTCCACCAGTTTGTTGGCATCCTTGGCCACCTTGACATAGGTGGACACGGGGTGTCCCTTCTCGTCCACTTCAAACCGTACCTCGGCACGGTCGAAACCGATGGAGCCGTTCTTGAACCGCTTTTCGCGGAGCTGTTTGGCCAGGCGGTTGAGCGTGATGAGTTCGGCGGCATATTCCCCCTCCGGGGCAGCACCTTCGGGCAGCGGTTCGGGGTGTTCGCCCGGCAGTGCCAGGTCCTCGGCCGAAGCCTCACCGTTGCGCTCCAGCGTCTGCTGCACCTCTTCGTAGGTGAAGCGGCGGTCGGAGCAGATGACGGTGTGTGCCAGGTGCCAGTCGAGCACTTCGCCCTTCGCGTTCATCGTGAAGATGGTGGAATAGGTGAGTTTCTCCTCGTTGGGGCGGAGCGAGCAGATGAAGTTGCAGAGCCGCTCGGGGAGCATGGGGATGGTGCGATCCACGAGGTAGACGCTGGTGGCCCGTTTCTGCGCTTCGCGGTCGATGATGTCGCCCTCTTTCACATAGTGGCTCACGTCGGCAATGTGAACGCCCACTTCCCACAGCCCCTCGCCGAGGGTGCGGATGGAGAGCGCGTCGTCGAAGTCCTTGGCGTCGTGCGGGTCGATGGTGAAGGTGGTCACGGCGCGGAAGTCCTCCCTCCGGGCTATATCTTCGGGACTGATGTCGGGCTGCAACGCCTCTGCTGCTTTCTCCACCTTCTCCGGGTAGACGTAGGGCAGGCCGTACTGCGCCAGGATGGCGTGCATCTCGGCATTGTTCTCCCCCTGGCGGCCCAGGATGTCGACGACCTTTCCGATGGGGCTCTTGGAGTCGGTGGGCCACTCCACAATTTTCACCACGGCCTTGTCGCCGTTCTTGCCGCCCTTGAGTTTGTCCTTGGGGATGAAGATGTCCGTGGCCAGCGAGCGGCTTTCGGTGATGAGGAAGCCGTAGCCTCCCTCCACCTGCAGCTGTCCGACGAACGTGTCGTTGGCGCGCTCCAGGATGTCGGTGACCTCGGCCTCACGGGTATGGCCCGCACGACGTGCCAGCATGGTCACGCGCACCCGGTCGCCGTCGAGGGCATGGAGCGAGTTACGTTCGCACACGAGGATGCTCTTTCCGCCGTCGTCGGGCAGGAAGGCGTTGTGGCCGTTGCGCTTGCGCACAAAGGTACCCTCCATCACGGTGGAGCGCACGGTGTTGCGGTAGTGCCCCCGTCCGTCGGTGGCGATATAGTCGTCGAGCACCAGTTCCGACAGGGCGTCGAGCACCACCATCTTGGCGGGATGGTTCGATGCTCGCAGTTCGGCAAAGAGCTCCTTCACGTCAAAATCTTTCTCGGGCTGACTGTTGAACAAGTCAACGAGCATCTGCAAAACGGCCTTCTTCTTCAGCCGGCCGCCTGACTTGCCTTTTTCTTTCTTAGCCATAGGTCAGATGTTTATATGTGGGGAAAAGGATATGCAAATAAAGAACTTTTTCCGCGAAGAGGGTACTCCTTTAATATATAATAACGCAGCATGAAAGAGTTTCTTGCTACTTTTGCGCCCGAACCTCGTATTTTCACGAAACTATTCACCGTTTACAGCTCATGAAGCCTATTTGTTTGTTCCTCTCCCTTTTCTTTTTCGCCCTGTTGCAGGCTCCGGCGCAATCGGTCGCCGAAGCCTCGAAGCCGGACACCGTGGAGGTGCAGGAAACGGAAATGCCCATCATGACACAAACGGGCACCACGGAATACAAGGGGCAGACGATTACGCACATCATCTTTCCCACACTGCCGAAGTACGCACCCATGGAGTTCAAGAACGAGAAGGAGCGCGAGAAGTACAACCGCCTGGTTTACAACATCAAGAAGGTGCTGCCGTGGGCCAAGCTGGCGAAACTGACGATTATCGAGACGTACGACTTCCTGGAAACTTTGCCCGACAAGAAGGCACGCAACGAACACATGAAGCGCGTGGAGGCGGGACTGAAGCGTCAGTACGGCCCGGCACTGAAGAAGCTCTCCCGCTCGCAGGGCCGCCTGCTGCTCAAGCTGATTGACCGCGAATGTAACCAGACGGGCTATGCTATCGCCAAGGCTTTCATGGGCTCGTTCAAGGCCAATCTTTACCAGGGCGTGGCGGTGCTGTTCGGCAACAGCCTGAGCAAAAAGTATGACCCGGAGGGCGACGACCGCTACACCGAGCGCGTGGTGCGCATGGTGGAGGCGGGACTGCTGTGACGGGCGGATCGAATTTTCCGGTTAGTCCGGATAATTCGGATTATCCAAAAAATCCAGATAATCCGGCAAAGCATTCGGCGGGCCGCTCATTGAGCGGCCCGCCGGATGCTTAATAAGTGAACGTGCTGCCGCCGAGGAACTCGCGCAGGAGCGAGGTGGGAGGCAAGCCATGGATGGAGATGGGCTTGAGGTAAGTCAGGAACTTGCGCAGGCGGTAAGCCTCGGAATACTCCGGCGCATTTTCGGGCACCTGCTCCAACAGGGGCAACGCCTGCTCGCGCAGCGCGGCCAGTTCGAAGAGCAGCGCCGTGTTCATCATCTCGTCGGCCTGCTCCTGAAAGGGGAAAATCCACCGCTCCTCGCCCCGACGCACCGAGGGCCACTGGCGGATGGTTTCCTGCGCCGAACGGGCACGGTACTTGTAGTCGCGCACGATGCGGCGCAGCAGACGGTTGTCCGTGGTGGGGATATAATTGTGGTCGTCCAAGAGTATCGTTGTCAGTGCCGAAGCATAAATCTTGAACTTACGCTCATCGGGCACGCCGGCCGTGAGCCGGGGATTCAGGGCGTGTATTCCCTCCAACACCAGCACGTCGTTGGGCGCGAGGCGATAACGCTTGCCGCTCGGGCGGCTGCATCCCGTGGTGAAGTCGTAGTAGGGCGTTTCCACCTCCTCGCCTGCCAGCAACGCATTGATTTGCTCGGTGAGCAACTCCGTGTTCATGGCATCGATGTGCTCAAAGTCGTACTCCCCGTGCTCGTCGCGCGGCGTGTTCACGCGGTCTACGAAATAGTCATCGGTGGAAATGGGGAAGGGACGCAGGCCGCAGGCCAGCAGCTGCACGCTCAGGCGTTTGCTAAAGGTGGTTTTGCCGCTCGACGACGGTCCCGCAATCAAGATAAGCTTCAGTTCGGGCCGCGAAGCGATACGGTCTGCCATGCGGGCTATCTTCTTTTCCTGCAAAGCCTCGCTCACGTTGATGAGCTGGTTGGTAAATCCTTTCTGGCACATCTCATTGAACTCGCCAATGGTGGTTACGCCCAAAATCTCGTTCCACCGGTGTTGCTCGCGGAACACTTCAAACATTTTGGGCTGCTCCCGCATGGGGCGCAACAGGTCCGGATTTTGCGGGTCGGGCAGGCGGAGCAGCAATCCGTCGCCGTAGGGGATGAGGTCGAAGAGATAGAGCTGCGAGGTTTTGATGAGCAGCGAGCCATAGAAATAGTCGGCCGTATCGTCGAGCGTATAGTAAGTGGTATAGAGCGATCCCAACCCTTCCAGCAGCTTGGCCTTGCTCTCCAGTCCGTCGGCGCGGAAGCGGGCCACCGCCTCGTCCGTGGGACAGGTGATACGGTGGAAGGGGAGGTCGAGCGCCACCAGCTCATCCATGCGTGCTTTCAGCCGTCGGGCCATGTTGGCCATGTCGGCACCGGGTGCTTCGAGCCGGCAGCAATATCCGTTGGACACCGGTGTGTCAATGCGCAGCCGGGCCTCCTTTCCCAGCACGTCGCGCACGGCCTTGTAAAGCACGAAGAAGAGCGAGCGCGTGTAGGTACGCAGTCCTGAGGGCGACGTGATGTCCAGGAACTCCACGTCCTTGTCATTGAAAAACATGAAGTGGAGTCCTTCCACCTTGTTGTTCACCTTGGCACTCGTGGCCCCGTGGGGCAGTTTGAGGTCCAGCATTTCGTAAACCTCCTCCAGGGTGAAGCCGATGGGCACGCGGTGGGAGCGCCCCGTATTCTTGCAACGGATAGTGATGTTCTTGCTCATAGTAACACTAATTTGGGAGTTGCGGCAAATGTAAGCATTTTCTACAGACCCAAAGCGCAGTCGTGCCCTTTTAAACCTTTACAACAAGCCGAAAAACCCATAAAAACGCATTTCAGAAGCCTTTTTCCTGAAAAAAAATCGGCAAAAAGCTTGATTTACAGTTGGATAGCCAAACAAAATTCGTACTTTTGCACCCGCTACGCCCACAAGGGCGGGCAAAACATCCCAAATATCTTTTATACAATGTACTTAAATCCTGAAATTAAGAAAGAGATCTTTGGCAAGTACGGACAGTCTAATTCGGACACCGGCTCGGTTGAAAGCCAGGTGGCCTTGTTTTCTTACCGTATTGCCCACTTGACGGAGCACATGAAGGCAAACCGTAAAGATCATACGACTGAGCGTTCACTCGTTAAGCTGGTAGGTAAGCGCCGCGCGCTGCTCAACTACCTGAAGCGCAACGACATCACACGCTATCGTAACCTCGTGAAAGCTCTCGGCCTCCGCAAGTAATCACTCTGCCGGCCGGAAAGTTTTCTCGAAGCCTTCCGCATCACGCTGCCCCTGCTGCCACACCTGTTGCAGCAGGGGCAGATGCTTTTCGGGAAGAGGCGCAAAGCATCGCCCGAAGGGCTACAAAAAGTCCAGGACTATTTTTTTCAAATCGCCGAGTAGAAAAAAATAGTCCTGGACTTTTTTCGTACAAGTGGCGAACTTTTTCGACCGCAACTTACAGCCGGCTGTTCGCTTAGGGATTAGACGACACCGTCAGGCCATCGGCAAGCTATTCCACGACGATGTCGGGAAAATCATGCCTTTCGCCTGCCACGCGGAGGGTATGTGTGTACTCATGAGCCAGCTCGCCCTCTTTGAACACCAGCACCTTGCAGGGGATTTCGCCACCCCCATTGGCGGAAAAGTAGTGTATGTAGAGCTTGTAGGCACCCTTTGACGGATAGTTCCAGAAGATATTCTCCACAGCTCCGGGTCCGCCGGGAATGTTGTCGAAATCAAGCCGGCCATAGGAACCAAAAGGATGCTTGTTCTGGAAATAGATGTGCTTTCCGCTGGGTTCTACCACATGGAGGTCGACATCACCCGGGCGGTCCCACAAAAGGGTCACCTTGAGGTTACCCATGCCACCCGTGCGGCGGGCTTGTTCCTCCGCGTTGTCCTCACGCGGAGCATCCTGCCTGCCACACTGACGCAACATCAGCAACATCAGCAACAGGATGAGGACAACGTAGACCGAACCGAATACCAATCTCAACCACTTCATACGCCGGTAAAGAAAATACGGCACAACACGTGTAAAGCCAGCTGAATGGCGAGCACAATGGGCACCGTGATACGGAAAGAAGTGTGTTGCGTTTTATGGCGGAAGAAGAGCATGCCACAGAGTGCGCCAAAGGCACCGTCAAGCACGATGAGCGCGAACAGAAGTGCTTCAGGCACCCGACGGCTCTGCACTGTGGCCCAATGTTTGTCCATGCCGAACACGGCAAAGGTCAACACGCTCATGATAAACAGGATATATAATTCTATTGTCATGGTTTTGAGTTTTCAGTTGTTAATGTAACCAAGAGGACATAAAGGGGTCGAATATATCACACGCCAAGTTGGTGAACAAAAGGGCCAGACAGGTGAGAATGCCAAGCGACAGAATCAACAAGGTCCACCACAACCAATGCCAACGCGAGGGCTTGGAAGGCCGGGTCTGGATGAGGTATTCATACTCGTCGGGCTCCAACTGCAAAACGATGTTTTCTATGCGCTCTTCGGTGTCGTGCATCAGGATGTTGATGGGTTTTCCGGCATCGAAAGCCGCGTTGGGCAGGTTGGTTCCGCCTTCTTCGTCGAGCGTTGCGGGGAACCGTTGCTCATCCTGGCAGAACTCTACGCGCACACCGCGATAGGGCTGCTCTGCGTGGTCAATGAAGCGCACGTGATAGTCGAGTGCTGAAGGTGGGGGCGGCGGTGGAGGTGTAGGTTGCGCTGCGCGGAACTCAAAAAGGTTTTCACCGGCGGTGGCAAGCTCCCTCCGATCGGAGCCGATGGCGGTGGTTACGGTACATTGGCGACCCTCCACATAGGGCAACACAAAGCGGGCTTCGCCCTGCGCGTTGGTGGTGAAGGTATGCTGCGCGCCGTCGTAGTCGGCCGTGCCGTTTTGTCCTGCCATGGGCTGTCCGTCGGCCTGGAGCAGACGCACCACCACTGGAGCCGTGAGGGGTTCCTCCCTCACCTCGCGAAAGTCGAACACCTGCTCAAAGCCTGCCTTCAGCTCCTGCTGCTGCGTGCCGAGGCCGGTGATTACCACGCACAAAATGCCCTGCCGGTAGGGCAGAGAGAGGGTGGCCTCACCGAGACTGTCGGTGACGAGCGTGCGTTGCTCCGTGGCATAAATCAGCTGCACACTTTCGCCCACGTAGGGCGTTCCGTCGGCGTGTACCATGTGGACCTTTACCCTCGCCGGCGGGGTAACGACATCAAAAGTAAAGAGGTTCGTGCCAATCTGGAGCACCCGGGTTTCGCTCTCGCCGAGTGCGCTGACCGTGGCCTGCTCGCCTTCCCACCAGGTGAAGGTGGCTGCCACGGACTGGCCGGGCTCGGCCTGTAACGTCTGCGACTGGCCGTGATAACTGACGACGACATTCTCCACCGTCTGCACGGGGGCATGGTCGCGCTGGAGCATCACCTGCACCTTGGCCTGCTGGGTCACGTCGCTCACGTAGTTTTCCTGCCCTGCCATCACTTCGAGGGCGAAGCTCATGCCTGTTTTCAAATCTACCACCTGTAAGGGCGTGCCGGCGTTGAGTTGTCCTAACGTATAGTAACCATCGGGACCGGTGGTCAGGGTTTGTTGCGGCCTGTTTCCGGCTGCGAGAGTGAACTGGCGGCCGGGCTGCATCTGTCCGTCAATGGAGAAACCCAGCTTGACGTTCTGCGGCTTTTTCCCGGGGGTGAGCACCACCTTGGGCGACGTCGGTGTGAGGGAGTTCTCAAATCCCCATCCGGTGAAGAGGATTTGCAGTCCCTGAGCCTCATCGTGACGAAAGAACACGTAGTCTTCATCGTTGGGAATCTTCACCAAGCTCTCGCCCAACGCCTGTGCCTGTGCGCCTTTCTGGGCCAGATGGTGCACGATGCGCTGACGGCTGTCGGCCACCTTCTGGTCAATCTGCGCCCGCACCACTTCGTCGGCTTGTCCTGCGGGTTGCCAGCCGGCATCAGCATGGTTCCACTCGTAGTTACGGCCATTCACCCGCAAAGTGGCGAAGAGGACACGCAAGTCGGCGGGCAGCTTGAACTGATCAATCATTTCATTGGCTAAGTTCGTCGGGTTGTTACCCCTGATGCGCCAGTGTACCGCGCTACTGTCTATTTGTTTTATCAGAGCCATTGTTCTATGTCGTTTGATTATTTGAGGGGTGTTCTATAAATTAGTTTTAGGGGGTACTATTCTATAATAGGCTTGGCTGCTTCTACGTCTCTCGCATTGTATCTTGCTGATTTTCATTCAGTCACGTAGCTCGCTACGCTCCTTCATTCAAACCAGCCATCTACGGCGCGATAGCCGCAGAATCATCTCAAGCTAATTTATAGAACACCCCTTTATTCTGTCTTCAACGCTTTGATTTCTGCCGCTACCTTGTCGCCATGGAAAGCGTTTTTCCAGGTTTTTTTCCTGTAATCGGCGTATTGCTTCTTCAGGTAGGGAATGCGCTCCACCGCCTTGGCATGTTGCTCATCGAAGCTGGTAAGAAAGTTGCGCACGTTGTCCTCTACCAGGTGGGCGGAGGCTTCTATCAGTCCTTCGCGCTCCGTTTCCACCTGAGCAATGAGCGATTGGAACGCCTTGACCAAGGAGCCGTAAGTTTCAAGTGCAGCAACGGCCTGCTCCACTTCAGCCCACTGCTTTTCGGTCCAAGGCTTGGGGTCATCGGGTGTTCCGTTGCAAATGTACGACTCTAACCCCCGGAGCTGGCGCACCGCGTCGCCCACACGGGCTTTGTCGTAGGGATGTTCCGCCACGGCGAGCTGTTGGTCGATTGTCTCCTTCAGCTCCATACACTTGCGGAGGCGTGCCCCGAGCATCTGCATGGCGAAGTCAGCCTGCAAGGCATCCGTTTCCTGCTGCAAAAGGCGGAGCGTATCGACAGACATCTGTGAATAGGGGCGGCGGATGTAGGCTTCGACTCGCCGGGTGAGGCCGTCGGAAGTCTGCCGCGCCATTTCGGCCAGCCCCTGCACGCTGTCGGCTCGCAAGGCCATGCGTTGCATCACGTCGGCCACGCCTTTGTGCAGGCGGAGCGAGTCCTCGAATTGCTGCAGCCGGGCTTTCATCTCGGCCACCTGCCGCTGTAGCTGTGCCAACGTGTCCTGCTTTAGGCGCATAAGCAAATAGGCTTTGTCGGTGGCCATACCGGCACAGGCGACTGCCGAATCTTGCCGCACTTTTTGCAACTGCATGTGCTCTTTCCGCAGCTGCTTGCCCAGCGAGGCGGTGTCCTTACACAGCTGTTTGACCTGCGCAGCCAGTTCTTTTTCCCGGTCGGTCTGCTGTGCGGCCAAGGGTAGGGCCAGGCAGAGGAAGCAGACGGCAAGTAAATAGTATCTTATCCTGTTCATGGTGTTCCGATGTTCATTTCTTGACAGAATTTCTTGAATTTGGCATCTTCAAGCAGTGAGGCCGGAGTGGCAGTTCCTGCAAGTTGCTGTTTCAGATAGAAGTAGCGCACCTTGATATAAGGAAGACGGGAAAAGACATACTCCTCGTATTTTTTGGTTAGCTCGTTGTCTAACCATTTGTTCACCTTGCTGCGACCCTGAGCGGCATCTTCTCCGGCCGCTTCGCGAAGGAGTTGGAGGAACTGGGTGTAGCGTGCGGTACCATCCTCATAGCCTAACAGGCAGACCACCTTTCCGTCGTACAACTCCTGCCACTGCACTGTGGAAAACGCTTTTTGTCGGTTCAAGCCTTCAAACTGCTTGGCCAACTGCATCACGGCGGGAGTGCAAGGCAACGCCAGGAGACTGTCGGCCTGGTGTAGCCACTGCTTTACCTGCCTTGCTGTGCGCAAACGCGGCAGTAATGGCTTGATTTCGGGATAGTCGGCATAGGCTTCGACCTCTGCGCCATAGCGTTGCAGGGTCCGGTTGTCCATCTGCGAATACAGACGTTTCAGGAAGTCGGTTGCTTTTCCGGCAAGCACCTTGGCGTAAGCGGGAGCGTAGGCTTGCAACCCGGCTACGTCGGCCATTTGCTGCTGTTCGGCTTGGCGGATGGAATCGGCGTCGTGCTCAATCTGTTGGCCTACCTCTGCCAGCTGCTGTTGCAGTTGTCGGAGGATGGAATCGGCCTTACATATGTCCTGATCCAGTTGGACGACACTGTCTTGGCAGGCTTTGGGCTTATGTTTCTCTTTCCAGGCTGCCGTTCGCTGTTTGCACGTTTCCGTTTGCTGCTTCAGCATCCTGATTTGCCTGTGCAGTGCTGCGGTATCTGCCGTCAGCCGCTGATGAGCCTTTGGCCAATCAACCACCTCTTCCTGTGGGTGCTGCGCTGCGGCGGACGATGCGGCCGTCAGCAGGAAGCACAGAAAAAGCAGGCGGAAGGGAACGGGAATATCGAGGAGTTTCATGAGTGATTCGTTATGTATGAGAGGGAAGTCGAGATGAAAAGCAATCTACAAGAGCCCCGGCTCTTCAAGCCTCAACCTTCCAACTCGTTCTTCAAGTCTTTCAGCGTGATAGTTTTCTTTTTCCGTTCAGAAGTCATCGGAATGTCAGATGGATGTTTCCTTCCTTGTTCCGACAACTGTTTTTTCCGATTCTGAACCGTCTGTTTGAATTCTTGAAAGAAGCTATCCAGCGCACTGTTTCTGCTGTATTTAGCCGAATAGTTGTTGGCTGCCTTCTTCAACAGGTCTAAGTTTTCATCATTCCGCTCTTCGTATCTAAAAGCGTCGATGATGGCGTTGCGCACGCGGTTCGGGTAGTTGGTTCTGCAAGTTGCCAATTTGCTTTCAAAGGAACTGAAGGCATTTTTCACGGTGCGGGCGTTGCGCAAGTTGTTGTAGCAGGCATGATGCTTCAAGCGGTCGCGCTGCTGCTTCTTTTGGTGTTCAAAAGTGGCGAAGTCGTTGAACCGGCCGGTCGATTTGTTGAAATTGACGGAGCAAACCACCGACTGACTGCCGAATTGGAGAATGGAAGTGTAGAGTCTATACGTGTCCATTCCTTGTTTCAGCAAGCGTTTTCCTTCGTCAGTCATTTCGGGTTTCCGATACAGCGTGTCGGCATCAGTATTGAAATGCTTCACCTCCTGCGTGCTGCATTCTTCCTTGGCGAACTCAGCCATGAAATGGCGGTTGAGCACTTTGACCGCGCCGAATCCGTTGGCTTCCTTGAGCGTTTGGAGTCCGTCGTCGCCGAGTTTGCGCCGATTGTACTGGATGTCGGCATCGGTGTCGCGGTATTTGGAAATGTCCCAGGCGGCTTCGGCATTCTCCCAGTTCGCCTTGATGTCGTTCTCCAGCTTTTGGAAAATCTTATTGTCTCTCTGCGACGGGAAAACCATCTCTTTGATGTCGGGAATATAGCTAATGCCTATGATTAGGCCGACAGTAACCAAAATAAGTCCCAATAATTTCAGAATCTTCATGGGGATGGATTTTTGAAAGCTAATGTTTAATGTTTGAACATCGGATTTCCACTCTGCGTGCTACCGCTGCCGCCGTTAGCTCCTTGATTCGTTGCCCCTTGAGCAGATGGTTTGGATCCTGCAGATTGGGGCTGTTTTTGAGGTTTAGTGTTTTTGGGCGCAGAGGCAGATTTAATTGACTCCGGAAGTTTTTCTAAATCCTGAAAACTTTGAAAATCATCAGCATGTGCTTGAAAATATTTTTTTACAGCATCGATGTCATGATTTATATTCACATCACACAAACAAGCTACATAATCCTTATGTATCTGTTCTAAAGGACTGGCATTAACCATTCCTTTAAATCGGGTATATGGCCATGTATCTTTCGTTGTCTTCCAATCCAGGATAACAGAAACTACATCATTGTAAGCTTTTATCTTGTCTGCATCCAAACAAAGCGTATCTACATATTCCGGATGCGCACTAACCAAGCTGTTCAGCTCCTTTACTTCGGCAAAAGTCAGGTCTACTTCTGACAAGCGGGCATACAGGTCCCTCATCTTGGTCTGTTCATCATTACCGGTTCCCTGTTCTGAAGGCTGATTGACTTGTGTAGAATCCGTCTGTTGACTCTCCGCTGGGGCCATAGACGGCCGGACAAACCAACCAACGAGTCCACCCAAAACAAACAGCACTGCGAGCAACGATATCAGGACAATCATCCTGTAACGCTCAACGAAACTATATTTCTTGAACTGGTCTTCATCCAAGACGAAGCCGCGTCTTTTTTTTCTGCCGGGAAGTTGCATTTCATTGGAAAGAGAGGTGATTGACACCTCCTCCTCGAAACTGCCCAAGGTGGTTTTGAGCTTCAGATGGTAATTTTTTTTGTTACCACCCTCCCATTTGTCTGCCGGTAGTGCAAACGATTTGGAACGCCAAAGCCCATTTTCCTTCTCAAACTTCAATTTCTTATAAAGCCGCAGGCCGCTGTCGTCGCCGGAAGGATAGATTTCCACCTTGGCTTCGGTCTTTTTGTCGGACATGCTAAGAAGCGGCAACACTATCCACAATTCATCACCCGAAACGGGCTTCTGGTCCACGTGCTCAAACTTCAGCCGGAACGTTTGGCCATTTTCCAACCGCTGTTCCAGGAGTTCCCAGTCGTCACCCGTATAGGAAAAATGAGGCTCCTCTGATGCTTCGTCGCCTATCAGCTTAAACGATGCAGCAATCAGTTTCCGCTTCACGCCTGCCACCACATATTCTATCTTTGCAAGCACTTGCGCGATGTCTTTCTCCTTGACACCATCCAACTTCACCGTATAAGTTTTCTCCACGGGCTTCGGCTTCGCCTTGAACAGCACTTTCACCTTATCATCGGCTGTTCTTTCAGAAGAAAGTAAGATATAGTCGTCGCCAGAGTATGAACCACTGATTTGGGCAATAATCTCCTCGCCCACCAACCGGAGGGATTTTTGTCCGGGCTGCAACTTCTGCACTCCGTTCACGGTACACTGCAACCGTTTGAGCACCTTCTGTTCATCAGCCCTCTCCACGCCTTCGAGTTGCAGGTGGAGTTCTTTGGTCAAAGGCTGGAGCTGCAAGGTGCAACGCACGGTTTCCTGCTCCATGTCGACCGTCACGCCTGCCGGAGCCGGCTTTCCTTCGCGAACAATGGCGCGAAGCGAAAAGGTGATGGGCGTTACCTTGAAGCAGCGCGCATCAAAATCAATTCGGCTCACGGTTACGGGTTGCTCTCCCCAGGGGTCGTTGGGCCACTGCACCTGCTGATTGTTGACAAAGAGCTGATATTGCGGCTTGCGCGGAATGTCGGGCAGAGATACTTTTGCCGGGAACAGCCCCTGCTGCGACACGATGACTTCTTTGTAGGCTTGCAACTCCGTGTACTGCGTGTCCTGCATGAAGTCGCGCACCCGGTCGGTCAGGAGCAGCACAGGAGTGCTACCCTTCATTTGCCGGTAGACCGAACGGCAGGGTTCAAAGGGATATTGGCGGAGTATCTGCTCGAACACTTCCGGCGGACACATCTGTGCCTTATATTGGTATTCATCGGCCACGTCGGTGGGCGTCATGTTCTCCCGAAGCATGGTGTGGTACACCTCCATGAGCAAATCATAGGGGTTCTTGCCGTCCATCAGGCGATAACCTTTGGGCACAGACACGCCCATTTTCAAAAGGCCGTCGCGTGCGGCTCCAAAACTCTTCGCTTTGTTGTGTATCAGGATGTACTGTATGTTATACTCCGTATTGCGCACCACGAAAAAGTAAGGTACGCCACTCATGCCTTCATAGTCTGTATCGGGCAAGTCGATATAGGCATTGAAAAAGCTATAAATGTCATTATTTCCCCCGCTGGCCTGCGGATTGCCACTGATTTTCAATGCGGGGATATTGCGTCCTTGGAGGGAAGCTGCCTGGGAATTGATTGCGTTCATTGCTTTGACTGAAAATGTGGATAGAGAAACTACCTTACATCACCGGCTTGGAAATTGCCTGGCAGAAACGGTCCCAAAGGGAGAGACCTCGGCGACTCTGCGTACACTTGGCGATGGTATCGACCAGCACATTGGAATCGGTGGGGTCATACTCAAATCCGCCGGGCATGAACTGTCCAAGCGAGAAGGTGAAAAGATGGGGCACCCCATTGAGGCGTTTGTCGGGATGCTGGTTGATGCCGTAGTGTCGGCAAATATCGGTCAGAATGGCCACCGTGTCGCTGTAACGCTTGCGTATCAGTTTTTCGGCCTTCTCTTCCCTCTCATACTCATCGCCCAACATATCGGCTTTTGTCACGATGATGTGAATGGCATCCACTCTCTCCATCACCTTTCGGTTGGCTTCGTTCTTCAACATGTTGGCCATGGCTTTCAGGGAGTTAGACTGATGGACGGTATATTCGACTGATTGCGTGATAGGCTGCCCGAATTCGTCCAACAAGGGTTTTCCGTTCGCATCGCGCTGCATCACGTTTTTCTTGACACGCACGGTTTTTGACGTGGGGTCAACAATGAAAAAGAACACCTTGCGGTTGTCATTGGCCAAGAGCTCCGGTACGCCTTTACCCATGTCTTCATAGGCTATCGTGTCTTCCCTTCGCGTGGCAATTTTCGTTACAAAATCCTCTCCGGCGAGTTCCACCAGATTGATTTCGTGTTTCTGTCCCTTTACCTGTATGTCGGCCTGTATGGTGGCCACGAAATTTTCTTTGGTGGCACCGGGCACACAGCCGTATTCGCAGTAGAGATTGAGTGCGTCAACGTATTTTCCGGCACTCGCCACATTGTCGGGCTGAATACGGGAAGATTTGAGCAAACCCATCAAGACGCAGGTCTTGCCCGTCGACGGCGTGCCGAAAAGATAGATGTCGGTGCGGCCATCAGCGCAATAAGTCTTGCATTCGTCGGACACCTGTTCCAGCTTGGGCAACACTTCTTTCCAACTCAGGTCTCTGATTTTGTCAATCGAGCTTTCCGTGGCCACACCCGCACCAATCAGTTGAGATTCGGTAAATATGCCGTAGTAGAGCAGCTTATTCAGCCGGTCAACAGAGAATTGGTCTTTTTCCTCTTGCATCCTCTCGATTTCGGCAGTCTTCAAGCTGTCGAGCAGTTGGCGGGCTTCAAGGGAAAATGGCGAGGTGGGATGATTGGTGAGGTAGTTCTGCACTTGGATCAGGTCGTTTGTACCTTTCACATTCAACCACTCAAAATAAGCATTCTGCCCTGATTGCGCATCAGCCACGTGTCGGCCTTGCGGAAATACCCTTACATAGTCCTGCATGGCCTTCATCACATCGGGTGCATGCTGTACGATGTCCCAAGCCTTGTCATCGGCTTCGGAAGCATGGGTCTCGATACCGTAGGCGCGCCATTTGTTCACGTGTTCGGCGTAGGCGGGAATGTCACCCACCGTTTGGCGGTAAATCAACTGCTGCCACTCGGCCTCTTCCTGCTGTGCGTAGATGCCCTGCATCTGCCGTTTCAGCACTTCGAGCTGTTGTCGCGCCTCATCCACGTGAGAGAAGGGAAGGCTGACTGACTGCCACTTGTCGATGAACTGCCTCAACGCCTGCATGGCCTGTTCGGGCTGCAAAGTGCCGGTGGCCAGCTGGAATGTCCGCTGCCAATCGGCTTCGTGTTCCTGTTGCTTCACTTCCTGTTGCTTCTGCCGGGCCTCAGCCACGTGGGAGGGATTGAGATCGACGGTTTGCCAAGCGTCGATGAACTGTTGCAGCATCTGCATGGCTTGCAGTGACTGCGCAGGGTCGGCCAACCGGGACAGGAGCGCTTTCCAATCGGCTTCATGCTTGGCTTGCTGTATTTTCAGCTTTTCGGCTTCGAGCACTTGCTTGATGGCAGCGAGTTTTTCGGCATTTTCGGGTTTCTGCAAAGCCGGAAGTTGGTCGATGGCGACGTTGTGCTGCGTCATCATCTGGATGATTTGCTTGGCCGAAAGCTGTGGTATGAGGTTATTGAATTGTTGTAACTGCTGAGGTGTAAGAGGCATAATCGTCTGTATTTGAAGGAAGATTATTTGCTGATGTATGAAAAAGAAAGAAGCGGACAGGTCAATCGTCCAAAATCAGAGGCACTCCGCCCAAGTCCTTGCCGGATTTGCCCAAGGTACGTATCAGCTGCGGACGCATGGCGGCGATGTAGGGTAGCAGGATGAAGAAGTTGACCAGCAGGAAAATGAAAAAGCCCGCCAGGTTGAAGGATTGTGCATTGCCTAACGCCTGCTTAAAGGCGGACGCTTCCAACTGCACTTCGGGTGCTTCAAAACGATACTGATACATCTTGACCGACCTCGTGATGGACGGATTGGGATGCTTATACATCTCGGCCGACCTCGTGATGGACGGATAGGGATGCTGCGCCGCAAAAGTTTGGAGCTGGCTTGTCACACTGTCGTAAGCGACCTGCAACTCCCGGGCCCGGGTGGGACGCTCGAAGAACGCGGCTTCTTTGTACGAGTCGTAACTGCTGAAATAACGGACAGTCTCGCGCAGGGAGGCAATGGCCGCCGTTTCGCCCTCATAGTAGGCTCGGATGTTGCTATTGTCCAAATGCTCATCGCCTCCGCCGTTCAGATGCTCTTTGATGAAGTTGCGCACCACGCTGTTAGCCAGGTTGTGCTTGCCTGCGTAACCGGCGTTTTGGAGGTTCACCAGTCCCCTTTTGGTGGTGTTCAACTTTTGTTCGCAGGCGGCCTTGAAATCATTGAACAAGGTATTGACGCGCTCGTGATCCTCCTCCAGCGCAGTGGCAATGGTTTGGCTGCCGGTCCACTCGGTGTAGACAAATTTGGAAAGGACAGGAAGCATGGCTACCAAAGCCAGACAGACGTAGAGCACAATCAGCATCCATTCCAACACGCGCCAAAGGGTTTTGTGGAAGGGCTTGGATTTTTTCAACTTGACGGCGCCACAGAGCAACACCAACAGCAGGACATCCACGACCAAGGTGAGGATGACGCTCATCGGCAGACTTTCTCCTTCATAGTTCCAGCCCAACACCATCAGGAAGGAGGCGGCAATGAAGGCCAAGGTACACAGAATTTCTGCTACGGAAATTGATTTATTATTTGAGGCCATAATCAGCTAAATTAAAGGATATGAATGGTAAGAACGGGAGTGGACCGCGCAGAGGTCAGCACGGCATACGGTCCACGCGCTTCACGTAATACTTTTCGCCATTGGAGAGCGAGAACTCCAACCGTCCGTCGGAAGCTTTGCGAAACTCGTAGCGGGCAGGTACGAAGGTGCCGGCGCGCTGGGTGTGGTCCACGGTCAGCGTGGAGGAAGACCAGCTCACGGCCACGGGAGCGGTGCCGCAAGGTTCGCTGCGCTCTTTTATATAATAATGTATGCGTCCGGCATTCTCCGAGGTGATGTCGAAGAAGATGTACATATACTCTCCGGTCCACTCTCCGGTGAACGCATTGACCACCTTGAGCTTGGCAGTGGTCTGCCATTTACCGATAAACTTGGAGTGGTCGCGGAAGAGGTCGTCGGCCTTCACCTGCTTCTGCTTCACGCGCAGCAGGGCGTCCTTTATCTGCAACAAGGGGCCGATGGTGGTGCAGCCTTCAATGGGCTTGCCCGTTTCCTGGAGTATCTTGATGATTTCGGTGGTAGAGAGTGTGGGGTCAAGGCTCTTCATCAACGCCACGGCTCCGGCTACGATGGGCGAAGAATAACTGGTGCCGGGCCCGAGGGTATAACGGTTGCCGGGCACTGCGCCGAGTATGTCAACGCCGGGGGCTGAAATAGTGGAACACTCCTGCTGGTACTGCGGCAGGTTGCCGAAGTTGGAGAACGATGCCTTGTGGAGCCGGCGGTCAAGGGCCGACACGCGGATGGTGGTGGCATCGCGCTTCGAGGGGTCGATGGATGCCAGGATATTATTGTTGCCTGCTGCCCAGACAATGGTAACGCCGCGCTCCTCGGCCATATCGAATATGAATTCCCACACGTTTTCTTCATCCTTGAAGGCATTTTTGGCCATTTCCACCTGCGTTTCTACCGGCAGCTGGGCCGCCTCGGGTGGCAAGTTCATTCCAGCAGAAACATTGATGACGCTTGCACCCTGGTAGATGGCATAGAGTATGCCGTAGACCATGGTCATGGACGTGAACTGGTGGCCCATGCTCACAGGCATATACTTACACTTGGGCGCAATGCCGGCGGCACCGTTGCCGTTGTTGAGGTTGGCCAATGCCATCGACGAAACGCAAGAACCGTGGAAGAAGCAGGGATTGTTTTCGGGCAATCCCGGCTCAGGAGCCACATTGCGGTTGCGCCGCTTCACACTAAACGGCGAAACGATGCGTTGGGAATAGAGGTCGGGGTGGCGGAGGTCGAAATAGGAGTCGACAACGGCGAGCACCACCTCCTCAGAGCCCTGCGTGATGTCCCAGGCTTCAAATGCCTGAATGGGCCGGAAGTACCACGAAGCGTCGGCATCGCGGAAGGCAGGGTCGTTCGGCGTGGCGGAAAGCGGCCCCAGCAGGCCCTCGCGGAAGGCGCGGAAGGAAATGTCCGTAATCTTTTGCGGCAACTCGCGGACCACGCGGTCGCAACTGCCCTCCGGCACCTGTATCTGGATGAGTTTGGTGAGGGGGTCGTAGAAGATTACCTTGTACTCGTCGCCGGGATAGTGCTGCTTGAACTCTTCAGCCCAGCGACGGAAGGTTTCGTCGCCGGCATCGGAGTCGAGGATGACGTTGACGCGGTTGTTGACCATCTCACGCCCTGTGATGGAGTCGCGTTCTATCTGATCGTCGCTCACAGGTGGCAGATAATTGTCGTCGGGAGGCGGCAAATTAGGTCCGGGGTTATCGATGTTGTTGTCCGGAAGCGGTTCGTCGGCACCGGGTATACTATCAGGCACGGCAACTATACTGTCGGCCGGTACATCTATTGGCTGCGGGTCTGGCAACTCAGCACCATTCCCGCATGAACGGAAAAAACTGAGCAAGAGTATCAGCAGGCCGAGTGCGAACAGGAAGAGCAGGGTGCGCCACAGGCAGCCCCAGGCACCCCAAGGCGGCAGAAAGGAAGCACCATCCCGACCGCGGGACCGAAGTTGGAAAATGATTTTTTTCATCGTATGTTATTTTTCGGATAAACCTTGGATTACTGTTGCCAACTGTTGGGTGACTTCCAACGTGTACTTGGCGCGTTCCACCCTGGACAGGAAGGCGAGGAAAATGTACTCCTCCCAGGCAAAGAAGCTTTGCTTGAAAGCCGGAATGAGCGCACTTCCGGACGAAAGCACCTGACTGAACAGCTCGGCCACCTCGGGTTCGGAGAACACTTCCTGACGTGGTTGGCTAATCCACTTGAACACGGGCAAATCGTCCTGCTTGGCCATTTCCTCCAGCTCGTTTCGTTTTTTCTCATCGAGGAAGGAATACCCGAAGTCGGCCACAAAATTGCTCACCGAGGAGGCTATGATGTCGGCCACCAACGAAACGGGAATATTCTTCACCGCTGCAATGTCGGTATAGTCCTTCAGGTCTTTGTGGAGGTGGTCCAGTAAGTTGAGGCGGTCGACGGCATCGAGCAGACAGCCCACCATCTCGCTCAACACGCCGGGTGCGAAACCGTCTTCGGCGGCATAGGTGTTTTGGAAGTCGACCGAAGTGATTTTTTCCTTCCACAGTTTCAGCACATGGATGGCAATGAGGTAGGAAGGCAGCTGCGGAGGCAGATTGTCGGCGAAGAGGATGGTGGTATCGATTTTTCGCCGTGTCAGGTCGTCGGATGCTGCCTGCTTGGAGGCATAGTGGTACACCTTCATCAGGCGTTCCCATTTCTTTTCCAGCGTTTCGCATTCCTCAAAGTTATGGCACCGCTCGCGGATGATTTGGTATTGCTCGAAGTTGTAGAGCGGTTCGTTGAGCTTGCCGCTGAGGATGAGCTGATGGATGGGGTCGTAAATGTCGCGCTCGCAGAGTTGCAGGCCCTCCAAGAGGTGTCCGTAATAATAGTTGTCATTATTGCAGGCAAAGTCGAGCTCGCGCAGCACGTTGTAGGCATTTTCGATGTTGCGCTGCATTTGCTGCGCATTGTCGGTGGCCGGTTGGTATTTGACCATGGCCTGAATGACCACATCCAATGCTTTTTTGGTATCTTCATCGAATTGCTTGTTGCGAGCCACCTCTATGTTTTTGGCCACGATGCCCAGCTTCTCGATGATATAGAGCGCGCCGTCATTATTGATGGTGGCGGCCACATCCCACGCCAAGGCGGGGTTGGGGAAGAAAAAGCCGGCATCATCACTCCCAATGAACGTCTTACGCAGTTCCCGATAATAATCATCAGGTATCATAGATTTCGTTTCGTGTCCGGTTTCTTCAAAGTCGGTATAGAGCCGGCTGCCGCGCTCGCCCGAGTATTTGAAGTCGCGAAGCAGGTAACTGTTGGAAAAGCGTGTACCCGGACTGCTCCAGTTCTTCACCCACTCCTTGCCGTCGGCGTTGAAACATTCGTTGTAGAGCACTTTTTTGAAACGTTGGTGCCAGCGTCCCTTGAGGGCTTCCGTTGCATTGTTCGAATCGCCGGACTGCAACGCCATGTCCATATTAAATTTTGTGGAGATATAGAATAAAGGAGCGACGCCTCCGCAGTCATCTATCACAGCACTGCGTTTTTCCGGTGTTTTTCCTACATAATTTTCCACCCATGAACTAATCAGATGGGGCAACTCGGCCACTTCGCTCTTGGCCTGGTCGTGGCAGAAGAGGAGCACGTTGAGTTCGCTGCTCTCATTGTACTTGTTGAAGAGATAGGCCACCTTTCCACGCAGCAGGATGGTGGTCAGGATGCAGCCATTGCCCAAAGTGTCTTTATCTTCCTTTTTGCGCGAACGCGCTCCGGGGAAGTCGAGCAGGTCCAAGTGGCGCAGGATGTCCTTCTTGACGGGTTCATGCGAGAGTTGCGCCATCACCTGCGGGTCCTCAATACCATCGAACACATACTCGCCGCAGCTGTCGAGGAAGTCGTCGGGTATGCGCACAATGACCTCCGCACAAATCGCGCTGAGGTCGCACTTGCGGATGTTGCGCTCGGTGCGGAAAATGCCCTGCTCGCGAATGTACACCTCGGTGTGCTTCTGTGCCTCGTCCGACTGGCCGTGCAGACACTGCACAGCCATGATGGTGTTGTCATTGTTGCCTCTGTGGAGCAGCGCGTCCATGGGCAGGTAGAGATAGGGCGCAAAGTGGAGGCGGCTCTGCAGGTCGAGCAATCGCTGGAAAAGTTTGGAGAAGAACTCGTTGTTGTCCCACAAAAAGCCGTACACTTTTTCGTAGTCGGCCAAGGGGATACGGTCGGCCACGAGTGCCAAGCGGGTGAAATAGCCGGCCTTGCCATACGCCTGGGCGTTGTTGATGTATTCGTGGAAGTAGGATTGCATCTCCAGCAGGTCGTCGGCCGTGACGGGGCCGTTCACCACCGAACGGTTCACATAGTCATTGTAGAACTCCTCCGCCTTCTCCTTGATATTGTCGGCCACGCTATAGTCGCGTATGTCGTTGTAGTAGCCATCGGACAAAATCATGATGATGTCCGCCACGGTGAGGGTGCGCATCGCCACCGGATGCTCTTCGGAGAAGAGTTCCCCATTGCGTTGGAAGGAAGTGAAGCGCGTCACGACACCTGTGGCCTCCGCTCCGTTGCCAATGGGGTTTATTTCGTAGATAAAATCGTATGCCTTGTCGCCATAGTTCAACATGAAGGGCGCGCCGTCCTTCTGGAGGAGATTGCTCATAAGGTACGACTTACCTTTCTGGCTCTCGCCATAGGCCGCTGCGGCGGGATTGAAGCTTTGTGCCTGCATCACCTTGCGCAGCTTGCGGCGTTCCTCCACAAAGTTGAGAAACTGGCGGTCGTAATCCTGCGGCTCGTTGACCTTGATCCACTCCAAGGCCTGCCGGATGTTTTCTATCTGTTGTTGTATGTTGGTCATAAGGATAATTTTTCTGAAGTCGGCTGAAAACACTCCCGCCTGTTAGTTGGAAATCTGAAGTTTGAACTCTCCTTTGTCGAGCCAGTAGGAGGCATCGTCGGGGAGGCTTTGCGGCACGAGTTCCACCTTGTTCTTGGCAATCGTTTCGCCCTCGTAGGTGGCCTCCTCCAGGGTCAGGAGCTCACGGTCGTCCTGGAACGAGCGCGACACCATGACCCGCAACGGCGTGCGGCCGCTATGGTTGTAGATGGCGTAGAGTGGGCGTGCCTGATATTGCGGCGAATCGAGCTGTCGGCAACCCAGATTGCAGGGGAAGATGCTGATGTCGAACGAGGCCGTGGCATTGTCCGGCGTCAGGCGGGCATCTTCCACCCGTTGCTGCGACGAGTCGTAAATGCCGACGTAGCGAGCCGTCGACGACATGTTCTTGATGAGCAGACTGAGGTCGAGCGCCATCCCCTTGAAGCCTACGGTCGACGCCATGTAGCCTACCATGGCACCTACGGCGACAATGGGCTTCTGGTCGAAGAAGAAACCGTTGGCATCGGCAAAGGGATACCAGTGGCCCACGTGGTAACTGTTGAGCCGCACGAGGCGGTCGGGCGTTACGGGCACGTATTTCACGAACAGTTCGGTGATAACGTCAAGACTCGTAGGCCGTCCGCCCAACACGATGATGTCGCAATGGTAAGCATGGAGCAGCACGCTGAGTTGCTTCATCAGTCCCTCCATCACGGAACAGATAATGGTGTTGATGGCCTCGGGGTCGAAATGCCACGCCAGACTTTCAAAGCGGAAGCCGAAATGGCTCTCGAAATAGTCGAGTAGATAGGAAGCAGGCTTTTCTTTGGGGAAGATGTCGTTGAACGAGAACACGCGGTTGGGGCGTTTCAGGCGCATCTGCTCCATGAAGAACTGCGACATGGGGTGTGAAATCTGCGTGTTGAAGTCCAGTCGGCAGCGTCGCGCCTTGTAATCCATTGCAGCGATGTCTGCGCCGAAGAACCCGTTGGTCATGTCCGCCGCCAGCTCCCGTTTCTTTTGGTTCTTGAGCTCCACGCTGTCGGCATTCATCACCAAGATTTCCTCCACCTTGGCCCGGTAACTTTCAAAGCGGCTGAGCGAAGGAATGTGGCGCAACTCCTCTTCCGGCATCGCCAACAAGCGCGCCGTAAGTGCCGAATTGATACTGCCGATGTGTGCATCGTTGTGATAAGCTCCCTGGATGACAAAATTCTGAATGATGGCTTGCAGGATGTCATCGCCGGCCAGCGTGAAACTGTCGTAGAACAGCGGTTCGGGTGAGAGGCGTTTTTGTCCGTCGGTAGCTTTCCGATACGTGCAGACCATGACATCTGTCGTACCTGCGCCGATGTCGATGGTGCCGATGGTGAGTGAGTTGTCGGTGTAGCCGTCTGCTGCCATTTCCGGCCGCACGTGTCCTTTCTTCTCGAAGAGTTTTTCGAGCCGTCCTTCGTAGCGGTGAGTGGCCTCGGCGTAGAGGTAAACGAGTTGGCAGGCTGTGGCTTCGTCATATATCCATGTGCGGTCGGTAACGGGCGCCGTCTGGTCGCTCACGGCGAGTTTTTTGGTTTCGGGTATGATATGAACGGGATGGAGCGGCATCAGGTGCCCGATGGCATCGAGCGCATCCTTGGCAGCCTGGCGCAACCGCATCTGTTCCTTCTTCGACATGGCCGTGGGGCAGGTGATGATAACGTTTCTCAGGTAGCGTTTGATGTTGAAGTCGCCCCAGTGTTCGCGGGTTTCGTAGGCGTTCATCTGCATCAGGGCCTGCTGGAAAATTTCTATCATGACAAACGTCATGAGCGAAGAACGCGAATAGTGGGCCGGCGAACCCGGCATGACAAATTCATCGGTGCCCGCCACATACCGGCCGTCGTCGGCAAAGAGATAGGAAAGTCCCGCCACGTTGATATGGGGCGAGAGTTTCTGCACGTTGCTGGTGTCGTTGCGCGTGATGAGATTTTCCCACACGCCGCTGTATGGTTTCTCGTCCCACAGGTAACGTTTGGGCGAGGAGTAGTTGGTGAGTTTCTGGGCTATGCCTGCATCTTCGAGCGAGGTGAACAGCAAATGGCGAGCCTCGTCTCCCACGCGCACAAAGGAGCCGTAGGAAAAGATGCGGTCATCCTCCAGACTGATGTCCAGCCCCACGTCGGCCATGCGGAAGCAGAAGCGCATGTCGAACGACTTTTTATAGACCAGATGGGGGTGCGTCATGTCGCGCAGGGCGAGCATCCGGGCACGGTCGAAGTTGCCGTTCTCGAACAGCACGCCACAGGTGCGCGAGTTGCCGATGTCGAGCACCATGTCGACGGGGCGGTCGGTTTCCGCATCGTTCTTGAAGAGCGTAACCTCGGGGGCCGCCCCGGGGAGCAGGCGCAGGAAATTCACTAAGTATATATAATAGGTAATATAGGTGAAATCTGCCAGACGGTCGCCCAAGCCGAAAAGCGAACTGACATAACCGGAAAAACTATTGAAGCCCTCGGCATCCACCGACAGGAAAGCTAAAATCTGTTGCGCCACATTACACAGGGAGTAGCGGATTTCCGTTTCACCGTCGTAGAAGAGGGGGAGCAACTGCGGTATGGCCAGCAAGTCGTCGCCGGTACGGGTGTCGAAAGCCCAGGTCAGGCGATACTGTCTCGCCCCCTGCCTGCTGCCATCCCCGACGTCCTCTATCTTGACGCGACACCAGGCAAAGGGAGCTCCTTGCGACACGCCGTTCTCGTTGAGTCGGAACATCGGCATGGGGAGCCATTTTCCCAGCAGCACGTCGAAAGCCGGCACGCGCTGATTGTCCACCACGCAGCGGTAGGACGTCAGGCTATTGATGCGTATCAGGTCCTGCGAGTCGTTGCTGTAGGCTGAAAACAGGCCCATCGGGGCCGTCGGGAGCAGTTTGGGCACACCCGTTTCGTCGTAAAACAAGGTGCCGTCTGGCTGTAGCTGACAGCTCTGGGCGAAGGTGGTGTCCGTCACCTGCCCCACGGGATACCAGGCATCGGTCTGAGGATTGTACGTAGCCACATCGAAGCCTGAAATCTCCTGTGTCAGAATATCCTTTTGGATGCACATGGCATACTTCAGCGCTTTGCCGCTTTCCATCAGCAAAGGCTCTTGCGGATTAAACTCTACGATAGTGCTATAAAACTGCAAGCCACTATCAGCAATCAAGTGTAAGGCCATATCATATCAATTTTATTGTTCATGGTAGGAACGCCCGAAGCAGGCACACAATCCGTGCCTTTGATGATTTACTCCTAAAGAAAGTAACCCTGCAGGCGATAATTATTCTGTTAGCATTTTAAGTTTCGAAGGTTATGAGGGATAAGGTTATGAGGTTAAAAAGTAACTCTATGCGGCTATCGTAACTACCTCAAACAGTATTCTTATAACCTTATAACCTGGGAGCGAAGCGACCATAACCTTATAACCTTCAACTTTCGGAATATCCGAAAGTTGAATAAGCATTTGTTCTTAATATGCAGCTTGCAAATTTAGAAAAATCTCTTTCAATATATAAAAGGACACAAATTTTATGTCATCAAAGGCAAAACTAATTTCAACTTGGCTATTCTTTTAAGCAAAATGCAAACTTTTTCTAATCTGTGGCCGTTAGGACACACTCATCGGAGGAGTGGGCCATACGTTACCGAACGAACTACCCGGAAATCGTTCTTAAAAGTGCAATTTCTCGCCATGGCAAAGCTCAAACAAGTTTGGCTTTGCTCATTTGGCTTAACGAAATCGTTGGTTTTAGGTTTTTTATGGACAAGCGTTACAAAAAACCGCAAAAGATGTATATTTGCGCACCTATCTATTGAAATACAAACCAGATTTATATTCTTATGTTCAAGAAACTATTCCTTCTGCTCACGCTGTTTTGCTTCACGGGCGGCCTGTGGGCCGTTCCGGCCAAGCGCACGCCTGTCACACTCCGGCAGCCCGACGGCACCATGCTGACCGTCATCCTCACGGGCGACGAGTCGTTCCATTTTTTCCAGACGCTCGACGGCATACCCTTGGTGCGCTTGGACAACGGTGGCTTTGAATATGCCTGCTTCCGCGACAATTTGTTACTGTCCACAGGACGCATGGCACACGAAGCATCGCTGCGCAGCGCGGAGGAAACGGACTTCATTGGCCTCCACGCCGCAAAGCTCAACGAACTGCAAGCCTTTCACGCCGAACAGGCCGCGCGCTTCAACGCCCAAAGGAATACACTGACCAACGCCGCACGCCGCTCACCGGCAGCACGCGCCGTGGGAGAAAGCACCACCATCACGGGCGACCGCAAGGGACTGATTATCCTCGTCAACTTCCAGGACGTACAGATGGCCGAAGGACACACCAACGAGGTGTTCAACCAAATGATGAACCAGGAGAACTACACGGGAAACGGCAACGCCTGCAGCGTACACGACTACTTCAAAGAGCAGTCCTATGGAAAGCTGAACCTCACCTTCGATGTGGTAGGTCCCGTCACGGTTTCGGAAAACATAGCTTATTACGGAAAGAACATCGGAAACAGCGATGCGCAAAATGCTGTCAAGATGGTTGTAGAAGCCTGCCAGCTGGCCGATGAGGAGGTGAACTTTGCCGACTACGACTGGAACGGCGACGGCGAGGTGGACCAGGTGTTTGTCATCTATGCCGGCTACAGCGAAGCGCAGGGTGGCCCCTCCACCAGCATCTGGCCGCACGAATGGGACCTCAGCTCAGCCGGCTACACCCTGCGCCTCGACGGCGTGAAAGTGAAAACCTACGGCTGCACCGCCGAGCTGAACGGCAGCGCCGGCTCGAAGATGGACGGCATCGGAACGGCCTGTCACGAGTTTTCCCACTGTTTCGGACTGCCCGACATGTACGACTATGGAAACTACTACTTCGGCATGAACGTTTGGAGCATCATGGACCAGGGCGTTTACCTAAACAACGGCTACGCACCCTGCGGCTACACGGCCTACGAACGCATGTTCAGCGGCTGGTTGGAGCCGGTGGAACTGACCGACCGCAGCTTCATCGAAGACATGCAGCCCTTGGAGGACAGCCCCGAAGCATACATTATATATAATGACGGAAACAGAAACGAGTTTTACGTGCTCGAAAACCGACAGCAAAAGAAAACCGACAGCTACCTATATGGCCACGGACTGCTGGTAACACACGTGGACTACAGTGCCTCGGCCTGGAAGAACAACACGGTGAACTCTTCACAATACGGCACCCATGAACGCTGCACCATCATTCCGGCCGACAACTACTGCTCGGCTTCGACCTACGACCTCGCGGGCGACCCGTTCCCCGGCACCAGCGGCAACACGGAACTGACCGACGAGAGCACCCCGGCCGCCACGCTCTACAACAACAACAAGGACGGCGTGAAACGGATGCACAAACCCATCACTGCCATCACGGAGCAGGGGGGACGCATCTCCTTCCGCTTCATGGGAGGGGTGGACATCGCCACGCCGACTCCCCTGCCGGTTACGGAACTCAACACTACGAGCTTCACGGCCCGCTGGGAAAGCGTGGAAGGGGCTGAAAGATACGACGTGGAGGTGCGCCGCACAGGCAAGATTGACCCGGAGGAACAGCTGCGCGACAGCTACGACCTCACACAGAAGGACCTGGACCTCACAGAAGACGGCACAACGGAAATTGACAACTCCATCAGCTCTTACATGGGACGCTCGGGATGGACAGGCTACAAACTCTTCCGCAGCCCCGGCAAACTGCGCATGAGCACCACCTTCACGTACGGCTGGCTGCTCTCACCGCTCTACGACGTGTCGGAAACGGGATACGTCACGGTGCGATTTGACGAGCAACAGGTGAAAACGGCGGACAAAACCGTCACCCTGCGCATCGTTGACTTCTATGGCAACATCCAGGACTCGCGCGAGGTGGACCTGACCAACGGATCGCACACCGTAACGCTCGAAGCACCGGCTGACAGCCGCTTCCGCGTGGGCATTTATCCCACCAAGCGTATGTACCTCAAGACTTTGGCCATCTACGATGGACAATTCACCGAAGAGGACTTTGCCCAGGATCCCGTGGACGACGGTGACAAGCCGAACGATGACCCCAGCGGCGACGGCCCCCTGCCCAACCTCGGCACAGAGATGCAACCCTCGGCACGCGCCATTGGCATCGTTTACTCCAACAGCTATACGCTCACCAATCTCAAGCCCGGCGGCACCTACGAATGGCGCGTGAAGGCTTATACCGAAGGAGGCGAATCGGCCTGGAGCACATGGCAGAGCGTGGTGCTCCCCGCTGAGGAAACCGGCATCGCTCCGCTGCCCACCCTCCCGGCTGACGCCGACACCATGGCCGATGTTTACACGCTGACAGGTCGCCGCGTGGCCCGCATCCCGGCCAACCGCTTCCACCAGACCGACCTCCCCGCCGGCGTTTACCTGCTACGCACCTCGCAGGGCACATGGAAAATGGCGAAATAACCAACGACGGGATCGTCCGGACAGCGGCGGAAAACAAAATCCGCAATCCTTTTCGCAAGCGCGAATACTTGTGATAGCTTACTATAGGTACTTATAGGTTATTATAGGTATCTATAGTTTTTATAGATAGCTATAGGTTTTTATAGATAGCTATAGGAGGCTATAGTGTTCTATAGATATCTATAGTAATCTATAGCTGCCTATAGCTTTCTACTCCCTTTACGCGCGCGTATACGCAACTTTTTCCCCGAAAAAAAGGTTCAACCCTTCACACACCGCTCGTTTCTCCTTGATACTCAGCAGAAAAGAGTGTGAAGGCTTGGATTTTCAAGCGTTCACCAAGTGTTCACCAAGCATTCACCGAGCGTTCACGACTGTACCGTCGCATAGCCACCGGCAGCGGAACAAGTGTGAAGGGTTGGATTTTCAACCCTTCACACCGTTTTCCAATGAAAATCAGAGGAAAACGAGCAATCGGTGAAGGGGTGAATGCTTTTTTCGGGAAATAAAATGCGTATATAGCGCGCGCGAAAAGGGCGTGAAAGCAGCACTAAAAGCACATTTCACCACTCAACACCCTCTTCCACTTTCACCAAACCATTCACCGACCTTTCACCTACCTTCAACGGCACACACCAGCCTCCCCCACCCCTGCCATGCCTTCAACCGACCTTCACGCAACAACAGCCGAGGCATGCCCTGCCAAAAGTCCGGGACTATTTTTTCCTACTCGCCGAGTTGAAAAAAATAATCCGGGACTTTTTTAACACAAGTGGCGAACGCTTGACAACAACTCCTCCACCCCTACTCCCACATGGTCCGAAACAACGACAAAAACGACACTTTCTATAGATAAAAACAGGTTCATAGTGGTCAGAAACACCATTTTTACACCTTATAAGGAGCATTTTACAAAGACTACATTTTTTAACGGTAAAAAACCGTACACCCGTCCTCAAAAAACTCAAAGCACAAAAATATTTTTCTTACCTTTGCGGCGGATTTTCAGGGACATAGGTCCCATTCCCTATTACCCACATACATGATGAAGCATATTTCAAAGCTCCTCTGCATGCTCCTTATGCTCTGCGCCGCGTCGTCGTGCATCAAGGACGAGCCCCTCAACGCCGAATGCGACATTACCGGCGTGGAGCAGGCATGGTTGGACGAACACAAAGACATACTGGTGGGCACGCCCATCCTGACCAACGACCACGTGGCTTTCAACATCAAGAAAGGCACCGACCGCTCGCAACTCTCCCCCCTCTTCACCCTGACCGAGGGCGCACGCATCACGGCACGGGTCGACGGCACCGAAGTGGAGGGCAACGGCCTGACGCGCAACTTCTCCTCGCCACAGACCTACACCGTACATTCGCAGGACGGCGAGTGGCACAAGGACTACACCGTGGCCTTCAACTTTCCCCGCCCCATCGAAACCATGAGCTTCGAGCATTTCGCGCTCGAAAGCACGGGGCGTTACCAGACATGGTTTGAGGTGGACCCCACCGACACGCAGAATCCGCAACGCAATTACTGGGCCTCGGGCAACGGCGGCTACGCCCTCGTGGGCATTGCCAAGCAACCCGCCGACTACCCCACGGCCTCCGACCCCCTGGGGGTGCAGGGTAACTGCATCAAGCTGGTGACCCGCCGCACCGGTTCCTTTGGCGACATGGTGAAGATGCCCATCGCAGCGGGCAACATCTTCATCGGCTCCTTCGATGCCTCCATCGCCATGAAGAAGCCGCGCGAAGCCACCCATTTCGGACTCCAGCTCGTGGGCGGAAAACCCCTCGCCCTCGAAGGCTACTACAAATACACCGCCGGCGAAACCTTCACAGACAAGAACAAGCAGGTGTGTCCCGAACGCCACGACACGGCAGACATCTACGCCGTGCTCTACGAGGTGGACCCCGCCGACTTCCAGGCCCTCAACGGCGACGACGTGCTCTCCTCGCCCCGCATCGTGATGATGGCACGCATCGACAAGCCGGGCGAACCCACCGAATGGACGCACTTTTCCGAACCTTTCCGCCTCATGCCGGGCAAGGAGTTCGACGAGGAGCGGCTGCGCAATGACGGATACGCCATAGCCGTGGTGGCCACGTCGAGCCGGCAGGGAGCGTATTTTGAAGGAGCCATCGGTTCCACGCTCTACGTCGACGAGCTCCGCGTGGTGTGGGAGGGCACAACGGAATGAACCCTTCCGGGTTATGAAGTGATCCTATGGCAACTCATGGCAACCAGCTTTGCCGAATAGAGATACTTTATAACCTTATAACCTCATCCCTTATACCTCCAAAACTCAACTCATACAAACATGACCCTCACCCACATATTCTCCCGCACGAAACGCTACACCCTGCTCCTGCTCACGCTCCTGCCGCTCTACACCCTTGCACAGCCGCGCGAAGCCAAGGAAACGGACAAGAACCTGCTCAAAGCCGCACTCAAAGGCTGGCACGTACGCCTCGGCGCAGGGCTCAGCATGGGCGGCACCTCTCCCCTGCCCCTGCCGGCGGAAATCCGAAAAATCGAGAGTTACAAACCCACCCTCTGCATCGCCCTCGAAGGCGACGTGCAGAAGAAATTCACCGACCGTTGGGGCATGATGGTCGGCGTGCGCTTTGAGAACAAAGGCATGAAAACGGATGCCACGGTGAAGAACTACCACATGGAGGCCGTCAACGTGGACGGCTCGGGCACCGTGGTCGGCGCTTGGACGGGACGTGTCAAGACGGAGGTGAACAACACGTACCTCACCTTCCCCATCCTGGCCACCTACACCCTCAACTCGCGCTGGCAAATCATGGCCGGTCCCTACGTGGCCTGGATGATGAGCGGCGACTTCAAGGGCGAGGCTTACGACGGCTACATCCGCGACCAGAACCCCACGGGCGAAAAGGCGGAAGTGACGCGCGCCACCTACGACTTCTCCGACGACCTGCGGCGTTTCCACTGGGGCGTGCAGGCCGGGGCGGAGTTTAAGGCCTACAAGCACCTGGCCGTCAACCTCAACCTGCAATGGGGCCTCAACGGCATCTTCCCCTCCGACTTCGGCAGCGTGACCTTCGCCCTCTACCCCATCTACGGCACACTGGGCTTCAGCTATCTATTCTGAACAGACAAACCAACCAAACTATCACTTCTAAATAACTCTGCTTATGAAGAAATTTTTACTCACGCTCGTCGCACTGTGCTGCACGGGCCTGCTGCCTGTGGCCGCTCAGAACTACAACGAAAAACTGATTGTTACCATCAACGGTGAGAGCACGGACTCCATTCCCGCCAGCATCATCGTGGAGCAACGCGAGGACGGGAAAATCAACTTTGTCCTCAAGAACTTCATGCTCGTGGCCGGAGAGGACGTGATGCCCGTGGGCAACATCAGCCTGGAAGGTGTGGACGTGGTGCAGGAAGAGGGCTACAAAGCCATCAGCACGAACCAGACCATCACCATCCAGCCCGGCGATACCACCGACATACCCGCAGAGGGCTGGATTGGCCCCTTCCTCGACGAAGTGCCCATCCTCCTCAGCGGTAAGCTGAACGACACGCGCCTTTACTGTACCATCGACATCAACATGATGGAGTCGCTCGGACAAGTCATCAACGTGGTCATCGGACAGCCCCTTGCCACCGGCATCCACTCCGCCACCGTCACCGACAACGCCACCACCCGCATCTTCACCCTCTCCGGCCGCCGCGTGCCCGCCACGAGCACCGACAACTTGCCCAAGGGTGTGTATATTGTCAACGGGAAGAAAGTGATCAGATAAAGGCTGGCCGAAATGCGCGCCCCACAAAGCCCGCACTCGGCCATGCTGAAAAAACAAAAGCAATAAAAAAATCAACAAGCTCAAATAAAGAAGAAATGAAAAAAATTCTTTCTCTCGCATTGCTGGGACTCGCACTCTCGGCAAATGCACAAAATTACCAAATACCCAATTCTGACTTCAGTAACTGGGCTTCTGACAAAGAGCCTGGTAATGGCTGGTATTCATTTAAATCTGCAGGAGGTTCCCTAAATTGGGCAGCAAGCAGCTCTCCTGCTCCATCAAAAGTCACGGATAGATTGCATAACTCAAGTAGCTATTCTTGTAAAATTTTTTCCCAAAAAGTGATGGGTGTAGCAGCCAATGGCAACCTGACCACTGGAAAGATTAACATGGGAAATATGAAACCTGCCGATGCCAGCAATTATAATTATACCGATAGAAGCAGCAGCAATTGCCTACTCTTTGCCGGCAGACCCGATGCCGTTGAATTTTGGGCCAAATTTACTTCCGGTGGAAGTCCCAATGGTCGTGGACAATTCATCATCCACGACGATGTAGATTACCATGACCCGGAAATTGACAGCCAAGCCGGAAATAGGGTTGGCAAAGCAAGCGTACTAATTCCTGCCTCAACGGATTGGACGCATTATACGGGAGAATTTACCTACGACAAGGAACGTACCTCCACACAGTACATGCTGGCATCGTTTACCACCAATCCTACTCCTGGTGGCAGTGCAAAGGATTACTTATGGATTGACGACGTTAATCTTATTTATTATCACAGCATCAGCGATGTGAAATATGGAAAGACAGCCTTGAACTTCACCAAGACAAGTGCTGAAAGTGCTGCTTATGAGGTTTATCGCTGCGATATGTCGACTATCACCTACGATGCGTCACAGACCATCACCTACACGCTCAAAGGTGTTGCCGCTACTGTCGACAAGAGCTATGACGAACAGACCGGCCTGCTGACCATCACCGTGAAAGGCGATGATTATGCAGTCAACAGCAACAGCAAAACGGTGTACGAAGTCCAATTCTACGCTCCCGATTACACAGGCTTGCTTTCCGGCCTGAAAGTAAACGGTAATGCCATTTCCACCTTCAGCAAAGACAACCTCTTCTATACCGTTGTCGGCGATTATACAGAAGGCTGCATCGAAGCCACCACGAAGGGAGCAGACGACAAAGCTTTTGTCATGTACGATGAAGCAAGCCGCATTGCCTACGTCATGGTCAGCGGTGGAGACATCACCAATACGTACTGTGTCAAGTTTGCCCGTCAAGCTACAGAGTACACTGGCAAGATGATTATCGCCATGGATGGCATGTTCCTGTCAGCTTCCAATTCGCCTGTAGGTATTTCCACGCCCATTGATGGCAAGGTAGACTTCCAATTGCTCAACTTCTCTCTGGAAGGTCTGGGACTGATTGGCGACATCTTTGTTACTGACGTGGCATACGGTAAACCTGTAAATGGTGTGGTAAACTTCTCCAAAGAACAGACTATCAACATCTTCGGTGCCATGGGTATGGATCTCGGTGACCTGCCTGTTACGCTGACCGGCAAGGTTGAAAACGGAGAAATGACGGCACAAATCAATATCATTTGGAATGATGGCGAAACGAATCATCCCATTGTTGTCAATGTATATCCCTTCAGCACGTCCTCCATTGACCTTCAGAATGCAGCAGGAGCTGGAGAATATATTTCTGCTGTCAAAGACGGATTGACCAATAAGAACGCACTGATCTATGTAGCAGAAGGTGAAACGGTAAGTGCTGAGAATGTTGTTGTCGGCTCCACCTGCGCCAACTTCACGCTGACCGAAGGCCAGGCATTTGAAGCTCCCAAGGCATTCACTGCCAAGAAAGTAACCTATGACCGTACGCTGTCGGCTGGCAATGTGCAGACCTTTGTACTGCCCTTCAGCTTTACCCCGGGCGAGAACGCCGTAGTGGCTGCACTCGAAAGCGTAGAAGGCAGCGTGCTGACCTTCAAGCGCATCGAAGGTGCTACCGAAGCCAACAAGCCGTATCTTATCCAGACTGACAACGCCAGCGCATTGGCAAGCTTCGACAATGTGACCATCGAACCGACTACCGGCGACCTCACGACTACCGTTAACGGCGTAAGCCATATTGGTAGCTATGCCGAACTCACTGTGACAAACGCTTACGGCTATGCTGGTGGCCAGTTCGTACAGGCAGGCACGGGTACAGTGAAGCCCTTCCGCACTTACATCACCATCCCCGCCGGCTCCGCTGCCGCTCCCAAGGCATTCGACATCCACTTTGCTGACACCGAAACCGGTATCGCTACCGTTGTAACGGACAGCAAGGACCAGAACGTCTACAACCTCCAGGGCGTACGTGTGGCCCATTCGCTCAACGGCCTGCCTAAGGGCATCTACATCGTGAACGGCAAGAAAACGGTTATTAAGTAATGAAATATCCAACAACACAAAATATGAAAACTTACACAACCCCCGTGGTCTCCGTCATCGCTCTGAACACTCAACATACCTTGCTGAACGGTTCGAACATCAAGGCTAACTATGACAACGCCACCCATATGGACAAAGCAACCTTTGAAAGCAACTCCAAGGGTTGGTCGTCCGACGAATGGAGCGAATAATCCACATCGCACAACGATACGATAAACTTTTCAGCCTCCCGCTGCCATCTGAAAGGATGCGGCGGGAGGCTGTGCGTTGGGACAGTTCGTGAAATCTTTGCGAGTAACCAACAAGCTGTTTTATTGATTAAAAATATTGCAGCCGACGTTTTTGAACTTTTGCGGACGATAGGATATAAAAATAAGTACAACCCTTGCCGTCGGCCATAGCTTGGCGGCAAGGGTTGCAGGTAACAGTGTATAATATTTGTATGAGCCGTGGCTGCGGGTTTAGTCCTTGCAGGACGACCAGTTGTCCGAGCTCCAGCCGGCTTCGTTGCTGAATTCGCCTTTATCCAGAACTTCGTTATACACGTTGTCGGCCGAGCTGGTGCCCATCAATGCTGATTCGATGTTCAGGTTGACGATTTGAATTTGGGGAACAATATATTTTTTCATGTTGTTTCTATGTTTTTGAGGTTTAAAGCCCCTCCCCGTTGCAGGGTGGCAGAGCGGGGAGTCGGGCTTGTTATGGATGAGAAATCAGTTGCAGAGATTATTTCACGTACACTTTCTTTCCGTTCACGATATAGATGCCTTTGGCCAGTTTACCGCTAACACGTACGCCTTGGAGGTTATAGACAGCCTGCGTATTGTTTTCAGTTGTCGGCGTGAGCTGGATGCCTGTAGCCTGTCCTTCTTCGTCGAAGAGGAGTGCGCTGGCCAAACCGCGTGCGAAGAGGCTCTTCGGCAGGGCGAGGTAAGCCGAGCTGGTATTGTTCAGCATAAAGGCTTCGCCGTTTTCTGCGCCCCAGTAGAAGCCGAGGGGTTTGTGCTCTGCGGGGTTATCCGAGGCTTTCTTGGTGAGCTTGTAGTAGTAAACCGGTTCGCCCTTCTTCGAGGCCGTCATGCCTCCGTTGCGCTTGTATTCCAGATAGTTGTCGCCCTCGTAGGCTTCCACATCTTTGTAAATCACGATGGGGTAATACGTCTTGGATGCTGCGGCAGCCTCTTCGCTGTAGACGAGCAGCGGGGTGAGCATGGGCACATCCTTTTCTTCGGCGTATGCTTCGTTCTTCACCAGCTTCTTGGTTGCATCTTCCACGCCGTCGTTCACGGCATTGATGGCATAGCCCTTCACGCCCTTAGGCATCTGGTAGGCAAAGTCTACGGCATACGTGCCATAACCCAACGCTTCCTGTTTAATAGACATCTCGGCGCACTTGGCATAGAGCTTCACGGCAGGATAGTCTTTCGTACCGTATGACGAGTGGCTGTAGTTCTTGAATTGTTGTACATTTACATCATTTAAATGGGCGCAGTACATCAGGGCTTGGCTCTTATCGTAAACATTGTAGATATGGGCATTGCCGTCCTGGTCGATTTCTATGCTCCACTGAGCTACTGAAGCAGAGTTTGAACTTCCCAGTTCAATGTCGTAAGTCATGCCATACCAGCCGATAAATCCTTTCAGGTATTGGCCGTCAAGTGTTTTCAGGGCGAAGTTACCATTCACTTTTTCCAGGATGAACGGCATCACAGAAGATTCTACATTGCTGCCGATGCCGTTGTTGGGCAGGGCGTAGTATCCGGCGTTATAGGGGTAGGCATAGCCATCGGGGTCTATGCTTCCCATGGTGTACAGGCTGTTATATTCGTTTTCAACTATGGGGCAAACCAAAATGTACTGCGCACCCTCCACAACCTGACTTTGTTCGGTTACCAAACGGTAGTCTTTCCAGCTGTAAACACCCGGTTCCATGACCGTGATGACGCATTGGGCCGAAGAAGCATTATAATCATTATTTCCTGCATAGGATGCCTCTACCGTGTAGCTGCCTGACGTAATACCGGCTGTAAATACTCCCATAACTTCATCAAAGTCGTAGTCACTGGATGCAGATGAAATAATTTTATACGTAATTTCGCCAGAAATGGGATTACCATCCTTGTCTGAGGCAGTAGCCGTTACCGTATAGGTTTCTCTATAATCAATGGCACCATTGGGAGTGATATTGAGGGTAGGAGCACTTTTTGATGCAGATACATTAGCTTCATAGGTAACTGTGATGGTCGTAAATCTGTATTGTGAACCACTTTTATTTGAAAATACTACAGTTTGCAGGGCATCTTCTGCTCCAGCTGTCCAAGTATTATTGTTTTCAAATGTTCCGCCTGAGGAAGTCGTTATGCTGCCAGAATTAGATTTGGACAATTCAAAAACAATTTTGGTTATTTTGTTTGTTGACCCGCAACTTACAGTAAGATCATTTCCATCTTTTAATCTTACACAGTTCCAAGTGGTGTACCATGAACCATTTCCAATTTTGACGGTAATATCACCTACGGTCATGCTGCTGAAAGTGCTGGAGGAAGTATAGACAAATTTAGCTTCTTCAGCACAGGCGATATTACCCCCTCTGTCGAGGAAACTGCACAGCGTCAGAACGCAAAGTGAAAGAAGGAAACGTAAAGTAATAGTTCTTTTCATAGTTGATAATGTGTTAGTTTGACATATTTTTGTAAAGGTTTGTTGCTGCTTTGTTAAAGGTCAGTTCGTCGATAAAATCGGTATAAACTTGAATTTGTTTGGTTGATTCGTATAACTTTTCGGGACAAATGTAGATAAATAAATCCTAAAACCTAATATTTTTCAAAGAATTTGTAGCAAAAAGTAAAATTTTCTTGTTGTTTTCTTTCAAAACTATTGGATTTTACACAAATAAAAAGACGATGTGCATAAGCACAAAGATATTAGTGACAAAAGGTAAGCGTGATGATAGGCACAGACAAACGTCCGCCGCAGGCAGACGCCCGGACAAATGTTAAACCTTCACCTTCCGGAAGTACCGAAAGATTGTGCAAGGCGAGTGCAATAAGCTTGCTTAAATTGCCGAGCCGTAGCCAATCTTATGCAAAGGTGAAGGTTATCAGGTTGTGGTCGTTTCACTCTCAGGTGATGAGGTAATACTGTTTGAGGCAGTTAAGGTTGCCGCCGTTTGGCTAATAAAATAACAGGAAGTGTTAAAGATGTTCATGTCAGTCGGCCGTTAGCCTATACGCTCGGCAGCGAGTGTCCGTTGATTTTGCGGTAGAGGTTGAGGGCGTACACGTCCGTCATGCCCGACAGGTAGTCAAGCACCGCCATCAGCCGGTTGCCAATGCGCGGAGCGTGGACCTCATACTGCGAAGGCACCTGTGCCAGGAGCAGTTGTGAGTAAGCCTTTTCGGGAGCCATCACCGCATCGGTGAACAGCTCCAACAGCGTGTAGATGATGCGGTAACCCGCCAAGTCCACGTCGGTCACCTCCTTGCACCGGTAGATGCGGCCTGCCGCAATCTCCTCGCAGCGACGGTAAGCCTTGTGGAGCAGGGGCGGCAGGTGGTCGATGAGGGAACCCTTGAAACTGCCGTGGAGAATTTCCTCCTCGTGGTCCATGAAAATGCGCACGCAAGCCCGCTCCAGCGCATTGATGACACACGAGCGGTAGTACACAATCTGGTCGTCGACGTCCGTTTCGTGCGCATAGACATCTTTGAGCCGCTGCTGCTCGTGCGGTTCAAAAAATCCGAGGAAGAGCTCCATCGTCAGCTCCTCGGACAGTAGCCGCAGCTTGTGGGCATCCTCGATGTCCATGATTTCGTAGCAGATGTCGTCGGCCGCCTCGACGAGATACACCAACGGGTGGCGGGCATGGCGCGTTCCGCCGTCGGGAGTGGGCAACAGATCGATGCCCAGCTCGCGCGCAATGTGGAGAAAGGTGTGGCGCTCCGGCTCGAAGTAGCCGAATTTCGGTTTCGCCACCGCCCGTTCGGAGCCGTAGGGGTATTTCACGATGGCGGCCAGCGTGGCGTAGGTCATCACGAAGCCCCCTCTGCGCCGGCCGTTGAATTGGTGCGTGAGCAGGCGGAATGTGTTCGCGTTGCCGTCGAAGCGCGTGAAGTCCAGCCACTCCTGTTCCGAGAGGTCCTTCCCCTCGGGTGTGACGTAGCGGTGCAGGCGGCTGCCGCCGCCCTCGCTGAAGTAGGTGCGTATGGCTCTTTCGCCCGAGTGGCCAAAGGGCGGGTTCCCCATGTCGTGGGCCAGGCAGGCCGCACTGACGATAGCCCCCAAGCCGGTGATTTCCGTGTCGGCCAGCTCCGGGTGGACGGCCATGAGTTCGCGCCCCACGTCGGTGCCCAGCGAGCGGCCTACGCTCGACACCTCCAGGCTGTGCGTCAGACGGTTGTGGACGAAGACGCTGCCCGGCAGCGGGAACACCTGCGTTTTGTTTTGCATACGCCGGAAGGCCGCCGAGAAAATCAGGCGGTCGTAGTCGCGCTGAAACTCCGTTCGCCTTTCTTCGAGCGGTTTCTGTGTTTCGGCTTTGCCGAATCTTTTGGACGAAATGAGGCTTTGCCAGTTCATGAGCGGAAGGGTTTAAGGGAAATGGAAGGCTATAGAAAGCTATAGGAAGCTATAGATAGCTATAGAACACTATAGAACACTATAGAACGCCATAGCAAGCTATAAACAACCCAAGATTTCCATAGAAGCCTTGCAAAGGTAGCAAATAATCCATGTGTCATTGCTTTTTCAGCACAAAGCCACAAGTGTTTCTGCCAAAAGATGTACTTTTGCTCAATAATAACCATATCCTCCGCACAACATGAAAATCCGCATAATCAATCACTCCAAGCATCCCCTGCCCCGGTATGCCACTCCGCTCAGTGCAGGAGTAGACTTGCGCGCCAATCTCGATGCGCCCATCACCTTGCCGCCCATGGGCCGCTGCTTGGTGCCAACGGGCTTGCGTATTGCCCTGCCCGCCGGCTATGAGGCACAGGTGAGGCCGCGCTCCGGACTGGCTCTCAAACATGGCATCACCCTGCTCAACACTCCCGGTACCATCGATGCTGACTATCGGGGTGAAATAGGCGTTATCATGGCCAACCTCTCGGCCGAACCTTTCACCATTGCCGATGGCGACCGCATAGCCCAGCTGGTGGTGGCGCGCCACGAAACGGCCGAGTGGGAACCCGTGGAAACACTCGACGACACGGAACGCGGCGAAGGCGGTTTTGGCCATTCCGGCGTGTAACTCTTCCTTTTGCATCATTTCCCTCTCATGTATCGTTTGCCCTTAGCACTCCTTATGTTGGTCGGCTTGCTGTCAGCTTGCCGCACGCAACCACCGCAGACGGCGGAACCTACCGAAAAGTTTCGCCAGCCTAAGGCGGCTTACCGTGTGGCGGAGCCGGAGCCCGAGTATCATACAGAGCGCATTTTCAACAAGCTCTTCTTGGAGGCTATCCGGCAAAAGCAACGCGAGCAGGTTGATGCAGAGTTTGAACTGCTCGACGCAGCACTCCGGCTAAAGCCCGCCTCGCCGGAGGCCATCTATGAAATGGCTGTGCTCAAACTGTCGTACTCCACTTACTCCGACACGCTGGCACGGGCCGAGGGCGACTCGCTGCTGCGCCGGGCAACGGAACTGGCACCCGACAATCTTTACTACAAAGAAACGCTGGCTACTTACTTTGCCAATAGTGCGCGTTACCGGGAGGCCATCAGGCTTTACGAAGAAATAGCCGACGCCAACCTGACCTACGAAACGCTGGCCACCCTGGCGTGGCTCTACAAAACAAGTGGCGATTACGCCGGCGCCATCCGTACGCTGGAACGCCTGGAACGCCTCGACGGACGCAGCGAAGCGCTCAGCATGGAGAAATTCCAGACGTATCTGGCCATGAAGGACGATGAGCATGCTTACCAGGCTTTGGAGGAGCTCTGCGCGGAATATCCGCTCGACCTGCGTTACCGCGTGCTGATGGGCGACCTTTACGACCAGCACGGCTACCACGAACGCGCACTGGACATCTACCGCGATGTGCTGACAGCGGAGCCCGACAACAGCTACGCCCAGCTCTCGCTGCTGGCCTACTACAAGGCGGCACGCGCCGACTCGCTCTACCTGGACCTGCTCAACCGCGTGGTGCTCAATCCCCGAACACAGAGCGGGGCACGGATAGAGGCGATGCGCGCCTATGCCGTGGACAACATCAAGGCGCGGGCCGACTCCACACCGGTGCTCAATCTGTTTCGTCAAGCCTTGACCGAACCACAGGAGAACCGCGACATGGCAGAGCTCTACGCTTATTACATGATTGAACGGAAAATGCCGGCCGACTCGGTGATGAAAGTGATGTACCGCATCCTCGAAATTGAACCCGACTATACGAAGGCGCGGCTGCAGATATTGCAGTATATGCTGCTGCGGGGCGACATGCAGCGTGTGGCGCAGATTTGTCGCGAAGGGGAATTGTACGATCCTTCCGAAATCACCTTCTATTACTACGAGGGGGAGGCCCACTATCGCTCGGGCAACAATGCGGAGGCCATCCGCGTGTTGCAGCGCGGGGCGGACCGCGTGGACGAAAACACGGACCCGCAGCTGGCTTCCGACGTGTTGGCGCTGCTGGGCGATGTGCTCCACGACAGCCACCTGACGGAGGAGGCGTACCTGGCTTACGACCGCTCGCTGGAATATAACCCGCTAAACCTTTTCTGCCTGAACAACTATGCTTATTTCCTCTCCGTGGAGGGAAAGAAGTTGGACAAAGCGGAGGGTATGAGCCGCCGCACGGTGGAGGTGGAGCCGCAGAATGCCACTTATCTCGACACGTATGCCTGGATACTCTTCAAACTGGGACGTTACCGCGAGGCGCAAATCTATATGGAGGAGGCATTGCGGTATACGCCCGAAACGGAGGAGAACGTGTCCATCTTTGACCACGCGGGAGACATCTATTATTATTGTGGAAAAAAGGACCGTGCACCGGAGTTTTGGAAGAAAGCGTTGCAACTCACTTCTGACAAAGCACAGAAAAGGCTCTTGCAACGAAAGATTCGTCAACGCAAACCTTAAAAAGGTATTTCCGGAAGACGGTTCCGCGTAGCACTCTTTGATTTTACGCTTTAAGAATATGCAAAAACTGATAGGTTTACTGGCATGTTGCCTGTTGCTGGCAGCATGTCGCTCTGGACAACACGTAACGAAAGAGAAATTGCCTGTTCCCGCCGAACAGACCACAACAAAAGCCGCTGCCGAAGCTGAGGTTGCGGCAGCTTATGTCAGCAAGGTGGCCGCCCTGCAGGTGAACCGCCCCTGCATCACGGCCTCGGCCAAGGTCAGCCTGCAAGGTATGGGCAAGGATCTCAACGTAAGCGGCCAGCTGCGCATGAAGCGCGACGACGTGGTGCGACTCTCGCTCCGCGCACTCGGCTTTGAGGTGGCTGTGCTCGAATTTACGCCACAGGATGTGCTGATGGTAGACCGCATCAACAAGCAGTATGTGCGGGCGGCTTATTCCGAGGTGAGTTTCCTCCGACAAGCTAACCTCGACTTTTACGCCTTGCAGTCGCTTTTCTGGAACGAACTGTTCGTGCCGGGACAGCGCAAGCTCAATGCTCAAACCGCGCATTTCCATCTCAGCCACAAAGGGGCGCAAACGCTGCTCACGCTGACCGATACGCCCAAACTGGCTTATACCTTCTATACCAACGAGGAGGCGGTGCGCATTGACGAACTGCAGGTGAAAGGCCGCAACGCCGGAGACAAAGGCAGCTTCTGCTGGACGTATGCCGGCTTTCGGGAGTTTGCCGGACGCCACTTCCCCACGCAGATGCAGATGCAGGTGAGCGGAACGGGGAAGGATATGGGGCTGAGCCTCACCCTCTCGAACCTGAAGAACGATACGGACTGGAACACGCGCACCACGGTTTCCGCGAAGTACACCCGGCGTTCTGTGAACGAAGTGCTCAAAGGTCTGAACTTATAACGCTTGCCCATGCTCCGACACCTTATTATATATATATGCCTCTGTCTGGCCTGCCTTCCCCTTCCGGCGCAGACAAACAAGCAGATACGGTCGCTCCAAAAGCAGCAATCGTCGCTCAAAAAGGATATTGCGGCCCAAGAGAACTTGCTGAAGTCTACCAAGAAGGATGTGCGCTCTCAACTGGCGAACCTGCAGGTGATAAGTGCCCAAATCGAGGAACGGACGCGCTATGTCAACGATATCGATGCCGAGGTGAACCAACTGGGGGTAACCATCGCCGGACTGGAGAAACAGCTGAACGCGCTGGAGGCGGACTTAAACGAATGCAAGCGGCAGTATCGGCGAGCAGTGACGTATATGTACCGCAACCGTATGCAGCTGTCCAAATGGCAGTTTATCCTGTCGGCCAAGAACTTCCGCCAGATGTACCGGCGGATGCGCTACGTCACGCAGTTCTCCCGCTACCAACGCGCACAGGGTAAACTCATCCACGAAAAGGAGGAGGCGGTGAGGGCGAAACGTAACGAGGTGCTCGGCGTGAAGCAGGAGAAAAACCGCCTTCTCAATGAAGGAAAAGCTCAGAAGCAACAGCTCGAAGCGCAGCACCATGAGCGCAAACAGGTGGTGGAGGAGTTGAATAAAAAACAGAAGCAGCTCCAATCTTCTATCGCACAGCAACGCAAAAAGGCGGCACAGCTCGACGCACGCATTGACAAACTAATCCAGGAGGAGATTGCCGCCGCCGAACGTCGCCGACGAGAGGAGGCCGAACGCAAACGTAAGGCTGAGGCTGCCCGACAGGCCAAACTGAAGGCGGAACGGGAAAAAGCCGCCGCTGCACGCAAAACAGCCAAGGGTAATACCACTAAAAATACGAACAAAAAGGGTAATACAAACCGCCGAACTTCTGCTCCGGCTAAACCGGCAGAGCCCAAATTCTTTGAGGCAGACAATGCAGACCGTACACTATCGAATAACTTTGCTGCCAATCGCGGACGACTGCCCATGCCTATCACGGGGTCGTATGCCATCACTACGCACTACGGACAGTATAACGTGGAGGGCCTGAAAGGTGTGCAACTCGACAGTAAGGGTATCAATATCACCGGAAGGCCCGGCGCACAGGCCCGCGCTGTGTTCAAAGGTGAGGTAACGTCTATCTTTACCTATGGCGGTCAGTATAACATCATCGTGCGCCATGGTTCGTATATGTCGGTCTACTGCAATCTGTCCTCTACCAACGTTCATCGGGGGCAGCAGGTGGACAGCCGGCAAATACTTGGCACGGTGGCACCCGACGCTTCGGGTAACTGTACCCTCCATTTCCAACTCCGAAAGGAAACGGCCAAACTCAACCCGGAAGCTTGGCTCGGCCGGTAGCTCATTCTCATGTCTTGGCTTCGCCTCTTCCACTTTTCTTTTCCCAAATCTCTCAACCATGTTCCTGATACGCCTTCTCTCGCGGCTGCCCCTGTGGTGGCTCTACCGCCTCTCCGATTTGCTCTTCCCGCTGGTCTATTACGTGGTGCGCTATAGGCGTGGCGTGGTGCGCCAGAATTTGCTCCACTCCTTCCCCGAACGCTCCCGCCACGAACGGTTGCAGATAGAACGCCGCTTTTACCGTTTCTTTTGCGACTATGTGGTGGAAACAATCAAGTTGCTCACCATCAGTCGCGAGGAGATGATGCGCCGCATGCGCTTTGAGGGATGTGAACAGATGGATGCAGAACTCGAACACCGGCCTTTCTGCTTCCTGATGCTGGGACACTATGCTAACTGGGAGTGGATTTCCACCATAGCCATGAGTTGCCAACGTCCAACGTCCCAACTCTACACGCCTCTACACAATAAGGCGATGGACCGGCTGTTCTATGAAATGCGGTCGCGCTTCGGCGGAGAGAATATCTCGAAGTATGATGCCCTGCGCCGCATAATCAGCTGGAAACGGGAAGGACGGCGTATGCTTATCGGGTTTATTGCCGACCAAAGTCCGAAACCGGGCAATACGCACGCTTGGATGACGTTCCTGAATCAGGACACGCCGCTTTTTACCGGTGCGGAGCGAATTGGGAAGAAGGTAGGGGCGGCGGCCTGCTTCGCTTCCGTGACACGCCCTCGCCGAGGTTACTATGTGTGTCGGGTGGAACCGCTCACTCACGACATCAGCCAGTTCAGTGACTACGAGTTCACCGAGCTGTATATGCGAAGGCTGGAGCAGGAAATACAGGCTGTGCCGCATCTCTGGCTGTGGACGCACCGCCGGTGGAAGCATAAGCGCGAAGCGGAAGTTCCGCAGGCTGCGAAGGCTGACTAATGATTTGAAGTTTTACAAAAAGAATTTCGCCATGCTACATATCGCCAACCCCATCTACGACACGGTGTTCAAGTACCTGTTGGAGGATAACCGCATCGTGAAGACTTTGCTTTCCGCCCTGCTAAAGAAAGAAGTGGTGGAGGCCGAGGTGCGCAAGCACGAGTATTCCAACGGCGCGCGGGACAAGATATCAATGTTCCGCATCGACTTCGGCGCGAAGGTCCGCGAGGCCGACGGGCAGTTGCGTTTGGTGCTGATTGAGTTGCAGAAAACATGGTTGGAAACCGAAACCCTTCGTTTCCGCCAGTACCTCGGCGCGCAGTATGCCGACCCCGAGAACATCCGCCACGAGGATGACGGCGTTACTGACGGCTATGGCATCCCCATGATAACGGTCTACCTGTTGGGGCACAAGGTGGGCGACATCGAAGAGCCTGTTCTCTACGTGAGCCACAAGTCT
>JALEYW010000065.1:0-11095 GCA_022773145.1 Bacteroidales bacterium
TTTACTTCTCTAATCATTTTGTGGTCCTCCTCTTAGTCTTTACGTGGATCGATTGATTTTACTGCGCCCTGTTCGGCGGTAGTGCGGCCGTAAGTGCCGGTTACACTCTTGAGTGCTTCGTCGGCAGCAACGCCCTTCTTGACAGCATCCATGAACTTGCCCATGTGAACAAATTCGTAGCCGCATACTTGGTCGTCCTTGTCAAGGAACATCTTGGTGATATAGCCCTCAGTGAGCTGGAGGTAACGGCTACCTTTCACTTTGGTGCCATAGAGTGTACCGGTTTGAGAGATAAGACCCTTACCGAGGTCTTCCAAACCTGCACCGATTACCAGACCACCTTCAGAGAAGGCACTCTGTGTACGGCCATAAACGATTTGGAGGAAGAGTTCGCGCATGGCAGTGTTGATAGCATCGCAAACGAGGTCGGTGTTGAGAGCTTCGAGAATAGTTTTGCCGGGAAGAATTTCGCTGGCCATAGCAGCGGAGTGGGTCATACCGGAACAACCGATGGTTTCAACGAGACATTCTTCGATAACGCCTTCTTTCACGTTGAGTGTGAGTTTGCAAGCACCCTGCTGGGGAGCACACCATCCCACACCGTGGGTAAGACCGGAGATGTCCTTGATTTCCTTTGCTTGTACCCACTTGCCTTCTTCGGGAATGGGAGCGGGTCCATGGTTGGGGCCTTTGGCCACACAACACATGTTTTGAACTTCGTGTGAATATTCCATGTTAAGTAAAATGTATAATTAGTATACGAGGTTTGTCAGCTTTGCGAAGCAAAATTAGTGCAAGACAACAGAAAAACCAAACAGGCTGTCGAAAAAACACTTCGACGAGCAGAAAAAAATCCACTCGTCGAAGTAGTTCATTCAGTTGTCAACAAAAAAGTTGGGGTATTTACGTTAATTCTCAAAGTCGGGACGAGGCTGGATGACGGTAGGTACGTTCGAGATGTCCTCTACCATACCATCGGGCATAGCCTTGATTTCGCCGCTTTCAACCAGCGCGTCCATGTCAGCTTTGAATTCCTCGTACATCTCCGGAGTGATAATCATCCACTTGTTGCCGTAGTCGCCGATACGCATGGCCACTTGACGGAAGAAGCCCCATTGTTCAAAGTAGGGAAGGAGGTTGTACTTGGTGATGCGTGAGAGCTTACGTACCCAGTTCATCATGAAAGGAGCCGAGTTCTGGTACCAGTTGTTGCCCTTAACGATGTAGCCGTTCTTAATCCAGCAGCAGTCAGGATAGTCGGCGGCCAGCTTGTCGTATTTGTTGTTCTTGTTGCCGTTCATGGCCGAAGCAATCAGCTCGTACTTGTCCACGCCGCCTTGCTTCTCTACCTGCGAACCGTTCTCAAAGTCATTCTGACGGAGGCTCTCGTACCAGTCTTTGGCCACGTCGGGCACACCGTTCTGTACGAAATAGTCATAAACGAAGAGGAAGGGGCAGAGCGTTTCGCCAACGCCAACTTCGTGGATGGAGACAGCCTTGGTCGGGTCGTTCTTGTACTGTTTGATGACAGAGTCAGACATGGTGAGTGCGAACTCGCGGAGCTTGGCACTTTGCAATTCATTGGCATGCTTATAGGCGAGGTGGCGCACGGTACTTTTCAGCGAGGGCTCAGATGTCGTTGCGCTGGCGCAGATGCCGGAGTAGTCGTGTTTCAAGAAGATTTTGCGTGCGTTGTCATATTGGCTTCCAGACTTCACGGAACCGTCGATGGTGCCGGTCATGCGGTTGTTACTGTAACCCATGCGCATGATATTGAAGTAGGAGTTCATGTTGTTGCTCACTTCGCCGAGACCCGACCAGCAGAAGTAGGGTAGCATCTGGTGCTGGTGGCCCCATTCGTGAGAGAGTCCCCAGATGGCGTCTTCATCGTTGGTGACAAGCTGGCGGCAGCTCAGTACACGCGGTTCCTGGTCTACGTGGAAGGAAACGCCGCGACCACCTTGGAACATATAATAGGTGAAGTTCACGTAGGCGCAAGTACGGTTGTCGGGGCTGCGGTCATATTTTTTCAAACCAAGGATTTCATGTTCCCAGATGGCGAGTGAGTCGAGCACATGGATGAACTGGCGGTAGCCGAGGGAGGTGCCGTCGGTGGCGAGGCAGTTGCCGTAGAGGCCTTGTGAGTGCTCGCTGGGGAAGTCGTTCTTGATGCCTCGGGCGGTCCAGATGGAGTGGACGGCGTTGCCCACCACGTCCATGCAGACATTGGGGGAATTGGCACACATTTCGTGCATCTCCTCGTTGGTCTTGTCCAGACTCAGGTAACCGTTCACCTGTCCGTCAAGGAAGTGGACCGTGATAGCAGGTTTCAGCTCAGGATTTACGTCGGAGTAGTAGCATACGTAAGCCAAACCATCGTAAGCGAAAGGATAGTCAATGACGTTGAGTCCGTTGCGGAGTGTATAGTCAAATTCCTGCGGGTTACCGCCATCGAAATTACCGCTGACCTTGCCTTCGTACCACGCAATGACGTGGAGAGGCACCGTTTCGCCATCGGGTAGTCCACTCACGGCAATAGCGTGCTTGCCTTTGCTGATGTTGATACCCGTTACACCCTGGTTTTGGTCATACAGTTTTCCGGGCGCGTTCATCTCTTCGGAGAAAGCCTGGGGCGAGGTACGGCAGATATACTGTGCCACACGGTAGTTCGTATCGTAGGTATTGTTGAAGATGTTGCGGGCAAAGTGCTGCACATATTCATCTTCGATGTTGTCGATGTCGCTGGCTGTAATACCCTCGCGGAGCTTGGTCAGAGCGTCGTCGGCGAATACGCCGAAGAGGCTGGAGCTCTTGTCAACGAAGAATTGCATTTCGGCGCAGGAGGCGTACGGGCCGCCATCGCTGTCGGTGTAGCCGCTCAGCACTTTGAACTGGATGGAGGTGGGGTTGTGGAGACCGCCGACGAAGTCCAGGCGGTGAGTGCCGGAAGCGAATTCCCAGTCAACGGTGGTGTAGTGGGTGTAGTCAGTTTCGCCCTTGCATTTGGTGTAGACTTCCACCTTGCCGAAGTTACCGTTTGAACTTCCGCTTTGGCGTGTCACGTAGTTCACATAGTCAATCACGTCAACGTCTTTAAAGTTATAGGTCAAGATGGCGGGATTGTTCACGTTGATGCTGTCCGACCATTTGCTGTGGTAAATGGTGCTGAGGTCACCGTCGATGGACTTGGAAGCGTCGCTGTTTGCATCCTGGTGTGTGTTGTCAGTAGCTGAAGCTACCGGTACCTGAAGGTCCGGTGTCATATCCCTAACACCTTCATAGCGGCTTTGGGTGATGACGAGCGTTTCCGACAGGTTATTCTCCGCATTCTGGAAGACCACTTGACCGGTGCGAGCCAGTGATGCCTCGTTCATCTGCAAGTGTACGTAAACCGTTCCGTCTTCGTTTTGGCGGATGCTAATCCATTCGTTTTCGGTGGTTGCGGTGAAAGGCACATTGGCCGTGATGTCATAGCACAAGGTGCGCTCCCGGTAGCTGACAGTCTGCTTGTGCGGAGCTACGATGACGGGGTAAGCATCATCGGCCAGTTTCACTTGTGCCTCAGCGGGCTGAACGGCTGTCAAAGCCATCAGCAGGCAGGCGGTGCCACTAATAAGTTTTATGTAGTTTTTCATTTTGTCGCTTTAATAAAAGGAGTGATTATAAGGCTACTTTCTTTCCGTTCACAATATATACGCCGGCAGGCAGACTGATAGTGTGGCCTTCGTTGCCCACGTTGCCCTTCCACAGCAGTTTGCCATCCGTGCTCCAAACGCCCACTTGCTGTCCGTTTCCTGAGAGTTGCAGCATGCCGGAGCCCGGTATAATCTGCAATGCTTCGTCGTTGACGGTTACGCCTTCAATGGTAGAAGCAACTTCGCCTACGCGGAAGATGGTGGAAGTAAACTTCAAATCGGAATAATGCGTGCTGGTTATTTCAAAATACACCTGGTCGTGCGGCTGAAGGAAGCTATAGTTACCGAAAAGCATGGCACTGGTGGGCGTAAAGTAGTCGCCGGTTTTGTTTGAATTGCTGGCTTTGGTCAGCAGGGTATATTCAGCGTCAGAGTCATTCTTACCGTAGAAAGTATAGGTATTGCGCAGATTGTCAGAGTCGAAAGCCCAATCTGTTAAATCGATAAAGTATGTCTCGTCATTGCGGTCATTATAGGAAGGACAGAGTACGGCATAATACACGCCGTCTTTGCCTTTTTTCAATTTGCTATTGACGTTAATTTCTTCGGTCTGCGGCAAATAGCTATAATTGTTCGGTTTATAGTTCGTAGTAGGCAGCGAGCTGAAAGTCAGACTATTATTGCCGCAAGAGATAGCGTACAATTTTTTCTTGGAAGGCAAAGTCAGTTCCGTCAGTGCATTGTTAGCCACAGAGACATATTGCAAGTTTTTGCTGAGCGCCAGGTTGATTTTGGCGATTTTGTTGTTTTCAGCAAAGAGCTGTCTCATCTCAGGCACTCCATTCTCAGCATTAGTGGTGAAAGCAGAAATGCTGTTATTGGCACACATCACCACGGACAAGTTACTGAGGTTCGAAAGATTTAAGGTTTTAATCTTATTGTCAGAACATTTCAGCACATCCAGATTGGCGTTGCTGGCAGAGAGGGAGAGAGTGGTAATAACATTGTCAGAAACATTCAAGTATTGTAGCTCCTGACAGTTAAGTGAGAAGTTGGCACCGGTAGCCAGGTTTGATTTCAGACTGTTGCCGGCGATGTTCAAATTTTGCAGTTCCGGATTGTTCGTTGCGGAAACGGTCAATGATGTGAGGTTGTTGTTGGCGCAATTCAAGTCCGTCAACTTAGGACATTGCGAAAGGTCCAACGTGGTAAGTTCGTTGTTTTGGCAAAAAAGCGAGTTCAAGTAGACTGCACCGCTTACGTCGATGGCAGTGAGGCCATTGTTTTCGCAAATTACCGTTTTAATGTGGGATGGTGAAGAGATGGTGATTTGTTCACCTTTGACTTCTCCTTCAACGGTCAGGTAATCATCGGTGGTAGCAGCATAATTCTGCACCGTTCCATCGCCCCAATCCACGCTGATGCCTTTGGCAAGCTGATTGAATTTCAGCGTTAGGGTAGCACCCGTTGCCTTGGAAGTGGACAGCTGCACCACATCTTCAGCCATGGCTTGGGATGACATGGATAAACCTGCTACCAGCAAACATGCTAAGAGTTGGTTTTTTTTCATAGGAAGATTTGTATTAGATATATTTTTCGGTGTAAGAGAAATTGTTCGGATTGTCCGTTAAAACGCAACAAATTTGCGATATTATTCTTGGCATTGCAAATTATATCTTGAGTTTTTATGATTATTAACGTGTTTTGTTCTTAAAAACTCTTCAAACGAGGGATTATCTGCTCGGACTGGTGTGGTATAATAGTAAAGTTTGAGATAACAACCCCTTCTTGCTCCCACCTACGGATTGGTGTGCGTGACTTTTTTCTGCATGCGATTTGTGTGGGGGCTACATGGAGTTTATTGCTTCGGCATTTTGAGCTGCTAAGTAAGTTCATTTCCATAAATTTCGGGGTAATGGAGGATGGGATAATGATATGCCTTCACCAAGTCCCGGAGTTGTTTTGCCAACTCGTCGAGTTGTGAAAAATAGTCGGCGACTTGTAAAGAAAACTTCACGCACTGTTAGGTTGGGTTAAAGAGACGTGTAAACCAGGCTGAAATAGCAGAAATCTGTTTGATTGGTTACCCGTTTCACGCGCACGTATATACGGTTTTTTATTTCCTGAAAAAAGCATTCACTCCTTCACATGGTGCGTGTTTCCTGCTGATTTTCAGCTGGTTTGAGTATGAAGGTTTTTGCGTTTAAAAGCTTCATACCGGTGTGAAAGCTTGTGAAGGGTAGAAAAAGCAAGCCTTCACACCGGAAAACGGCTGGAAAATCAGGAGATAAGCGGTCTAATTAGCTCCTGCGCTGTGAATACTTTAAAATCCAACCCTTCACACTCGAAACCAATGATACTCATAGCGAAACGCGCGTTGTGTGAAGGAGTGAATGCTTTTTTGAGGGTAAAAAAAGCGTATATAGAAGAGTGAAACATGAGGGCTGTCAATGGCAAATAGCTCCGTATTTCTTTTGAAGGTGCTCTTCAACTTCAGATACATAAGGATGTCATATTCAATCTGCAACTGAAACCCTACCTGCACGTTTCCGGTAAAGGTAAAAGTGCACATTCTGCTATCAATTCGCGATAGATTTTGCTCCGACTGAGGAGCGATTGGTTGCCTATCAAAAAGAATTGTTTGCGAGCACGAGTAACGGCTACATTCAGCTTACGGTCCACCGCTATGCCCTCAATGGATTGTACCGCCGACAGTAAGTCCAACTGATAGGGGCGTGAAATCGTAGTACTGAAAAGGATGTAGTCGCGTTGACTGCCTTGGTAACACTCCACGGTGTCAATGGTCATTGCTTCGGCATAGTCCATGTTTTGACTGCGCATTTCGCTGCGAATGCAGGCTATCTGGCTGCGAAAAGGTACGATAATGCCAATGCTTTGGGCGGGATTAAACTCGGATGTATCGCTTTCCCGATGGAGAGCAACCAGAGCCGATACGATTTCTGCCACCATCTTGGCTTCAGCTTCATTGGCCCGAATGTTTTCTGTAACCACCTCATTCGTCACATCGGCAAATCCCATGCGCGATGTGGCGACCCAGCGCTCGAAAGTGGTCACAGCGTGGAACTGTGGCAACTGTTCGGTTTGGTGGGGTAGGGGAACAGGTTCAAGCATATCACCATAGAAATGACGGTTTACGAACCTGCATATACCGGGGTGCATACGTCCCTGACGAGTCAGCATGCCCGTGAATTGGTGCCGGCCATTGCGTTCCTCCCAACGGTACAGGCGTTCAAAAAGTGAGTTGCGCACATCGGTAAGTCCAATAGCCTGCAACAGGGGGCTCTCAGTCCGGGTACGATTTTCAGGCAACATGACGACTGCCGGCAACTGTTTGTGATCGCCAATAAAGATAAATTTGTCAATCACATCTTTCCCGTCAATCTGTGCCGACAACAATCCCAATACTTGAGGCTCTAATAATTGGGAAGCTTCGTCGATGATGGCGGCGGTAAAGTGTTTGCATCTGAACAACTCCGGGTGATTGGTCAGGGTTATGACCGTTCCGGTAATGATGGGCACTTCCTGCAGCATACGTAGCAACTCTGTTCGGCGTGGCAGTTGTTCCGCACGTTCATGCAGGAGGTGGGAGTGGTGCATGGGGTCGCAGGTTTGGGGCATACCTATCCGCAAATAGTCAAAAGGCAATTCGCGCGACAAATCGTTGAGCATACGGCAGATTTCATCCACCGCGCGATTGGTATAGGCGGTCAGCATCAAGGCCGGTGCCGTTGGCGACGCTTGCAGTTCGGCACGTTCCAACAGAAACTCCTCGACCAAAGAGCGCAGCGCAAGATTGGTTTTCCCAGTACCGGGAGGACCGGCCAGGAGGTAATAGTCGCTGGCTTGTTTGGCCTGTAATATCATGGGACGTACAGTTTCGGGGTATTGGCCCAGCAGACGGCGACTTTTGTCCGCCTCGGGAACTCGGCGAGCCAGGAGCAAGTCGCGCCGTCGGGGCGTGGCTGTGAGAAGTGAAAAGAGATTGCGGCGTTGTTGGGCCGATGGGCTGTCGGTGGCATCATGTTCTACAGCATAATGCGTTGCTTGGGAAAAGAGTTGTTCGCTTCGCTGGGGATAAAACAGCGAGATGGTCAGTCTGTCGGGAGATAGATGGGTAACGGTTCCGCGAAAAAGCTGACGGTTAGTGACGTTGGCATCAGGCTCTCCTGCTTCGTAGACCTGCACCAACTCTCCTTCACTGAAGTTGGGTATGAAGTCTTCATTGTGTGCCGGCAAGATGAAATGCAAGGTCGTTATGCCTCCCAATTCGTCCTTTTCGGTTTTTTCCAAAGTGAGTTGGTTCAACAAGTTGCCTGCAAGGAGTTTTGTTCGCGTGTCGGCAGTCCATGTAGCAGCAAAACCCCTGATGGAGTCGGGACGATTGTCGCACGTTTTGCTCAAAAACAGCTCGCTTTCAATGAAAGCCACATACGCGGAGAAATAATCGCGGAGCAAAGCATCCCCACTGAGCATTTGCAACGGGCGGGTTATTCGTTCGAGTTGAGGCAACAGGTATTGCTGATAAAACTTGTTGTTCATCCCGGCCTCGTTCAACCTTTCAGGCGTCAGGAGGGGAAGGATGCGGGGAAACTCGCCTAAGGACAGGCGATGCAAAAGGCAGACAATGCCGTTGCGAATGTGGAGCACATGGCGGATGGCAGCTGCCGAACGGCGTTCATTGAAGAACAAGGGATAAGCAGAATAAAAAAGGTAGGTTTGCATTTCATTCCATCCCAGACCAAAATTGCGCCGCAGCATTTCTCCATACAGCGACATCTGCATGAGATGCTCCTCCCTGGGTCTCGGTTTCTGTCCAAACGTTTCCGCTTTTCCGCTTTTCAACTCCAGCACCCGTTTGCGGTCGGAAGTCATCACGTCCAACCGTCCACGTAACCCCAAAGTGGGACAAATGAACGAGGGCTCCAACAGTACATCGTCCGGATGGATGCCTATGTCGTCGGCCACGAAACGCTCGCAAACGGATTGGCGAATGTGGTTAAAATGCCGGCGCGCTTCTGCAAAGAATGCAGCGTTCATTTCCGTTTGGGGCACACCGGCATAGGCCAACAGGTTGTCGCGGTAATTGCGACGCGCCGAAACATCAAATACGGCCTGCTGTCCTTCATGAATGCAGTCGTCCATGAATTGATTGGCCATGTTTCCCAGTAAAATGTGGCGATTGGGTTCGTTAGGCTGGAAAGCGTTGATGAGGAAGTTCAGCGGGGAGTGTCCGTACGGCTTGAGTGTGCCGGTGAGCGTCGTAACATCAATCAAATAGTCGGGTTCCAAAACTGCCCAATATATCGTTAGTTCATTTGAAGTTCCGGCCCGACGTTCCACATCGAGGAGCATCACATTGGCTCCTTTATATAAATAGGCTGTGGGAGGCACTGCTTCTTCATCTGTGCCTGCTTGTGCATAATAAACTTTGAACATGCCGGTTTCGCCGTCAATCAGACACTCAAAACTGTGGTCCGAGGTGACACGTTCGATGACAGCCCGCAAGCACTTATGCAGCTTGTTGCCGGCAGGTTTGGGAGCGAGCGAGGCAATGTGGTTGGGAAGTTCGGAGGGGATAGTACAACCGTAGACTTGCGCTATAAAATGGCATAAATCCGCCAAGTCAGACTTTTCTTCGGTCGGTGTAGGAATATAGTTCTGTTGAAGCACGCGGCGGGCGTGAAGTCGGAAACGGTCGGCCGGTCGGTGGTCGATACCTAAGTAGTTACAAACAGCCAACAAGCGCGAAAAGAGCGTGGCATAGTCGCTTTGGAAAGTGGCTGACTGCTCTACACAAATACGCTGCAGGAGGTTGAGCATTTGCCCGTATCTGGCACGCGGAGGTCCAGGGAGTTGGGAGATTTGTATGATTTCCTCAAACATGATGAAGGATAGAAAAGGCGGTAAAAACCTAAATCTGTTTACCTGTGAAAACGTTTAACGGGTTTTGTCCAATTCCTCCGGCGACAATATTTTTTGTTCTTTGCTGAAACGGTTACGCTTATGTGCCTGTGGTTCATTGCTACGGTTGGCATTGGGCTGTAGTGTGCCCGGCTGGCGCGATGGTATGGTAATATGCTGCACGTCACCGCCGTATTGTTGCCACCGTTGCATGATGTTTTCCACATAATGAAACGTTTCATTTCCTATCATGTAACCATGGCGAACCACAGGGTCTCGATAGAAACGGGGCTGTGAAAGTCCTTGAACATAATAGCTCACATCCTGCCATCGGTGAGGGTCGCCGCCGTATTTTCGCGTAAGTGCCTGTGCATCGTTGATATGTCCGACACCACCGTTGTAAGAGGCCAAGACAAATTTCACTTTCTCCTCCGGATTGCTCACATCATGGAATTTCCCTTGCAACTCGCGGATGTAGCGGGCTGCGGCGGCCACGTTTTCCGTGGCACTGAATATATGCTCTTCGGGCAAGTTCAGATGACGCGCTGTTGCCGGCATAATCTGCATGAGCCCTTTGGCACCTGCCCAAGAAACAGCATTGGGGTCAAAGCCCGATTCCTGATAACATTGAGCCGCTATCAACCGCCAATCCCAGCCTGTTTGGGCGGCAGCCTGTTTGAACAGATTGTCGTAAGTGGAGATGATGCCTTTTTCACGCGATATAAACGGTGCCCTGACGGTTCGGCGCACTTGATGACGCGCTTGCAAGCGGGCATTTTCTTTCTTTTCCATCCGGCTTTCCAAATCTTCGCTGTACCAATGTTGCAGGGCATCTGCCAAGTCGGAAGCTTCGGGTTGTACGGCCCAGGATGTGTGTGGCTTTGAATGCGTTACGCCTGCCGGCTGCAACTTGTGCTTTCGGCAAAACGTTTCGGGTAATTGCACGGCAATCACGTCGGCTTGTCCCTCATGCAAAGCCTGCACCAGTGCTGTGGTGTCGTTGAAAAGCATCACTCTCACTCCCACACCGATGGAAGAAGCAAAATCTTCTGCCAAAGCATATTGTAAACCCATGCCTGTGCCTTGATAGTCAAAATACGTGTCGGGACCGCTGATGGTGGCCACAATCAGTTCGCCGCCCTCCATGATGCGTTGCATGTTGGGGCCGTCCGTTTCGCTCGACTTGGCAAATGCACCATTTTTTACCGGCTGATCGTTCTTAGGCTTGTCGGTACAGGCCATAAGACAACTAAGGCAAAAAACTGATAGGGCAATCAAACGGAAGAACATAGGTTTGTTAAAAATGAAAAGAATTGCTTTTACCACACACTCACGGGATGGGCCTGAAGGCTGAACAAGTTTCGTCGATAATAAGTAGGTGTTTAAAATTAGTTTATATTTATATGATTAATCAAAGTTTGCATATATCATCTGTCCCCTCTTGGGCGCATTTAGTTTCTTGTTTTTTCGGTCACATAGCCCGCTATGCTCCCTCAAAAAAAGAAACTAACTGCATCCCAATAGAGCACACATGATAT
>JALEYW010000090.1:0-6214 GCA_022773145.1 Bacteroidales bacterium
TATCTTCGCGAAGCAAAGTAGTGCAAGGCGAGAGAAGAATAAAAGCAAAACGACAGTTTTGATTTTTTCTTCCGAGCCGCAGCCTATCTTCGCGAAGCAAAGTAGTGCAAGGCGAGAGAAGAATAAAAGCAAAACGTTCAACTTTTACATTTGAAGCCACGAAGACCTTTAGCCCGAAGTTGAAAAGTTAGAAACGGAAAAAACGTTGGAAGATTGTTTTCTACAAAGGGGCAAAAAGGCTGTCCGTCAAGACCGCCTTTTTGCGCGCCTGCCTAATTCCGCAGACAAAACAAAAACATGGGCTGTACAAGCGTCCTTACACCGCCCTTAAGAATATGAATAAATGTTTTCTATGGAGTAACCCTTGAATGACTCTTTCCTTTCAATCCTCACTACATTCCCCCTTCTGGAATTGGTCTGAATAAAGTTTGAAGAAATCGTAGTTTAAAATGATGGAAATGCGCATGAGCAGTGCCGTATCCAAGTTTGACTTCTCAAAAATCTTGTACACATTTGTACGGCTACAAGCTAACTGGCGAGCCAACCAAACCACGGTCTGATTCCGTTCATTGAGTTGCTTCCTAATTCGTGTGCCAATATGCATATATGAAAGAAGTTAATCGGTTGATAATGGAAAAATTGTATTATGGATTGTGCAAAGTAATGAGTTTGAGATGAAATAGTCATCATTTTTTTGTACCTAAAAACACTACATGATATGACTTTCGGCACAAATTTCTGCATTTTGTAGGCTCTGTGTTAACAGAAACTAAAGTTTTCAGCACTTTTGTAGCCATTTCCTGTAACAAAATGACCATTCTCACAGGATGGGGCACGGGACGGCCGGCAATCCACCCTTTCTGCCCCACGTTGCCACGGAAACAACGCCTGTAACTTTTCTCCAACCCAAAAGAAGAAGTAACTTTGCCGCCAAAACGTACAGACCATGGTTCTCAACTACATCTGGATTGCATTCTTCGCCATTGCATTCGTCATTGCTTTGGTAAAACTCATCTTCCTGGGCGACACGGAGGTGTTCCCGGCCATCATCAACTCCACGTTCGACACGTCCAAAACGGCCTTTGAAATTTCGCTGGGCCTCACGGGCGTGCTTTCGCTATGGTTGGGAATAATGAAAATTGGCGAGAAGGGAGGCGTGGTCAACGCCATGGCGCGGTTGCTGAGTCCGGTGTTCACGCGACTTTTCCCCGAAATTCCGCGCAACCACCCCGTGTTCGGCAACATTTTTATGAACATTTCGGCCAATATGCTGGGACTGGACAATGCGGCCACACCCTTGGGACTGAAAGCCATGGAAGGCTTGCAGGCACTGAACACGAAGAAGGACACGGCGTCAAACTCCATGATTATGTTCCTCGTGTTGAACACATCAGGTCTGACTATCATCCCCGTAAGCATCATGGTGTACCGTGCACAAATGGGGGCGGCACAACCCACGGACATATTCATTCCCATCCTCATCGCCACTTTCTTCTCCACCCTGGCCGGCGTCATCATCACCGGTCTGTACCAGCGTATTAACCTGCTTCAGCCTGTGCTGTTAGCCACGCTGGGCAGCCTGTCGCTGTTAGTGGCCACGTTGATATGGGGCTTCAGCCGCCTCGATGGCCCGATGATGAACACCGTGGGCACCACATCGGCCAACGTGCTCCTATTCCTTATAATAATATGCTTCATCGCTGCCGGGGTGCGCAAGCGCGTCAACGTCTACGACGCTTTTGTGGAAGGAGCCAAAGGCGGTTTTGAAACCGCCGTGCGCATCATTCCTTACCTCGTGGCAGTGCTGGTGAGCATCGGTGTGTTCCGCGCTTCGGGTGCCATGGACTGGCTGATAGAAAGCGTGAAATGGCTGGTAAGCCTCACGGGTGCCGATGCCGAATGGGTAGGTGCATTGCCCACAGCCCTGATGAAACCGCTGTCGGGCAGCGGAGCGCGAGGCATGATGGTCGATGCGATGACCACTTACGGTGCCGACTCGTTTGTAGGGCGCCTCAGCTGTATCTTCCAAGGCTCCACCGACACCACCTTCTACATCCTGGCCGTCTACTTCGGCTCTGTGGGCATTTCAAATACGCGCCATGCGGTGGCCTGCGGCCTGCTGGCCGATTTGGCAGGCATCCTGGCCGCCATAGGCATCGCCTACCTATTCTTCTAAACCGGTTTTTGGTCAAAAACACAGATTTCTACACATTATATATATGTCTGAAACGAACACATCGTCCGCCGCGAAATCCGGCGGCATGAAATCATTGGCCAAGGACACGGCCATTTACGGTTTGTCGAGCATCGTGGGCCGTTTCCTCAATTATCTGCTCGTGCCGCTCTACACGGCGAAGCTTGCCGCCTCCACTGGCGGCTACGGTGTCATTACAGAGGTATACAGTTACGTGGCCCTGCTACTCGTACTCCTCACTTTCGGCATGGAAACCACATTCTTCCGTTTTGTAAACAAGGAAGAAGAACGCCCCATGCGGGTTTACTCCACCACGCTGTGGATGGTAGGCGGCGTGGGACTGGTGTTCCTGGCCTTGGTTTTCGGTTTTCTGCCCTCCATCGCCGCTGCGCTCGACTATGCCGCACATCCGGAGTTCCTGGGCATGATGGCGGTATGTGTGGCCATCGACGCTTTCCAGTGCATCCCCTTTGCCTACCTGCGTTACCAGCGCCGGCCCATCAAGTTTGCCGCCCTGAAACTGCTGTTCATCGTGCTGAACATCTCGCTCAACCTCGTGTATTTCCTTCTCCTGCCCTGGCTCTACGATAATCCCTCCACGCACGATGTGGCGGCGGCGGTTTACGACCCAAGCTACGGTGTGGGATATGCTTTCGCCATCAACTTGTTCTGCACCGCCTTTGTCACGCTGTTCTTTCGCCGCGAACTGACGGGCTTCCCATGGGTGTTCGACAAGGTGCTGGCCTGGCGGATGCTGGGCTACGCCTGGCCCATCCTGGTGCTGGGCATAGCGGGCATTCTGAACCAGACGGCCGACAAAATGCTGTTTCCGCGCTTGGTGGAGGGACAGGAAGGCAAGGTGCAGTTGGGCATTTACGGCGCAAGCGTGAAGATTGCCATGATCATGGCCATGATTACGCAGGCTTTCCGTTATGCCTACGAGCCCTTCGTCTTTGGCCGGCAAAAGGATCGCGACAATCGCGACACTTACGCCAAGGCGATGAAGTTTTTCCTTATCTTCACCCTTCTGGCCTTCCTCATGGTGATGGGGTATATCGACATTTTGAAACACATCATCGGTCGCAGCTACTGGGAAGGGCTGAAGGTGGTGCCCATCGTCATGGCGGCGGAAATCATGATGGGAATTTATTTCAACCTCTCGTTTTGGTACAAACTCATCGACAAAACCATCTGGGGAGCATGGTTCTCAGGCATAGGCTGCGCCGTATTGATAGCGGTCAACGTGCTGTTCATCCCCACCTACGGCTACATGGCTTGTGCATGGGCGGGCTTTGCAGGCTACGCCACGGCCATGACGCTCAGCTACGTGGTGGGACAACGTTACTACCCCATTCGCTACCCGCTGAAGGACATGGCGGTGTACGTGGCCATCACATTGCTGTTCTTTGCCGTGATGCAGGCAGCCGCTACATGGATTGATGCGCTGTGGCTGCGGCTGCTCATCAACACGGGCTGCATTGCCCTGTTTATGGCGCACACGGTGCATTATGATTTCCCCTTGTCGAACCTGCCCGTGGTGGGCAAATATTTCAAACGGTAGTTTCATGTCACATCAAACCTATACGCTGGCCAACGGCCTGCGCCTCATTCACGAGCCTTCCCATTCTCAGGTGGTGTACTGCGGCTACGTGGTCTGTGCGGGCACACGCCACGAGGCGGAGGCCGACTCCGGAATGGCCCATTTCATCGAGCATCTCACCTTCAAGGGCACATCGCGCCGCCGGGCCTGCCACATCACGAACGGACTGGAGCGCGTGGGCGGCGACTTGAACGCTTTTACGACCAAACAGGAAACGGTGTACTACGCCACGGTGCTGAAGAATGACTTTGCCCGAGCGGCGGATCTGCTGACCGACATCGTGTTCCACAGCACGTTCCCGCAGACGGAAATTGACAAGGAGGTGGAGGTAATCTGCGATGAAATCGACAGTTATCAGGACTCGCCGTCGGAACTTATCTTCGACGAGTTTGAAGCGATGATGTATCCCGGACAACCGTTGGGGCGTGACATTCTGGGGCGTGCCGAACGGCTGCGCCAGTACACCACGGCTGATGCCTTGCGCTTTGTGCGCCCTTATTATCACCCCTGCCACACAGCTTTTTATGTGTACGGCGACGTGCCGTTCCGCACCATCGTGCGAACGCTCGAACGGCTCACATCGGACTTCGGACCGGCGGAACCCTCCCTTCCGGCTACGCAGCCTCCCACAGTGCCGTCCGTGCCGGCAGAGCCGTTGCGCATCGTGACAAAACAGACGCACCAGGCTCACGTCATGGTGGGCGGCCCGGCATACGGCGGGAGCAGTCCGCACCGCTTTGCCCTGACGCTGCTGAACAACATATTGGGCGGGCCGGGCATGAACTCGCGACTCAACCTGAGCCTGCGTGAAAAGGCGGGGCTGGTGTACAGCGTAGACTCCTACCTGAACACGTATCCTGACACGGGCTTCTGGAACGTATACTTCGGTTGCGATGCACACGATGTGGCGCGGTGCCGCCGACTGTTAGAGCGCGAATTGCGCCGTTTCATCGACAATCCGTTGTCGGAAACTCGGCTGAAAGCGGCCAAGAAGCAGCTGCTGGGACAGATAGGCATCTCGACCGACGCGCCGGAAAATTATGCCTTGGCACTGGGGAAGACGTTTGCCCACTACAACCGCTATCGCGACATTGCCCGACTGTGCCGCGACATCAATGAAGTAACAGCCGAGGAGATGCAGGCAGTAGCGGCCGAGGTGTACCGTACGGAGCGGCTCACGACACTGATTTACCAATAGTACCACCATGCTCCAGGCAAAGAAGGTTAAACAGCTGGCCTCCGAAATAGGTTTCTCAGCCTGCGGCTTGGCTCCTGCCGGTCCGGTGGCGGAGGAACGCGCGGCAGAGTTGCGCCAATGGTTGGTGGAGGGATGCCATGCGGACATGGCGTATCTGGAAAACCATGTGGAGAAGCGGCTCAACCCTTGCCTGCTGGTAGACGGGGCACAAACGGTGGTGAGCGTGGCGGTGAACTATTATTCCGATCAAGTGCCGGCACCGTCATCAACGCAGTGGCGGTTGGCACGCTATGCCTACGGCACAGACTATCACGAAGTGGTGAAGGGAATGCTCCACCGATTGCTGGAGTTGCTGGGTCCGGAAGCGGGCGAAGGAAGCCGGGCTTTCGTGGACACGGCACCGGTGGACGAGAAATACTGGGCCAGGCGCTGCGGACTGGGGTGGCAAGGAAGGAACTCCCAGCTGATTATTCCGCAGGCGGGCAGTTATTTCTTTCTCGGAGAACTTATACTGACTGAAAAATGCGATGAATACGATGATTTTATGCCTAATCGCTGCGGCACATGCCGCCGCTGCGTGGAAGCATGCCCCACGGGGGCATTGCGCGGCGACGGTCTGCTGGACGCCCGCCGCTGCCTGTCGTACCTGACCATTGAGCACCGTGGCCCGCTGCCTACGGAGGAGTCGCGACGGATGTCTCCCTGCTTTTACGGCTGCGACCGCTGCGCCGAGGCTTGTCCGTGGAACGAACGCTTTGCCCGCAACACCGAAGTGGAGGAGCTACAGCCCCGCCCCACCCTGCTCTGCATGGACAAGGCCGACTGGCAGCAGCTCACACGCGAGCAATACACTGAGATTTTCCGGAAAAGCGCGGTGAAAAGGGCGAAATTTGAAGGATTGAAGCGCAATATCGATGCCATGGAGCCGTAAGGTGCAACATCAAATTATCAATTTAAGTTTCGGAGGTTATGAGGGATAAGGTTATAAGGTTATGAGGTTATGAGGTTATGAGGTTATGAGGTTATAAAGTTACTCGATGCGGCTATCTTGACTACCTCAAACAGTATTTTTTATTATTGGTGTCCGGTAAAAGTTCAAGGCCGTCAGGCTGCGCCCCGGAGGGGCAACAGCACACAGCCCAGGGCAAGCGACCGTAGGGAGCGACACCCTGGGTTATCCCGACGTTTGACCTTGTCGCCCCAACGGGTAGGGTGTTCAAAA
>JALEYW010000070.1:0-14497 GCA_022773145.1 Bacteroidales bacterium
CGATATTGACGACCTGACGAGCTACGGTGATGTGCTTGTGTTTGACGAGCTGACTGTCAGCTGCACGAGTGGGAGCAATACCCAAACGATAAACTACGTTGTCAAGGCGGCACTCAAGGCTTTGAAGCAGGATTTCACCGGTAATGCCGCTGGAAGAAGCTGCCTTCTCGAAAAGATTGCGGAACTGCTTCTCCAATACGCCATAGGTATATTTGGCTTTCTGCTTCTCTGCCAACATGACACCGTATTCAGAGGTCTTGCGACGACGGTTGTTGCCATGCTGTCCGGGAGGATAATTGCGCTTTGCCAACACTTTGTCAGCACCAAAGATTGCTTCTCCAAACTTACGGGCGATACGAGACTTAGGTCCTATATATCTTGCCATTTCTATCTTTTGTCTTTGTTAAACTACGTGTATGTTATACTCTTCTTCTCTTGGGAGGACGGCAACCGTTATGGGGAAGCGGAGTTACGTCGACAATCTCCGTTACTGCAATGCCTGCTCCATGCACGGCACGAATAGCAGATTCGCGACCATTGCCGGGACCCTTAACATATGCCTTTACCTTGCGGAGACCGAGGTCGAAAGCTACCTTAGCACAATCCTGAGCTGCCATCTGAGCGGCATAGGGAGTGTTCTTCTTGGAGCCACGGAAACCCATCTTACCCGCAGAAGACCAAGAAATAACCTGACCTTCGCTGTTAGCAAGAGACACAATGATATTGTTAAAAGAGCTGTGGACGTGAAGCTGCCCCATAGCATCGACTTTCACGTTTCTCTTCTTAGCTGCAACTGTTTTCTTTGCCATAATTATTTATTATTTAGTAGCTTTCTTCTTGTTTGCAACAGTCTTCTTACGACCCTTGCGAGTGCGCGCATTGTTCTTCGTACTTTGGCCACGGACAGGCAAACCATTACGATGGCGAACGCCACGATAGCAACCGATGTCCATGAGACGCTTGATGTTCAGTTGGATTTCTGAGCGAAGGTCGCCTTCAACCTTAAACTCGGCACCAATGATTTCACGAATCTTAGCTGCCTGGTCGTCAGTCCAATCCTTCACCTTGATATCTCTGTCAATGCCGGCCTTATCCAAGATTTTTGCCGAGCTACTACGACCTATACCATAAATGTAGGTCAGGGCGATCTCACCACGCTTGTTCTGAGGGAGGTCTACACCAACAATTCTTATTGCCATATACTATTTGATTTATTGCTGATTGAGTTTAACCCTGACGCATTTTGAACTTAGGGTTCTTCTTGTTAATTACATACAGACGGCCCTTACGACGTACAATTTTGCAATCGGCTGAGCGCTTCTTGATGGAGGTTCTCGTTTTCATTATGTATTGTTATTTGTATCTGAACACAATCCTACCCTTAGAAAGATCATAAGGACTCATTTCGACCTTAACCTTATCGCCCGGAAGGATTTTAATATAGTGCATTCGCATCTTGCCTGAGATGTGGGCAGTGATTTCATGACCATTCTCTAATTCTACTCGGAACATGGCATTGCTCAATGCCTCTACGATTGTCCCGTCTTGTTCAATAGCAGCTTCTTTTGCCATATTAATGTTTTTGCCTTTCTATTTCTTCGATTTCACTGAATGATGATAAGATGTCAGCTTTGCCGTGATGGATTGCAATGGTATGCTCAAAATGTGCAGCCGGCTTGCCATCGCGGGTGATGACTCCCCAATGGTCGGGCAACATGGCTAACTCGCGACTACCTAATGTAATCATTGGTTCTATGGCGATGCAAAGACCATTTTTGAGTTGTTTGCCTGTGCCCTGATTGCCATAATTGGGAACTTGAGGATCTTCATGCATATCTTTTCCAATACCATGACCAACAAACTCCCGAACTACACCATACCCTTTGCTTTCGCAATGGTGCTGAACAGCATAACCTATATCTCCTAATCTGTGGCCTGCTATGGCCTGCTCAATGCCCAGATAAAGCGACTCCTTGGTTACCCGGAGAAGTTCTTTGATCTCTGCACTGACCTCACCTACACAGAACGTGTAACATGAGTCGCCACAAAATCCGTCGATATGTGTGCCGCAATCTACAGAAACGATGTCGCCATCTTGAAGAGGCTCGTCATTGGGAATGCCATGCACTACTACATTATTGACAGAAGTACAGATTGAAGCAGGAAAAGGTGAACCAAAAGGATTGGGAAAGCCTTTAAAGGTTGGTTCTGCACCATGATCCCGAATGAACTGTTCAGCAAGTGTATCCAACTGCCGCGTTGTGATACCGGGCTCAACTACTTTGGCTATTTCTGTGAGTGTTGCGCTAACCAACAAGTTGGCTTTGCGCAACAACTCTATCTCATCATCTGTTTTCAGATAAATCATTCAGACCTAAAATTAGTAGGCAGCTACCTTCGTTGAACGTGTGCGAACATGTCCGGAATTGAGCAAGCCGTCATAATGACGCACCAAGAGATGACTCTCAATCTGTTGCAGCGTGTCCAATACAACTCCCACAAGGATGAGCAAGGATGTTCCTCCAAAGAACTGCGCAAACTCTTGCTTGACACCAAACAAGCCGGCAAAAGCAGGCATGATGGCAATAAGGGCAATGAACAAAGAGCCGGGCAACGTAATACGCGACATGATCGTATCAAGATAGTCAGCAGTAGGCTTGCCGGGCTTGACACCAGGAATGAAACCGTTGTTACGCTTCATATCCTCTGCCATTTGCACAGGGTTAAGGGTGATTGCTGTATAGAAATAGGTGAAAGCCACAATCAGAATTACGAATACGGCATTATACAGGATACTCGTATGATCCAAGAACTGATTTAAAGCCCAGCTGCCACCATCACGTGATACGGTCTGTGCCAAAGTCAGTGGAATAAACATGATAGCTTGTGCGAAAATAATCGGCATCACGTTAGCGGCAAAAAGCTTAAGGGGAATGTACTGGCGTGCGCCACCTACAGCCCTGTTGCCTTCTACTCGCTTTGCATATTGCACGGGTACCTTGCGGGTTGCTTTTACCAACATGATAGCCAATGCCATCACAAAGAGCAAAGCAATAATCTCGAAAAGGAACTTGATGAGTCCGCCACCTTCGGCGCCACTCAAAGCGGTAACAAATTCCTGACCGAAAGCTGCAGGCATACGAGCGATAATACCAATCATGATAATGAGTGATACGCCGTTACCAATACCCTTATCGGTGATACGTTCGCCAAGCCACAGGATAAACATACTTCCTGCCGCAAGGATAATCGTAGACGAGAACATGAACCAAAAACCATCTCCTACGAGGAAGGCTCCAGAGCCGGCTGTTTGTGCCTTGAGGTTGATCAGATAAGTCGGTGCCTGAAATACCAAAATGGCAATGGTCAACCACCGAGTATATTGGTTGATCTTTCTACGACCACTTTCGCCTTCGCGCTGCATCTTTTGGAAATACGGCACGGCTATAGCAAGAAGCTGGATGACAATCGATGCTGAAATGTAAGGCATGATTCCCAATGCAAAAATGGAAGCATTGGAGAACGCACCACCCGAGAACATATTCAACAACGACATCAAGCCCTCGCTCGTCTGTTCCTGAAGCTTAGCCAAACGACCGGGGTCAATGCCAGGCAACACTACAAACGAACCGAAGCGGTATATTGCAACAAAAAGGAGAGTGATGAGGATTCGAACTCTCAAATCCTCAATTCTCCAAATGTTCTTTACTGTCTCGATTATTTTTTTCATCGAAAATAGAGTAGATTAGAGTTTGATAGCAGATCCGCCAACAGCTACGATAGCTGCTTCGGCAGACTTGGAGAAGGCATGTGCCTCAACAGTCAGTTTGGCCTTAAGCTCACCATTGCCAAGAATCTTCACCAAGGCTTTGGATGAAACGTATCCGGCTGCGATGAGTTCGTTAATGCCAATCTTTTCCAAATTCTTAGCTTCTGCAATCGTTTGCAGAACTGAAAGGTTGATAGCCTTGTATTCTACGCGATTGATATTCTTGAAGCCGAACTTGGGCAAACGGCGCTGCAAAGGCATCTGACCACCTTCAAAACCAATCTTTTTGCTATAACCGGAACGCTGCTTGGCACCCTTGTGTCCACGTGTTGAAGTACCGCCCATTCCTGAACCAGGACCACGGCCGATACGCTTACGCGAATGAGTTGCGCCACATGCAGGTTTTAAAGTATGTAATTTCATAAAAAGTCGAGATTTGAAAATTATTCTACTACCGTCACCAAGTGGCGTACCTTGCGAATCATACCACGAAGAGCAGGAGTATCTTCCTTTTCTACTACATGATTCATCTTTTTCAGGCCTAAAGCGTCGAGTGTACGCTTCTGGTCCTTGGGAGCACCAATACGGCTCTTAGTCTGTTGTATCTTAATCGTTGCCATATTTTTCTTATCCTCTGAATACTTTTTCCAAAGAAACACCACGATGCTGTGCCACGGTGCGTGCATCACGCATTTCGCTCAAAGCCAAGATAGTGGCTTTCACGAGATTGTGAGGGTTGGACGAACCTTTGGACTTAGCCAATACGTCCTTCACACCTACACTTTCCAAAACAGCACGCATTGCACCACCGGCTACTACACCGGTACCCTCAGAAGCAGGCAAGATAAGAACTTCAGCTCCACCGAAACGGGCTGCTTGTTCATGGGGAACAGTTCCTTTCAAAACAGGAACCTTTACCAAATTCTTCTTGGCAGCTTCAACGCCTTTAGCAATGGCTGCTGTAACTTCGCCGGCTTTTCCAAGACCATATCCGATAACACCCTTGCCATCACCTACTACTACGATAGCAGCGAAAGTAAAGGTACGGCCACCTTTTGTTACCTTGACAACGCGATTGATAGCAACCAGTCTATCCTTTAAGTCTTCTGTATTTACGTTTACTCTGTTTGCCATAATCTGTTAGAATTTAAGTCCGCCTTTGCGGGCACCATCAGCAACTTCTTTCACACGACCGTGGTAAAGGTAACCATTACGGTCAAAAACCACTTGGGTAATACCGGCAGCCAGAGCCTTGGCAGCTACGGCTTCGCCCACTTTGGCAGCTTGTTCCTTTTTGGGCATGGCTTCCATACCTAAAGAAGAAGCAGCAACTAAAGTTGAAGCAGTTTCGTCATTGATAATCTGTACGTAGATTTGCTTGTTACTGCGAAATACCGTCAAACGAGGGCATGCTGCAGTACCAGATATCTTATTACGAACCCGATATTTGATTTTTACGCGTCTTTGTTCTTTTTTCGTAGTCATAATCTTATTAGATTTAAATTACTTGGCACCTGCCGACTTTCCAGACTTACGACGAATTTGTTCACCGACATAAAGGATACCCTTACCCTTATAAGGTTCAGGCTTACGGAAAGAGCGGATTTTTGCGCAAATCAATCCCAAAAGTTGCTTATCTGCTGACTCAAGGGAGATATACGGATTCTTGTTTCTTTCTGATTTCGTTTCCACTTTCACTTCAGGCGGAAGCTGGAGAAAGATGCTGTGCGTATAACCTAAAGAGAACTCAATGAGATTTCCCTGATTAGATACACGATAACCAACACCTACGAGCTCCATTTCCTTCTTGTAGCCTTGCGATACGCCGACAACCATATTGTTGACGAGCGAACGATAAAGACCATGGAAAGCTTGCTTCTGCTTCAAACCAACGGTTTCGTTGGCTTCGTCGATAGCAAAAGTGATAACATTGTTTTCAATCGTTACGATGATGGAAGGATCAACAGCCTGGCTGAGCTCACCCTTCGGTCCTTTTACGGACACTACATTATCCTTCAGGGTAACAGTGACACCTGCAGGGATGTTAATCGGCAATTTACCTATTCTAGACATTTTGTTCCTCCTTATTAGTAAACGTAGCAAAGAACTTCACCGCCGATCTTAAGTTCTGCGGCTTCCTTATTAGTCATTACGCCCTTGGAAGTGGAGATGATAGCGATACCAAGTCCGTTGATAACTCTGGGCATTTCGCGATAACCCGTATATTTACGCATACCGGGTTTTGAAACACGGGTAAGGCACTTAATTGCGTTCACCTTTGTTTGGGGGTGATACTTTAAAGCAATTTTGATGGTGCCCTGAACACCGTCATCCTCAAACTTGTAGTTGAGGATATACCCCTGATCGAAAAGGATCTTTGTGATGTCCTTTTTCAAGTTTGACGCCGGTACTTCCACCACACGGTGTTTAGCCTGGATTGCATTGCGCAAACGCGTCAAATAATCTGCTATTGGATCAGTCATAAAGTTGATTGTTTAATTAATCGGGACGCCCCCGACAATATTAAATAATTTAAAGGATTGTAGTTCTTTACCAGCTTGCCTTTCTTACGCCGGGAATCAGACCGCTGGATGCCATTTCACGGAACTGGATACGGGACAAGCCGAACAGACGGATATAGCCTTTGGGACGACCCGTAATCTTGCAGCGGTTGTGCAGACGGATAGGATTGGCATTGCGAGGGATCTTCTGGAGCTTGCGGGCAGCCTCGTAAGCCTCTACGGGATCATTCGACTTATTGACAATTTCCTTGAGTGCTGCACGCTTGGCGGCATACTTAGCTACGAGCTTCGCACGCTTTACTTCGCGTGCTTTCATTGACTCTTTTGCCATAGTTTCGAATTAGTTTTTAGCGTTTTTAAAAGGAAGGCCGAATTCTTTGAGGAGAGCATAGCCTTCTTCATCTGTAGGAGCTGAGGTAACGAACGTGATGTTCATACCCAGAATGCGGTCGATGGTGTCGATGTTGATTTCAGGGAAAATAATCTGTTCCTGAATACCAAGCGTATAGTTACCACGGCCATCGAACTTGCTTTCGATACCCTTGAAGTCGCGGATACGGGGTAAAGCCACACGTACCAACTTTTCAAGGAACTCATACATACGTTCTCCACGAAGGGTTACCATAACGCCGATAGGCATCTTTTTACGGAGCTTAAAGTTTGCCACGTCCTTTTTAGATACTGTAGCAACAGCTTTCTGTCCTGTAATGGCGGTAAGTTCGTTGATAGCTACCTCAATAATCTTCTTGTCGGCAGTTGCCATACCCAAGCCCTGATTGATAACAATCTTTTTGAGTACAGGAATCTGCATGGAAGAAGAATAGTTGAACTGCTTCATCAGAGCAGGAGCAATACGCTCTTTATATTCGTTCTTAAGTTGTGCTGTGTTACTCATTACTTAATCTCCTCTCCTGATTTTTTAGCGAAACGTACCAACTTACCTTCTTCGTTCAATCGGCGTCCGATGCGTGTCGGCTTACCGGTTTTGGGGTCAACGACGTTCAGATTTGAAATATGAATAGGAGCCTCTACTTTTACGAAGCCACCCTGGGGATTCTTTGCGCTGGGTTTTTGGCTTTTGGAAACAATATTTACGCCTTCGACAACAGCGCGATTTTTGTCCACAAGCACTTTGATAACCTTGCCGGTTTTACCTTTGTGCTCACCAGCGTTGACATAAACGGTGTCTCCTTTTTTGATATGTAACTTGCTCATTACTTTCTTGTAATCTTGATTAAAGTACTTCAGGTGCCAAAGAAACGACCTTCATGTTGACTGCACGGAGTTCGCGAGCTACAGGACCGAAGATACGGCTACCACGGAGTTCGCCTGCATTATTAAGGAGTACGCAAGCATTGTCATCGAAGCGAATGTACGAACCGTCGGGACGACGAATTTCTTTCTTTGTACGTACAATCAAAGCCTTAGATACGGCACCTTTCTTTATATCACTTGACGGGATGACGTTCTTTACGGAAACGACAATCACATCGCCGACAGATGCATAACGACGACGAGTTCCACCCAGCACTCGGATACAGAGGGCTTCGCGGGCACCGCTATTGTCAGCAACAGTCAATCTGGATTCTGCTTGTATCATAATTATTTAGCTCTTTCAACAATTTCTACAACTCTCCAACGCTTGGTTTTGCTCAAAGGACGAGTTTCCATAATCAGGACAGTGTCGCCTACATTGCAGTCGTTCTTTTCGTCATGAGCATGGTACTTTTTCGTCTTGGAGATGAATTTACCATAAATAGGGTGCTTTTCCTTGAACTTGGCGGCAACAACGATAGTTTTATCCATCTTATTGCTGACAACAACACCCTGTCTTGTTTTTCTTAAATTTCTAGCTTCCATCCGGACCTTTATTTATTGTTAAGTTCAAGTTCTCTCAACACAGTCTTCATTCGAGCAATCGTACGACGTGCGTCCTTAATCTGTGCAGGATTTTCCAGAGGTGAGATGCTATGGTTCAGAACCATTTGATTATACTTTGCAACCTCGTCAGCCACGCGCTCGGCAAGCTCTGCAACGGGGATTTGGCGAATTTCTGAAATTTTCATGCTTAAGCGTTTTTGTCGTAGTCGTGTCGAACAACGAATTTGGTTGTAACAGGAAGCTTTTGTGCAGCAAGGCGAAGAGCCTCTTTTGCAACTTCAAAAGGTACACCCTCAATCTCAAAAATGATACGTCCGGGGGTAATGGGGAACACGTAACCTACGGGGTCACCCTTACCCTTACCCATACGTACATCGGCGGGCTTCTTCGTGATAGGTTTGTCGGGGAAAATACGAATCCAGCTCTGACCTTCACGCTGCATATAACGTGTCATAGCCACACGAGCTGCCTCAATTTGGCGACCGGTGAGCCAATGTGTGTCAAGGCTCTTGATACCAAAGCTACCGAAGGCAAGTTGGTTGCCACGCTGGGCATTACCTTTGCAACGGCCTTTTTGCGGTCTTCTGTATTTGGTTCTTTTCGGTTGTAACATGATTTTCTAACTGAAAAACTGATTAGCGGTTGTTGTTTCTCTTGTTACGGAATTTGCGGCCACCGCCAAAGTTGCCATTTCCGCGAGTGTCTTTCTCCTGCGTGAAGTTGGGTGCGAGGTCGCGTTTACCGTAAACCTCACCGCGGCAAATCCACACCTTGATACCAAGGATACCCACTTTCGTGAGTGCCTCACACTGGCAATAGTCGATGTCGGCGCGGAAAGTATGGAGCGGAGTACGTCCTTCCTTAAACATTTCCTTGCGTGCCATTTCTGCACCATTCAGACGGCCGCAGATTTGCACCTTAATACCTTCGGCACCCATGCGCATGGCATTTGCAATTGCCATTTTGATAGCACGGCGGTAAGCGATTTTGCCTTCAACCTGGCGAGCGATGCTTTTGGCCACAATATTAGCATCAAGGTCGGGCTTCTTCACTTCGAAGATATTTATCTGGACATCCTTGTCAGTAATCTTCTTCAGTTCTTCCTTCAGCTTGTCCACTTCCTGACCACCCTTACCGATGATAACACCGGGGCGTGAAGTGCAAAGCGTGATCGTGATGAGCTTCGGAGTACGTTCGATTACGATGCGGGAAACGCTGGCTTTGGCCAAGCGTGCGTCGAGATACTTACGGATTTGGCTATCTTCGAGAATATTGTCGCCGAAGTTATTGCCACCGAACCAATTAGAATCCCAACCGCGAATAATACCAAGTCGGTTGCTTATCGGATTTACTTTCTGTCCCATATCTTAATCTTCTTCAGTTTTAGTACCCACGAACAAAGTAACGTGGTTTGAACGTTTACGAATTCTATAGCCTCTTCCCTGGGGTGCAGGACGCATACGCTTCAGCGTAACACCTTCGTCCACGAAGATTCGGGTTATATACAATTCGCCATCTTCGGCCTTACGATCGTTCTTTTGTTCCCAGTTAGCGATAGCAGAGCGGAGCAGTTTCTCCACTGCTTCAGATGCTGCTTTTTTGGAGAACTTAAGCGTTCCGAGCGCACGGTTCACTTCCATGCCGCGCACCATGTCAACGACATAGCGCATTTTACGGGGCGAGGAAGGCACATTGCGCAATTTGGCAAAATACTGGGTCTTTAGGGCTTCTTTTCTTTTTTGAGCCGCAATTCTTTTTCTTGCTCCCATTATTCGATTATGCTGTTATTTTTATCTGGATTGAATGGCCCTGCTTATTTCTTCTTGTTACCTGCATGTCCGCCAAACTTACGGGTGGGTGCGAACTCACCGAGCTTATGGCCTACCATGTTTTCAGTAACATAAACAGGAATGAATTTGTTTCCGTTGTGAACTGCAACGGTATGACCCACGAAGTCGGGTGATATCATTGAAGCTCTGGCCCACGTCTTTACCACGTTTTTCTTTCCGCTTTCGTTCATGGCAAGAATTTTCTTTTCGAGCGAAACGGCAATATACGGGCCTTTTTTAAGAGAACGACTCATAAATTCTTCTTTGTTTTAGTGCTTGTTACTTTTTACGTCTTTCGATTATGTACTTGCTCGACTGTTTCTTCGGAGCTCTGGTCTTCAAGCCCTTAGCATACAAGCCTTTACGTGAGCGCGGGTGTCCACCACTCTGGCGTCCTTCACCACCACCCATCGGGTGATCCACAGGGTTCATAACCACACCACGGTTGTGAGGACGGCGACCGAGCCAGCGAGAGCGTCCGGCCTTACCTGAACTTTCGAGAGCGTGATCAGAGTTGCCTACGCTACCTACAGTAGCTTTACAAGCACTAAGAATTTGACGAGTTTCTCCTGAGGGCAACTTGATTACGCAGTATTTTCCTTCACGCGAAGTGAGCTGTGCGAAGTTGCCGGCAGAACGAACGAGCAATGCACCCTGACCCGGGCGAAGCTCGATGTTATGTACCACGGTACCAACAGGGATGTTCTGCAAAGGAAGAGCGTTACCAATTTCAGGAGCTGCATTTGCGCCCGACATCAGCTGGTCGCCAACCTTCAATCCATTAGGAGCAATAATATAACGTTTTTCACCATCAGCATAGAAGAGCAAAGCGATGCGAGCCGAACGGTTCGGATCGTATTCGATAGTCTTCACAACTGCGGGTACACCGTCTTTCTCACGCTTAAAATCGATAACACGAAACTTTCTCTTGTGGCCACCGCCAAGATAACGCATCGTCATCTTACCGGCATTATTACGACCACCGGAAGAACGCTTACCGTAAACGAGAGATTTTTCTGGTACGGATGCAGTAATTTCTTCGAACGTACCAATAACCTTGTGTCTCTGCCCCGGTGTAGTGGGCTTAAATTTACGTACTGCCATTACTTATTTAGATATTGCTATAAAAATCGATAGTTTCGCCCTCTTTGAGGGTTACAATAGCCTTTTTGTAAGCATTGGTACGTCCGCTAATCAAGCCGGAACGTGTATAACGCGACTTATTCTTGCCGGCATAGCGAATCGTATTTACGCTAACCACGTTCACGTTGTACAATGCTTCCACCTCTGCCTTAATCTGAAGTTTGTTAGCTTCAGGGCGAACGATAAAGCCGAACTGGTTCAGCTTCTCGGTTACCGCATTCATCTTCTCGGTGATGATGGGTTTGATAATGTATGCCATATTCTGTTAGCTGCTATTACTTGTTAAGGACAGACTCGATTTGAGCTACGGCACTTTCGGTTACCACCATCACGCCGGCATTCAACACTCCGTAAGTATTGATATCCGAAGCGACAGCCACCTTGGCACGCTGCAAATTGCGAGCTGACAAATATACATTTTTATTGGAGCCCGAAAGAACCATCAGCACCTTCTTGTCAGCAATCTTAAGATTATTTACAATTTCTACAAAAGATTTAGTCTTCGGACTTTCCAAAGTAAAGTCTTCTACAACGATCAGAGCATCCTCTTTCACCTTGTAAGAGAGAGCGCTGCGACGAGCCAACGCCTTCTGTTTCTTGCTGACTTTGATATCATAGTTACGAGGACGCGGACCGAACACGCGAGCGCCACCTACGAGCACCGGAGAATTGATATCACCGCGACGAGCACCGCCGCCGCCCTTTTGGCGTCCGAGCTTGCGGGTAGAACCGCTCATTTCACTTCTTTCCTTCGACTTTGCCGTGCCCTGACGCTGAGCAGCGAGATACTGCTTCACATCGAGGTAGATAGCGTGGTCGTTCGGCTCAATGCCAAATACGCTGTCACTCAGCGTCAACTTGCGGCCGGTATCTTCACCTTTGATATTGAATACACTAACTTCCATTGCTTACTTCTCGATAATTACGATTGAACCTTTGCAGCCTGGAACAGAACCTTTGATAAGGAGCAGGTTGTGTTCGGGGATGACCTTTAACACTTTCAAGTTTTGCGTTGTCACACGGTCGCCACCCATTTGGCCACCCATGCGCATTCCCTTGAACACCTTGGCGGGATAAGAACAGGCACCGATAGAACCCGGCTTGCGTAAGCGGTCATCCTGACCGTGCGTGCTCTGACCTACACCACCAAAGCCATGACGCTTCACAACGCCTTGAAAACCCTTACCTTTGGAAGTGCCGACTACGTCAACATAATCCACATCGTTAAAGATTTCCACCGTCAACGTATCACCCAGGTTCAATTCTTGGTCAAATCCCTTGAACTCTGCCAAATGACGTTTGGGGGTAACACCGGCTTTTTTGAAGTGGCCCATCAGCGGAGCGGTAACATTTTTCTCCTTAGCATCCTGGAAACCAACCTGAACGGCTGCATAGCCATCTTTCTCGACGGTTTTGATCTGCGTTACCACGCAAGGACCAACTTCGATAACAGTGCATGGCACATTCTTGCCCTCGGCACTGAAAACGGATGTCATTCCGATTTTTTTTCCTAATAATCCTGGCATTTCAGTATTATGAAAATTAAAAAAATTTGATTTTGTAAACCGTAGCCCTTGATTGTAAGCAATCAGGGTCGGAAGGTTATTGCTAACCCGGAGCCGAAGCCCCTTCAAACAAAGCAGGTTTCTGATGTGTCCTACTTTCGGGGTGCAAAAGTAGCAATTTTTAAATTATCAGCAAACGATCCCCCTTAAAAATCAATTCTTTTTTTAATAAATATCGTGATTTGTCCGTAACTAACACCTCCAGCACCCCCACAAACAAGAAATTCTCAAAAAAGATGACACTTTCGGAAACGAAACTATTTTAATTTTAGAAACAACTTTAGCGCCACGCTAAGCCATAAGCGCTTTGAGTATCATTCAACACATCAAAAAATCTAACACTATGAAAATCAGTATTGGCAAACGGAAACTGGCCAAAGGGCGCACTGCGCTTTACCTGTGCATCCACTCAGAAGGCAAACGCACAAGGAAGAACCTGGGCATCATTCTCGACAAACCCATCAACAGCGATATCAAGCAAGCCAATCGTCAGAAGATGGAATTTGCCACTTTCATGCGGGCAAAGTATGAAATCAAAATTTTGCAAGCTAACTGGGAAAAACCGGAAAGTGAAGTAAAGAATATCTTACAACTATGGAAAAGTTTTGAAACAAGTTACACATCAGCCGACCACGCTGTGGTCCATGCCGTCGGTCTGCATTTAGAACAATTCACCCAACGTCTGTTGCTCCTTCCGTCAGACCTCACCCCCGTTTTCTGTACCGACTTTTGGCAGTATCTCCACACGCGATGCGGACTTCACGGCCACACACCCGCCGGCTACTTCGGCAAGTTCCGACAATTTCTTGGACATCTCGTTCGCGAAGGACTGCTAACTGACAATCCGGCACGTGATGTGCGCACACAGAGCCATACGGCCCACCCCAAGAAGCCACTGACCTTCAAGGAATTACAGCTTCTGGCAGAAACGCCTTGTTCCAACACGGAAGTGAAAGAACTGTTCCTCTTTGCTTGCAACACCGGACTGCGCTGGAGCGACGTATCGCGCCTCACCCTCGCCAACATCTGTCCGGCAGAAGGCATCATGCAGTTCACCCAGCAAAAAGTGGCGAGCCACTCCAAGGCAGCCGCTGTTGTCATGAAGTTGAATCCCACCGCTCTAACGTTAGCCCTCCGAGCCATCCGGCGAAGAGGGGCTTACGCTACCACCGAAACACCACTATTCACCCCACCCTCCTACAACCGTTCGTTACAAATCCTCAACCAATGGGTGCAAAACGCGGGCATCAACAAACACATCACGCTCCACTGCGCCCGCCACACCTTTATTACCAACCTCATTTCCCTCAACGTCAACCTCAGCACCGTCGCCATGCTGGCTGGCCATTCCACCACCCGCCACACCGAGGGCTACGTTCATCTGAATGAGGAAATTTGCGCCGCTGCTGTCAACAAATTGCCACCAATCAAACTTTGACCCCAAAGGTATCTACCTAAACGATACTATTTCATCACAGTTGAGGAACCACTGGGGATGAGAAGAAAACAACACAAAAAACAACTTATTTATCACTATAAAAAAACAGGACATTTACCAGATGAGAATAGTGGGGACGAATACTCAATACCTCTCCACGTCCATCAGGATATGTGCAAAGATGAATTTCCGAAGTTTAATCAATAATTATACCCGTTGGCGGAATTAAAATGGAAATAATATGAACTAAAAGAAGTTGCACATATCGCAGGATATTGTTAACTTAGAGTGCTCAATCTTTAAGTTATACTATCTGGTTATGTGCAACTTGTACACAAAGTTCGTTAGAT